>JBCKWF010000009.1:0-31444 GCA_038922895.1 Gammaproteobacteria bacterium
ACTCCTTGACCGGTTCTTTTACGACCGTGATTGCGCTGACCTGACGGTACCCCTGCGACAACATGCTGCCGCGCAGACCGCGTTGGCCGTAATACTCATTAATAGTCTCCGGTTTCAGCGTGATATGGCGTTTGCCGGATTGTAATAACAGTGAATCACCCTCACTGAAGCTGGCGAGGGCGGTCATGTATTCCTCTCTCGACTTCACCTTGGCCGATGGGATCTGGATAATCTTCAGGCCTTTACCCTTACCGAGTAATGGAAATTCCTTGATGTCCATCACTAGCATACGGCCGATGGAGGTGACCGCAGCAATAAAGTCCTGTTCCGGATCAAATACCTGGGCCGGGGTCAGTACACTGGAACCCGCGGGCACGCCGAGTACGGCCTTGCCGTTCTTGTTGCGGGTAAGCAGTTCCTCGAACTTCACCTTGAAACCGTAACCGGCGTCCGAGGCAACAAAAAAGATACTGTCGGGTTCACCCAGCATCACACCGGCAAAGGTCGCGCCGTCCGGTGGTGTGACGCGGCTGGCGATCGGTTCACCGTTGCCTCGCGCTGACGGCAGTGTATGCGCCGGTAACGAATAGCAACGTCCGGTTGAATCGATAAATACCGCTTGCTGGTTACTCTTGCCTTTGGCGAATTGTTTCAGTTCATCCCCAGCGCGATAGGTGAGTGCCTCCGCATCGATCTCGTGTCCCTTCGCCGCTCGCACCCAGCCTTTCTGCGACAGCACCACGGTGATCGGTTCGGTCGGCACCAGTTCAGCCTCGTTGATCGCCTTGGCCACCTCGCGTTTAACCAGTGACGAACGGCGTTTGTCGCCATAGGCCTCTGCATCGGCCATCAATTCCTTTTTGATCAATGTCTTCAGTCGGCTGGCGGATCCGAGGATTTGTTGCAGGGTCTGGCGTTCTTCGCTCAGTTTTTCCAGCTCACCCTGGATCTGGATCTCTTCGAGCTTGGCCAGTTTTCTTAAACGCAGGTTCAGGATCGCCTCGGCCTGCAAGTCAGATAATTTAAACCGTTTCATCAGGACGGCCTTTGGATCATCTTCCTGACGGATAATGCGGATCACCTCGTCGATATTCAGATAGGCGATCATCAGGCCTTCGAGCAGATGGATATCGGCCTCGACCTTGTCGAGCCGGTATTGCAGTCGGCGGCGAACGGTCTCGGTACGGTATTGCAGCCATTCTTTGAGGATATCGCAGAGGTTCTTCACCTGCGGGCGGCCGTCCAGGCCAATCATGTTCAGGTTGACCCGGTAGCTCTTTTCCAGATCGGTCGTGGCAAACAGGTGCGACATCAGCTCGTCCGGGTCAACCCGGTTCGAGCGCGGGATCAGCACCAGCCGGGTCGGGTTCTCATGGTCGGACTCGTCGCGCAGGTCTTCCAGCATCGGCAGTTTCTTCGCGTTCATCTGACCGGCGATCTGTTCGAGGATACGGTTGCCGGAACATTGATACGGCAACGCGGTAATGATGATATTGCCGTCTTCCTTTTCCCATACTGCCCGCATCTTGACCGAACCGTTGCCGGTCTCGTACATCTGCATTAACTCGGATCGGGGTGTGATGATCTCGGCGGCGACCGGATAATCCGGGCCCTTTATATGTTCGCACAGTTCCATTACCGTGCTTTTCGGTTCATCCAGCAGGCGGATACAGGCGGCCGCCACTTCGCGCAAGTTGTGTGGCGGTATGTCGGTCGCCATTCCGACAGCAATGCCGGTGGTTCCGTTCAACAATACATTTGGCAACCGGGCGGGTAACAGTTTCGGTTCTTCCAGCGTTCCGTCAAAGTTCGGGGCCCAGTCGACCGTACCCTGGGTGACTTCACCGAGCAGCACGTCAGCGTACGGTCGCAGTTTAGCCTCGGTATAACGCATCGCAGCGAATGATTTCGGGTCGTCCATCGAACCCCAGTTGCCCTGCCCGTCCACCAGTGGATAACGGTAACTGAAATCCTGTGCCATCAGCACCATCGCCTCGTAACAGGCGGAGTCGCCATGCGGGTGGAATTTACCGATGACATCACCGATCGTACGCGCGGATTTCTTGTATTTGGCCCCGGCCTTCAGACCGAGCTCGGACATCGCGTAGATAATGCGGCGTTGTACCGGTTTGAGGCCATCACCGATATGTGGCAACGCGCGGTCGAGAATGACGTACATGGAGTAGTCCAGATAGGCCTGCTCGGCGAATTCGTGGATAGGCCGCGACTCGTTCTGTTCAAAGTCCAGGGTCAGGTTTTTTGACATGGTTTTATCTCATTTAAAAGTACATCGGTGACAGGGATGATTTTCGCTTAATTGGGTGAAAATAAGAAGAGCTGTAGTGAAGTTGTATTTCTTGACAACCGGAATACGACCTCGGCCCTGGTCTCTATACTGATGTTCATTTTATATACTGGATCCCTAAGTTCACGAAACAAGTGCAACACCCTGCTAAGTTGTTGTCATTGTTAAATGAATACTGGCTTTTCCTTGTTTTATGTAGTTAGAATTCACTTTAATGAAGATCGAAAACATACTGGAACGTATAGGCTATTCCGGCTCGCTTGATGTGAATGCTGAAGTACTGCAAGCATTGCAAAAAGCGTTCCTGTTCAGCGTCCCGTTCGAGAACCTGGATATCCACGCGAACATTCCCATCATGCTGGAGCCACAGCGGTTCTATGACAAGATCGTGGTGAACCGGCGCGGGGGGGTTTGTTACGAGTGTAATTCGCTGTTCTATCATTTACTGCTGCAGCTCGGTTTTGATGTGCACATCATCGCTGCGCGGATGACGTTGCGGGACACGAGCAGTCCTGGTTATTCCCATATGGCTTTACTGGTCAATCTGGACCAGCCTTATCTGGTCGATGTCGGGAATGGCCAGTCAGTCCATGTCCCGATGCCGGTGCCGGACGAGGGCGTGTCTGTGGCGGAGGGCATCAATTACCGTGTCAGTCAGTTTAGTGACTCAGAATATGCGCTGTACTTCAAGACACCGCAGACGGACTGGTCACCGCGTTTCGTGTTTACAACCACGCCCCGTCGACTGAAGGACTTCAGCCAGATGTGCCACTATCATCAGACCTCACCCGAATCTATATTCACCAAACAACGTCTGTGTACATTACCAACACCGAACGGCCGCATTACGCTCGCAGCGAATGTGCTCAGCATTGCCGAAAACGGTGTCGAGACCAAAGTGATACTGGAATCAGACCAACAGATAGATACGTATTTGCTGAAACATTTCAATCTGCGCCTGCCGATTGCCAAAAATTCATAAGACTGGCTAATCTTTAAGTCGTCATTTCCGCGGACGACTACATGGATGCAGGAGGTAGAAACGCGTCTGGAACCAGTGTTCGAGGAGCCAAAGCCGATGCGGGAATGACAACTTAAAGATTACGCTCACCCTCTCCTCTAAAACATTCCCCTCACCCCTCACACCTCACACCTCACACCTCGATCGTCAGCATATTCCCCTTCGATTCAAGCCAGTCTTTCCTGTCGGAGGCGCGTTTCTTTGCCAGCAGCATGTCGAGCATTGAGTCGGCTTTCGTACCCGCGTCCAGTGTCAGTTTGACCAGGCGCCGGGTTGCAGGGGCCATCGTGGTTTCGCGTAATTGCATCGGGTTCATTTCTCCCAGTCCCTTGAAGCGTTGCACGGTGATGGTGCCACGGATTTTTTCTGCGGCAACACGATCGAGAATACCGGACTTCTCGGCATCGTCGAGTGCATAGAAGACTTCCTTGCCGATGTCGATACGGTATAGCGGTGGCATAGCTACATAGATGTGGCCCTGTTCGACCAGCGGGCGGAAGTGTTTGAGGAACAGTGCACATAATAGTGTTGCGATGTGCAGTCCGTCAGAGTCGGCGTCAGCGAGTATGCAGATCTTGCCGTAACGCAGCTGATCCAGCTTGTCCGAACCCGGATCGACACCGATGGCGACCGTAATATCATGGACTTCTTTCGAGGCGAGCACTTCGGTCGAATCGACCTCCCAGGTATTCAGGATCTTGCCACGCAGCGGCATGACTGCCTGGATCTCGCGATCACGTGCCTGCTTGGCTGAACCACCGGCAGAATCACCTTCGACCAGGAACAGTTCAGTCACGGTGATGTCCTGCATCGAACAGTCGGCCAGCTTGCCCGGCAGTGCGGGACCGCCTGAGATCTTCTTGCGCACGACATTCTTGCCGGCCTTCAGTCGTTTCTGCGCATGACTGATGGCAAGATCGGCTATGCTCTGCCCCATTTCTACGTGCTGGTGTAACCACTGGCTGAACGCATCATGGATGACACCGGTTACAAAGGTGGTGCATTCACGCGAACTCAGGCGTTCCTTCGTCTGTCCGGCGAACTGCGGATTGTCCATCTTGACCGACAGCAGATAGGCACAACGTTCCCATACATCTTCAGCCGTCAGTTTGACCCCACGCGGCAGCAGATTGCGCGACTCACAGAATTCGCGGATGGCGTCGAGCAGACCTTGGCGCAGTCCGTTCACATGCGTACCGCCCTGAATGGTCGGGACCAGGTTGACATAACTTTCGGTGATCAGTTCTTCATCACCGGGCAGCCAGTGTATCGCCCAGTCGACCGCCTCATGCTCACCCGCCATTGAACCCATAAAAGGTTCCGGTGGCAGCAATTCCGCACCGGCAAGTGATTCAGACAGATAGGTGCTGATACCCGACTCATAATGCCATTCGATCTTTTCGTCGATGGCCTCATCGAAATATATGACCGTCAGCCCGGGACACAATACGGCCTTCGCACGTAACAGGTGTTTCAGTTTGCTGGTCGAGATCTTGGTCGTATCGAAATATTTCGGGTCCGGCCAGAAGCGGATGGTGGTCCCGGTATTGCGCTTGCCAACCTCGCCGACGACTTCAAGGTTGGACTTCTTGTCGCCGTTAGCAAATGACATATGGTATTCATTGCCGTTCCGGCGTACCCAGACTTCAAGATGTTTTGACAGGGCATTGACGATCGAGACACCGACCCCGTGCAGACCGCCGGAGAATTTGTAGTTTTTATTGGAGAATTTACTGCCCGAGTGCAAGCGGGTCAGGATGACCTCGACGCCGGACACCTTTTCACCGGGATGCTTGTCCACCGGCATACCACGGCCGTTATCGCTGACACTGACAGAGCCGTCCTTGTGCAAGCTTACCTCGATCCGGTCAGCATGACCGACTACGGCCTCATCGACACTGTTGTCGACAACCTCATGGATCAGGTGGTTCGGGCGGGTGGTATCGGTATACATACCCGGCCGTTTACGGACGGGATCCAGACCGGTCAGGACTTCAATGTCCGCTGCATCGTATCGATTGTTCAACTCGTATAGCTCCGGGAATTTCTTTCCGGGATTTTAGCACGAGACGACCGCTGAAAAATATTATTCCGGAAAGGCAATGATGAATTCGTGGCGCTCGATACGTCCGCCACCCGGTGCCGGAGTACTGACACCGATGAGGTAACTGCCGGGCTGTGCGGTCTCACGCTCATCGAGCACGGCCCTCAGCTCGGTCATGCTGACCCATTCTGTGCGCACGTTCGCGCCGTTGAACAGCACGATCGAAGCCGGCACAAAATTCTCTCCCCTGATCGTGACCACCATCTCACTGTGCTGATCCGCTATACCGGGAGTAATACCGGTTATGACAGGCGGCTTGTGATACAGGTGCTTACTGACCGGACCGTACTGGGAAAACGGTATCCCATGATCGGCGTGATATGAAATATCAACAACTTTACCCGCGAGAATCACCTGTTCGATGCGGCGGGTGTTCGCGATGTCTTTTAACGGATCGGCACCGAGGAGGATAATATCGGCCTGTTTACCCGTTTCGATCGTCCCGAGCCGGTCATCGATGTGCAGCAGTTCGGCCGCCCAGCGCGTCGACGAGGCCAGTACCGCCTCATTCGACAGTCCCGCATCGACAAGCAACTGCATCTCGTGATGCAGCGAGATACCAGGGATACTGGCGGCGGCCGTATCGGTGCCCGAATACAGCTTGCCACCGGCCTGCACGAAGCGGCGCAGGAAATGCTGCACGTTACGGTATCCGGTATCGAGTTGCTTGCGCAATCCACGCGTGCGCATCACGTAGGAATTGTTCACAAACAGACTGAACTCGGCTTCCGGATCGGTCTGCTGCAGGGCCGGATCGGCCCAGTGGAACTGGCCAAAGCTGACCAGTTTTTCGTCCATCGGGACATATTGCAACAACGGGTGCGCGAGCAGTTGCATCTCCTCGCTCTCGAACTGCGCGGTACGATCGATCACACCTTTCCATTCATGCAGCAGCGTCGGGTTCAGATAGACATTCGCCGCAATCAGTTTCTCGATCACCTCATCGAATGTGTCCGGTTCCATGTACTGGAACAGCAGCGGATTCTTGTGGCCCTCCTCGATCGGCAGTTCCGCGACCACCTTGCGCGAGGCCTCGTTACGGATCGTCGCAAGGGCAACACCCTCGAGATGCTCGATACCATCGATGCCAACTCTAGCCGATTCTACCACATCGAACGAATGCGCAATCACACTGGTGTCTGCGGCCTCGGCCGCGGCAGTGACCGCGATCATAACATCGGCCGGCGCATCGGTATCGATACGCAGACAGTCGGAATTTTCCAGCAACCGGGCCACTGTCTGTTGTGCCTGCACAGGTACGGTGGCCTTGCTGACGCGGGCGCAATACATAAAACGCGGACCGTGCAACTTGTGCGAATTCAGTCCCTGCCGGACCGCAACCTGCCAGTCGGGCCGGTTTCCCAGATCATTGACCGTAGTAATCCCGTGCGCAAGGAACATGTCGCCCATGTACCAGTTGTAATGCACATGTGAATCGATCAGGCCGGGGATGATGAATTTTCCGGTCGCATCAATGATGCTGGTATCAGAGGGATAATCCGTAACGGCATTCCCTTGCCAGACCTGCTCAATGATACCGTCACGGATCAGGATGCTGGCGTCCCTGAGTGGTTTGTTGCCGGTCATGTCGATCAAGGTACCGCCCTGTATCAACAATGTGTCTGCCTGGGGCAGACTGACCGACAAGCACAGGACCAGGGCCAGCGTTAAGCGGGACCGGTAATGAAAATGCCAGCGGGTGTTTGCCATATATGGACTATAGGAAAAAGTCGGGGGAAAGTCCATAAAAACCCCTTCCGGAGTTTACCTTTATTCTGGCAAACTCCGACCGGGTATCTCCCAACGGGGGGAGGGAGACAAATCGGTCTTGTGTTACTTAATCCAGATCCTGGATTAATGACTTCACTATATTCGCCGGGACAGGGTCGGTTGTATGCGGATAGGCCGGATGATCGATGCCCGCCGTCAACTTTGCCCCAGCCTTCAGTGCCTTGATCATCGCGTCGCTCAGCTCGAACCGCAGGAAATGGACAGAAGCGGTCTTGGCCTCATCAGATCTGTCCATGTCTTCGTTATATATGGGCGAGATGCGGTCAAATCCAGCCACCTGCATCCATACCTTCGCCTCAACCCCGATCAGCTTGGCCAGTTTCTTGCGTCGCTCGCCGACATCTTCATATTCAAGCATGAAGGTAGCTTTCCAGTTCTTGCCGTCCGGTATCAATGGATTGTAGGCCGACAGCTCTTCGTCAATACCGGCAGGCTCAAACACCTTTTCGATACGCAGCATTTCCTGTATCTGGTGCTGGACCGTCAGCCGGTTCTCAAAATACAGGTTCGCATCCGGCCCGATCGCCAGGCGGCGGTCTTGCTTGTGTTCAAGTACCTTGTCACGGTAGGCCTTGCGGGTCTCCGCATATTTTTCCAGGCTGAACAAATCAGCACGGGTTAACTTCTTCATGGTTCATTTACTCCTGCGCAAGGGGTATCCGGCAAAAAAGGCCGGCAATTTATATTCCGTAGGCATGCCGTAACAGCATGAAGGGTGATTCCGCTGCCATGTCGCCTTTCAATCCCTGCTGGATCTGATCACCGGCCATCGGACAGTCACTCACATAATGGTCCGGGTCCATGGCCTTCACTCTGGTGACCACTGGCCGGCAGATCTTTGCCGCAATATCATGGTGTTCACTCTTGACTGCATAGGTACCGTCATGACCCGAGCAACGCTCTATCACCTCGAACGTCGTGCCTGGCACCAGACCCAGTACATCTTTCGTCTTCAGACCGATGTTCTGTACATGCTGATGACACGGAACATGGTAGGCAATCTTGCCCAGCGAATTCCTGAATTCTGTTTTTAACTTGTTTTCCCTGTGTCGCAGCATCAGATACTCGAACGGGTCATAGAACGCGTTCGCGACCTTTTTCACGTCAGCATGGTCCGGAAACAGCAGTGGCAGTTCCTTTTTAAACATGAGCACGCAGGAAGGTACCGGTGCTGTGATGTCATACCCTGCATCGACCATCTTCACCAGCTGCGGGATATTGAACTGCATCGCCTGCTCGACCTTTTCCAGATCACCGAGTTCCAGTTTCGGCATACCGCAGCAGACTTCCTGACTGACCAACTGGACCGGGATACCGTTATGTTCGAGCACCGCTATCAGGTCCTGGCCGACCTCGGGCGCATTGCGGTTACAATAACAGGTGCTGAACAACGCGAGCTTGCCATTGCTTAGTTTGCCGGCGTCCGCGACAAGTTGCGGGGGATCGCGTCTGGCCTCGCGTTTACGCAAGGTATCGCTGTGATATTCGGGAATGATGGCATCCGGATGCGCACCGAGTACCTTGTCCAGGGCCTTGCGGGCGAGCCCGTTCCTGTTCACCGCATTGACTACCTGTGCGACAACCGGAATGCCGGCTATATTGCCGACTGCGTCAGTTGATGTCAGCAGTTTGTCCCGGAAGGTATCCTTGCCATTCTTGTGTTTAATGGCCTTGCCTCGCAACATCAAATGGGGAAAGTCTACATTCCATTCATGTGGAGGTACGTAAGGGCATTTCGTCATGTAACAGAGATCACACAAATAGCAGTGATCAACAACCTTGATGTAGTCTTTACGATCGACGCTGTCCAGCTCCATCGTCGGCGCCGCATCGACCAGATCAAATAATGTCGGGAAGGCATTGCATAAACTGACGCAGCGTCGACAGCCATGACAGATATCAAACACCCGCTCCATTTCGTCCAACGCCGACTTCTCATTATAGAATTCGTCGTCTTTCCATCTGACAGGATGACGGGTCGGCGCTTCCAGACTGCCTTCACGTGACATTATAGTTCTCCGGCTTTAGATCCTGATAACAAGAGACCGGGCTTACCCGGTCTCTTGTTTTGTTGTTACACCAGGTGATTGATATCAGGAACCCATACTGTCCAGCGCCTTCTGGAAGCGGTTCGCATGTGAACGTTCGGCCTTGGCCAGTGTCTCGAACCAGTCAGCTATTTCATCGAATCCTTCCTGTCTGGCCGACTTCGCCATACCGGGGTATATGTCGGTATATTCATGGGTCTCACCGGCAATCGCGGCCTGCAGGTTCAGGCTGGTCGTACCGATCGGTTTGCCTGTGGCCGGATCACCGACTGCTTCCAGGTATTCCAGATGTCCGTGTGCATATCCGGTCTCACCTTCCGCAGTAGAACGGAATACTGCTGATACATCGTTGTAACCTTCGACATCCGCCTTTTGTGCGAAATACAGATAACGGCGGTTTGCCTGTGATTCACCGGCAAACGCTTCTTTCAGATTATTTTCTGTTTTGGATCCTTTCAAACTCATGCTATTATCTCCTAACTAGTTGATAAAAATACAATTTTCAAGCATTTTATTGTTTCTTTCTGATAGCGCAGACTGTACTCCGTGGATCAGGACGAGTTAACGATTTGGCCATTGTATTTAGCAATCTATCAGATAGGGACAAGCTATTAATTGATTAGCATATTCTCAATTTAGTATATCGGCTTGGGACAGATACAACGGCGTTATTATCCAAGGGCAAATGCTGTAATATTCACGACCGGGCCAGCCTGAGGAGAACAACCGATGATAAAAAAGACCAGACCATTTGATTTTGAGAAATCGCTGGAAGAACTCGAGAAGCTGGTCGCGTTGATGGAAGCAGGCGATCTGACTCTGGAAGAATCGCTGAAACATTTCGAACGTGGTATTGCGCTGACCCGATCCTGCCAGCAGGCACTGGCGGAGGCTGAGCAGAAGGTCAGAATACTGGTCAGTAACCAGGGTAAGGACGGGCTTGAGCCATTTGAACCAGAAGACAAATAAGACCACCGCGGTGGCGCTTGCAGACATATTACCTGTGTACCAGGCGCGGGTTGAATCTGCACTGGAATACTGGTTACCCGGTGACAAGGTTGAGCCTGTCAACCTGCACAGCGCGATGCGCTATGCCGTACTCGGTGGAGGTAAACGGATCCGTCCGGTCCTGGTGTATGCCTGTGGACAGACATTTGGCATTGCGTTGCAGGCAATGGATGGTCTGGCAGCTGCAGTCGAAATGATCCATGCCTATTCATTGATACATGATGATCTGCCGGCCATGGACAACGATGACCTGCGACGGGGTAAACCGACCTGCCACAGGGCATTTGATGAGGCAACCGCAATACTGGCAGGCGATGCAATCCAGGCATTGTCATTTCATGTGATCGCCCACGATCCCGCGATCAAGGTCAGTGCGGAACAAAGATTAAAAATGATCGATACGTTGGCTGTGACCAGCGGATCACTGGGTATGGCGGGTGGCCAGGCGATCGACCTGGCCTCGGTCGGTGTCAAATTGACACTGGAACAGATTGAAAATATGCATAACCACAAGACCGGCTCACTGATACGTGCGAGTGTACAACTGGGCGCCTTGTCGAGGCATGATCTGCCCCCGGATCAGTTCGATGTGCTAACACAATTTGCAAACTATATCGGTCTGGCATTCCAGGTTCAGGATGATATTCTGGACGTTGAGGCCGACACAGCCACCCTGGGTAAACCCCAGGGCTCTGATATGCTGAAGAACAAACCAACCTATCCGGGTGTGATCGGGATGGCTGCTGCTAAACGTGTTGCACTGGAGCTGCATGCAAAGGCGGTGTGCACCCTCGACCAACTGGATCAGGATACAGAACTGCTTCGACAGATCACAGGTTACATAGTACAAAGAAATAATTGATTCTATTGGGAAAATACTAAAACTGACAAACCGGCCCGGAAAATTAGGGGTGGTAAGTGTGGAAAAACCTAGTAAAATACTAGGGAATAAACCCAGCTGTATCTGATAAGCGGAGCATAGCCCCCCACAGGAAAATTTTAAACGCATGAACCAGGCAACAAACCTCACTGGTGAAATCCCCGATGTGCAAAATACCGAGGATGCCAGACAGATTCCGATAGATAAGGTCGGGATCAGGGACATCCGCCATCCGGTTGTTATCAGTGACCGGTCCGGCAAAAAACAGCATACGATTGCCAATCTGAATATGTATGTGAGTCTGCCCCACAACGTGAAAGGGACACATATGTCCCGGTTTGTGGAAGTACTGAATACGCATGAATACAGTATTACCGTAGAAACCTTCAGGCAGATGATCAGCGAGATGACACGCACGCTTGATGCCGAGGTCGGCCACGTCGAGATGTCTTTCCCCTACTTTGTGAAAAAATCCGCCCCGGTATCCGGCGTTAAAAGTTTGCTGGACTACCATGTGACCCTGATCGGCGAGTTGAATAAGGACATATTCAATATTACTGTCAAGATCGTAGTACCGGTCACCAGCCTGTGCCCCTGTTCGAGGGACATCTCCGAACGCGGTGCGCATAACCAGCGCTCACATGTAACCGTCGCCGTAAACATACCGAGCACGATCTGGATCGAGGATCTGATCGATATGGTTGAAAGTGTCGCCTCGTGTGAACTATATGGACTGCTGAAACGCCCGGATGAAAAATATGTAACGGAAAAGGCCTATGACAATCCGAAGTTTGTCGAGGACATGGTCCGTGATGTAGCGATTCTGTTCAATAACGATGACCGTATCCAGGCCTACAAGGTTGAGTCAGAGAATTTTGAATCGATCCATAATCATTCGGCGTATGCGATGCTGGAATACAGCAAGTGAGGAGTGAGGTAGTGTGATCCTCATTTCGGAGGTGTCAAGGGTGGATTCACATTGCAACCGCACCACGGCAAGCTTCCAGGAAGACTTCATGTCCGCTTATTTTCTAAACAGTGGTACACTTGGAATTAGAATCCACCAAGGACTTCATCAATCCTCCCAGCAATCCGAATATATCTTCAATCAGCCTGATAATTTTTTGCTGGATGTGCTGACAGACCTGCAGAATCGGGGGCTGAAAGACATCCTGATTGCCTGTGTGGACGGGCTTCCCGGATGCCATCTTGACAGTCTACCCGCAAACCAAAGTACAACTGTGTATCGTCCACATGGTCCGCAACTCACTGAAGTATGTGCGCTGGAAAGACTACAAGGCGGTGACGGCTGACCTCAAGCGGATCTACCACTCCTTGTCGGGGGCAAGAAGCACGGCGGGAGTTGGAAGCCTTTGCCGGATCGTTTGATGAGAAATACCCGCAGATTAGTAAATCCTGGCAGACCCACTGGCCGAACCTGATCACGTTGTTTGATTATCCTGACGAGATCCGCAGGGTGATTTACACGACCAATGCGATTGAGTCTCTGAACAGCGTTATCCGCAAGTCATCAGCAAACGGAAACTGTTTATGCATGATGATTCGGCCATCAAGATTGTTTATATGGCGATCAATGAGGCATCGAAAAAGTGGGCCATGCCAGTCCAGAACTGGAAAGCGGCCTTGAACCGGTTTATGATCGAGTTCGAAGACCGTTTAATCAACTATGTTTAACCGGGCAGTTACACAGAATTATTTACAAGCTCTCGTTTTGATGTTATTTCAGTTTTGCTCTCTCACTCTTGTAAATCCCTTTCCATTCCTTTCTTTTTTCACACTTGCCACATAACTCCAAATACCTCACTCCTCACTCCTTACCCTTCGCCTGCTGCCACAACTGCTCCATCTCCTCCAGGCTTGCCTGTTCCGTCGTCCTGCCCTGTTTCGCCAGTTTTGATTCGATATAAGCAAACCGTTTTCTGAATTTACTGTTGGTGGACATCAGCGCAGTCTCTGCATCAACTTGCAGATGACGGGCGAGGTTAACACAGGCGAACAATACATCACCGACCTCATCCTGCAGTTTGGCCTGATCGGCACCTTGTTCCAGGACTTCCCGGATTTCGGCCAGTTCTTCATTGATCTTGTCCAGCACAGGTGCCAGCTGGTCCCAGTCGAAACCGACGCCGGCGGCCTTTTTCTGCAACTTGGTCGCACATATCAGTGCAGGCAGTGCTGAACTGACCGAGTCAAGGATTCCGGTATCAATGTGGCCGGCCAACTCGCGTTCACCTGCCTTGATCTTTTCCCATGACAGGTTTTGCTGTTCGGCCGTAGCAATTTTTTCATCGCCGAACACGTGCGGATGCCTGCGCTGCAACTTACGGTTAATACCGGCAGTAACATCGCCAAAGTTAAACTGTCCGGCCTCGCTGGCAATCCTTGAATAAAAAACTACCTGGAACAACAGATCGCCCAGTTCATCCCGGATCGCATCCGCATCGGTATTGGCTATCGCCTCTGCCAGCTCATACACTTCTTCCAGTGTGTAGGGCAGGATCGTGGTATTGGTTTGTTCCCGGTCCCAGGGACAACCGGTAGCAGGATCACGCAATGCGTCCATCGTCTTCAACAGCTCATCGACTTCTTTCATGACTTATTCACCAAATATTCATTCTACCGACTTGATTTTTGCAGGGTTTTCTTATAAAAATGTGCTAAGCGGGAGGATAGAACAATCTCCCTGAACGTTTGTAGCCTGGGATTAGAACATGACGCCCTTGATCTTGCGACTTGATATTGCCGGTATGCCGGTAACCTGGATGTCCTGGCAGGATGCAGTCAACCTGTACTGCAGGGACATGGTCGCCTGGACCGCAGGAAATCATCAGTTCACGTTTCACGGTGGTATATCACGTATGTCCGGATTGCGGTCTGCGGTCGAGATCAATTCGATCATCGCAGTCAAACGGGCCTCCGAACATAAACATGTACAACGAACCATACCACCATTGACCAATCGCGAATTGTTTCTGCGCGATGCCCATTTATGTATGTACTGCGGTCATGCATTGCCTGCCTATGGCCTGACCCGTGACCATGTTGTACCACTGTCGCGTGGCGGCCGTGATCGCTGGTCAAATGTGGTCGCAGCGTGTCGACAATGCAATACCCGCAAAGGTAACCGCACCCCGGAACAGGCCAAGATGCCGTTGCTGGCCGTACCGTATGTCCCCAACTGGGCTGAATTTCTGGCCTTATCGAACCGGCGCATATTGATGGATCAGATGGAATTCCTTAAATCGCAATTCTCCGGTCGACCCATGCCATTTTACAAATAACAGGCAATAATGTGTTCTGATTGACCAAGCTAAATAGACCTCAGCGGACACAAATAGGCCGCTGTTGTTCAGAAAAATGGCATTTTTTGCCTGTCGTAACAATGAAACAACATCAAATCGTTGAATATTTCGATTAAATAGGTCATTATTACTTTTACAGAGACCTGGGGAATTCCAGAACGTTATAATAATGCAACAGGAGATTTTTTAATGAAAATAACACCGATTAAAGCCACAATCATTGCTACTGCAATTCTTCTGGCCAGTGGCTGTGCCAACAACACGCAACTTGAAGAAATACGCACAATTGCTACAAGTGCCCAGTCAACAGCCAACAACGCAGCCTCGCAGGCCAGCAGTGCATTATCAACTGCTAACCAGGCACTGGAAGCAGCAAGGGCAGCTCAAAGCGCCGCCAATGCAGCCCAGTCTTGCTGTGATGCCAATACCTCGAGGCTTGACAAGGTATTTGAGCAGGTCATGAAGAAGTAAATTCGAGTCAAATCGAAATAAAAAACCCGTGAACTTCACGGGTTTTTTTTGCCTGTAATTCAGTCGCGCCAGATGCTGTTATTGTTGGCGCACCACGGATTCCTGGTTTAATGCCGGATTCTTGTTGACCGGGCGCCGGACAGACTTGTCCGCCGCGGTATATTCCAGCACAGGCTCGGCAAGTACCCTGCCTATCGGGACAGGGATACTATCGCGTTCGCTGATGATCTTTTTTGCCAGCTCCCAGTCAACGTCGTATTTCTGTTCGTTCGATATGCTGACAAGCATCTTCACCACACTGGTCAGGTTGCCTTCAAACAGTCCGGTATCTTCTTCCAGGAACGGACTGGCTTCAAGATAGACAACCCCGTTAAGTACGCCGATTTTATACGGCTGATTCACAATGCGGACCGGCGTACCCACCGGAACCATGGCAAACAGCGCCTTGATGTCCTCCGGATACATACGGATACAACCGGAACTGACGCGTAAACCAACACCATAAGGCTTGTTGGTCCCATGGATAAGGTAGGACGAGATACCGAGCCGCATCGCAAAGGCGCCCAATGGGTTTTCCGGTCCCGGTTTGACCACCAACGGTAAAATATCCCCCTCTCTCGCATGTTCGGCGCGTATTGATTCTGGTGGGTACCAGGCCGGGTCCTTGGTTTTCTGGATGACCTTGGTACTGATGTACGGTGTGGTCCAGCCTTCGCGGCCAATCCCAATCGGATAGCTAAATACCTGACGGGTTTCGCCCTTCTGGCCGGCCGGGAAATAATACAGGCGCATCTCCGGTATATTAACGACGATGCCCACATGCGGAACAACAGGGAGGACAAACTGTTTTGCCAGCACGATTTCGGTCTTTTCACCCGGGATCCAGGTATCAACCTTCTGGTTGGCCCGCTTTATATCGGTAAAACCGATGTTATGGATACGGGCAATGTCCGGCAATGTCTGGTCGAGGCGTGAATAGGTCTTCGCCATTTCACCCACAACCGTATCACGGATATTCATCTCGTAATATTCGGCGCGGCTGACAGTGGACGCTGACAATAGCAGTGTAAACAGCAGTACTTTTGCTTTCATGAACCTGTGTTATAAGTATGTATGGGGCACGTAGTATAATACGGTTACGCAAAAATTACTTCATATAAATCAGCGTTCTTTCAGCCTTGGCTTCAATTCGGCCAGATTGCATGGCCGGGTACGGTAGTCCAGCTGCGCATTGATAATCTTGTCCCATCCCGTGGCGCAGGCCGAGGCCGATCCTGGCAGACAAAACAGATATTTTCCGTTGGCCACACCGGCAATTGCCCTGGATTGCAGACTGGATGTCCCTATCTCTGCGTACGAGATCATCCTGAATATTTCCCCGAATCCCTCAAGTTCCTTGTCAAACAGACAGGTTACCGCCTCAGGTGTACCATCACGCCCGGTTACACCTGTGCCACCGGTCGTCAATACTACATCGACATTCGCATCAGCACACCATGTTGCCACGACCGCGCGGATCTTATAGATATCATCCGGTACGATCTGTTTGTCATACAATGTATGTCCGGCCGCTTGCAGACGTTCCACCAGCAGTCGCCCGGATTTGTCCGTTTTCTCTGTCCTGGAATCCGAAACGACCAGTACGGTAATATTCAACGGACCAGGATTGCTGTTGCTTTTATCAGTCACGAGGTCTCTCCTGCTTACGATATTCGATTAGGAAAACCCTGATTAAGTGTCATCTCGACCGAAGTGGAGAAATCTTGCCTTTACCGATTATCCATTATTCAGTAAGTTAAAGATGCGCTCCACGCTGGTCGGCATGACAAAAAACACTTAATCAGAGGCAAGCTTGGATCATAAATCACCGTTGTGATAAAACCCAGTGACATGTTCGACAAAACCACAAATTCTGATACTACGGTACGCCTGGACAAATGGTTATGGTGCGCGCGATTCTACAAGACCCGGGGCCTGGCTATGGAGGCAATCAAGGCCGGCAAGATCAAACTGACAGGTAACCGGGTCAAACCATCAAAAACAGTCCGGCCTGGTGAGGTCTATACTATCCGCATTGATCCATACACCTGGACTATCAGCGTGCTGGCACCGGGTACACGCCGCGGTCCGGCAGTCGAAGCAGCGCTGCTTTATGAAGAGGGTACTGAAAGCCTGGAAAACCGCAGCTTACTGGCTGAACAGCTGAAGATTAATAACAGCCTGTTACCCCGGACTGATGGGCGTCCCAGCAAACGCGACCGCCGCAAGATCGTGCGCTTTACCCGGCCAACGGAATAGGCGTCATTCGGTAATTGGCGTACCCCAGCTACCATTGAAAAATGTCTGTCCCAGTGGCCGGCGCAGCCTGGGTGCGAACTCCCTTTCCCTGAGTTGCTCCGGAATACTGTCTGGCGGCAATTGATAACCGACGGTCATTATCACCATCGGCATGAATGGCTCGGGTATCGAGAAAGCAGACCTGACCTTATCTGCATCGAAGCCTCCCATCTGATGCACCATCAGTCCGATCGCGGTGGCCTGCAGGACCAGCGACATTGACGCCGCACCGGTATCATACTGCCCCCAGCGGTTGGGTTTACCATTGCGACTCATGATTGAATTGGCAAACCCGATTATCAGCACAGGTGCATTCTGCGCCCAGTCCCGGTTCGATTCGACCAGCGTAGCCAGTGCCATTTGCCAGATAGCGGGATGAGTGGCACGGTTGCAGACAATATAGCGCCAGGGTTCGTCCCCGGAGCACGAAGGTGCCCATCTCGCCGCCTCGAGCAAGCTCATGATTTGCTGGTTGGTCAGGCCCCGTTCCGGATCATAGGCGCGGCCGCTCCAGCGTTTGCCTAAAACCTCGTTGATCGGATACCGGGTACTTGCATTCTTTTCAAACATGATGTCTCCTAGTCCGAACAATAAAAGGCGAAATCAGCCCTGTGTATGCTGATACGCGCATTTGCAGTGTAGAGTCAAACATGAAAACGGACAAGCAACGGCAAACCTGATGACAGAGCAGCATATACTCCATTCCATTTCGAATAATATCAGTTCGGTAATCAAGGGTCAGGAACCGGCGATACGCCTGTTGCTGTCTGCATTCATCAGTGGCGGCCACGTGCTGCTGGAGGACGTACCCGGCACCGGCAAGACCACGTTGGCGAAGGCGCTGGCAAAATCCATTAATGCGGAATATCACCGGGTCCAGTTCACACCGGACCTGTTACCGACCGACATACTCGGTGTCTCCGTATTCGACCAGCGCGACCACAACTTTCATTTTCACCGGGGCCCGGTATTTACCAACATATTGCTCGCGGATGAAATCAACCGGGCATCGCCGCGCACCCAGTCAGCCTTGCTGGAGGCGATGGGCGAGTCACAGGTCAGTGTTGACGGCACGCAGTATCCACTCGAAGGACTGTTTTTTGTGATCGCCACTCAGAACCCGATTGAACATCACGGCACCTATCCGCTGCCCGAGGCACAGATGGACCGGTTTGCGATGCGATTTGAGCTCGGCTATGTGAATGCAGCCCAGGAAGTAGACATCCTGACTGATCAGAATGACTCACACCCGATTAACCACATCCGTCCCTGTGCCAGCAAGGACAATATCGTCCGTTTGCGCCAGCAGGTGTCTGCCATACGTGTCAGCGAGGAGATCAAGCATTACATCGTCAGTATCGTACGCGAGACCCGCAGCGTACACGGCATACTGAATGGTGCGAGTCCGCGTGCTTCCATCGCGCTGATGAAATCAGCACAGGCACTCGCCTTGTTTGACGGGGTTGAATTTGTCACCCCCGATCATGTCCAGGAACTGGCACTACCGGTAATCGCCCACCGCCTGATGCTCGACTCGCAGGCCAGGTTCTCAGGCCTGACTGCCAAGGGCGTAATTAGCGATATACTCAAATCTGTACCCGTCCCGATCTGAACCACGTATGTCTGCCTCCGGTCGACTGCTGTATCTGAACTTCAGGTTTATACACAGGACCAGCCAGTGGATCCGGCACCGCTTCACCCCTGCCGGCCTGTTAGTCGCCGGTGGTATCGTTGCCTCTGGTATATTCGGGATCGATACCCGGGCCTCACTCGCATTCCAGGTATTTGCCATCTGCACTACCCTGTTGTTGCTGGCTATGCTCAGTTCACTGATATTCCGTGGCAATTTTCGCCTGCGCAGACTGTTACCGGATTATGGGACAGTGACCTCACCGCTCAGATATAAAATCATCATAGCGAATCTGGGCCGCAAGCCGCACCGGGACCTGGTAGTGATGGATGAACTCGATGCAGGGTTTCCGGAATATGCTAATTTCCTTGGTGCTACCGATCCACTGGACAAGCAACGCAACTGGATCGACCGCAAGATCGGCTACCCCCGGCTGCTCAGTCTAATCCGCAATAATCGCGGTGGCATCCTGCCACCGGCTGAGATCGCCCTGATACCGGCCATGGATGAAACTGAAATCGGTATCGAGTTTGTACCGCTGCGCAGGGGCTATCTGCATTTTTCTACAACCAGGCTGGCGCGGCCGGATCCGTTTGGACTGATCAGAGCGCTGATCAGCAGCAGTAACCGTGAAAAGCTGTTAATCCTGCCGAAGACCTATCGTGTACCCTCCGTCAGACTGTCCGGTAGCCGCAAATACCAACCGGGAGGCATGAACCAGGCCAGTGCGATTGGTGATTCACAGGAATTCATGTCACTGCGTGATTACCAGCCGGGCGATCCGATGCGGGCCATCCATTGGCGCAGTTATGCAAAACGCGGCGAACCGGTGGTCAAGGAGTTTCGCGACGAGTACTTCGTCAGACAAGGACTGATACTGGATACGTTTATTGAAAACGGCTCTGTGCATAGATTTGAGGAGGCCGTCTCACTGGCGGCCTCATTCACTAAATCCATCGGGGACCAGGACTCGCTGCTGGACCTGATGTTTGTCGGCACCGAGTCATACCGTTTTACCACTGGCCGCAGTTTCGGTGAGGCGGCCAATATGCTGGAAATCCTTGCCTGTGTCAGTCCGTGCAGCAAGCCTGACTTTCAGAAACTGGTTGAGCATATCCTGCAACACATCACTGAGCTGAGCGGACTCGTGCTGGTGCTGTTGGACTGGGACGAAAAACGTCAGCAGATGGTCCGGCATTTCATTGCATTGAAGATACCTGTACAGGTATTTGTCATTGTTGATCCGGACGATAAGCGAGAGCTGGTACCCGGCCAGTTACAGGGCCTGGCGGGCCGGCTTATCCCGCTGCCGGTCGGTAATATGCAGGCCGCACTGGACCAGATTGATCGGAATGGGCCCCCGCCTGATGAATAGTCAGCCAGCTTCCTTGACGGCGGCACCCCGGTTCAGCCTCGGTGCCGCCTTGTTATTATGGGGATGGCAGACCGGTTTTCTGATCTTCGCCATACCGATGATTTTTCTGATTGAGATGTCGAGCTGGGTGACATGGCGCTGGCCTATCAGTAACCGGGAGTTCAATCATATTTCTGATCTGAGCGGCGTCGGGTTCTTTATCACTATCGTATATATTTTTATGACAGCAGGGACAAAAGGCATCTTTGTCATCCTGTCAGTCATGCCATTTGTATTGTTACCGTTGCTGTTATTACAACGCTATAGTGAACGCGGGAGATTACCTGTCAATTCATTGTTCATCAGTCTGCGTCGACTGGATCCGGTTACCTCTCCGGAAGCGGCCGCCGAAGTTGATCTGTCCTTGCCCTACCTGCTCGTGTGTATCGTGTCCGCAAGCGCAGGCAACCAGAGGACAGTCTGGTTCTTTATCCTGACATTTGCATTGTTCGCTATCGTCCTGTGGTCGTTCCGCCCGCAACGCTACCGTGTGTCGGTCTGGGCAGGACTGCTGTGTCTCGCATTTATACTCAGTTATGCCGGCCAGGAGGGTATACGCGAGATCCAGCGCTCGCTGGAGGCCTCCCTTATCAGTCTGTTCGATCAGTTCATGTGGCGGCACCGTGACCCGGAGCGTGCCAACACAGCCATCGGCTCTATTGGCAGACTGAAATTATCTGACAGTATCGTGCTCAGGATTGATACGACCGATAATTTTACCGGTCCGCTGCTCCTGCGGGAGGCCAGCTATCAGAAATATGGCTATGGTATGTGGAGCAATACAGATTCGCAATATACTGTTATCGATCCGTCCATCAGCGGTAACCGCTGGACCCTGGCTGAAGGTGGCCAGGACAAGGCGCTGACTATCTCTGTCAACATGTCGCAAGAAGTGGGGGTGGTCCCGTTGCCGCATGGCGCCACTGTCATACGCGAGGTTGCTGCAACCGAAATCAATCAAAGTCAGTATGGCACGGTCAAAATGGAAATCCGTGAAGGCTGGATCAGTTACACCGCAGATTACCAGGACCATCCGCTAACGGAGGGAATACCGCAAACAGCGGATCTGGACGTCAGTGGTAATTTCCAGCAGGATTTTACCAGGCTGGCCGAACAGCTGGGGCTGTACAATAAACCGGATATCGCGGTGATCAATACGGTTGAAACCTTCTTCGCGAATAATTTCCGCTACTCACTGTCACAGCGTAACCGCTATCCGAGGAGCAAATACCTGTCAAACTTCCTGTTTACCTCGCGGGAAGGCCATTGTGAGTATTTTGCCACCGCCACAGTGCTGCTGTTACGCACAGCCGGTATACCTGCCAGATATGTAGCCGGTTATGCAATAGATGAATACAGTACGATCGAAGGTCAATATATTGGCCGCTCCCGGGATGCACATTCATGGGCAATTGCCTATGTCGGTGGTAGCTGGCGGGTCGTCGATACGACCCCGGCCATCTGGTCACCTCTCGAAGATGACAGCGCCTCAATGCTGGAACCACTGATGGACATCTATGCGTGGTTCAGTTACCGCTTGTCACAGTTCCAGACCCGCGACGAACTGGAGCAGGAGACATCAAACAACTACCTGATTTATTTGCTTATCCCGCTCGTTCTCATACTGGGTTGGAGACTGTATTTCAAGGAACGTATCAGCAAGATCAGATCAGGGAACAGGGCTATCCTCCCGCAACAGTACCAGGGCATGGATTCCGGTTTTTATCTGCTGATAAATGAACTGCACAAGGCCGGCTATACCCGCCGCAACGGGGAAACCCTGCCAAACTGGCTTGACCGAATCAAACAGTCTGACCGGATCGCGGATTTGGACGGAGTACTCAGCTTGCACTACCGGTACCGGTTTGATCCAGATGTGTCCAACCACATAATCAAGGCGGAAATAAGTGCTATGGTTGAATCTATCCTGCAAGGCAGATTTATTGTCAATGCCATAAAGCGGGACTAGTCCGGGCCGGTGCAGTCATGCAAAATCAGGCAAAATATCCGCTATCTGTTGTTTGTCACTGTCCCTACATTTGATTTTGTAATAGTCACAATGACTGGTACGATATCCCGTATAGACCTGTACAAATGGAACTACGTTACAATCGTTGCCGGCCAACCAGGTATACCATTGATAAACAACAGTTTAATAATTCGCTAAACCGCTGAGATCCGTAAAAATGGCACTTCAATTTGAATTATCAGGCTCGCAAATCGACGGGGCAAGGGACTATCAGGAAGATGCGTTCCTGATTACCAATCTGACGGACGCTAACGGTAATGCCGCCGCATTAATCATTATTGCAGATGGCATGGGTGGTCACGCTGCCGGCAATGTCGCCAGCAACATGGCAGTCCAGGCATTCAATAAACATGTCTCCCAGAATTATCCGGTCGATAATCCGGCCGAAATCCTCTATGAGTGCGTTATCAAGGCCAATAATTCAATCAAGGAAACCGTCAAGGAAACTCCTGCATTATCAGGGATGGGTTGCACGATGGTTGCCGCCATTTTTGAGGCCGGAAAATTATGGTGGGCCAGTGTCGGTGACAGCCATTTATATCTGGTGCGCAACAAGACCCTGAAAAAGATCAATGCCGACCACAGTTACGGTGGTTTTCTCGACCGGATGGCGGCTGCAGGGACGCCGGTTGAGCCGGAGGCAGGCCTCGCACGTAATATGCTGATGAGTGCAGTCACCGGTGATGAAATCAATGAAATTGACGTATCGGCCGAGCCGATGCAACTGCAGGCTGGTGATCGGATCATGCTGTGCAGTGACGGTATGGATACGCTGAGTGACGGCAAAATGATCCAGTTCTCGGACTGGTCTGGCTCTCCGAAAGAATGTGTGGAAGCCCTGTTATCGGCGGTCAAGGATGCAGGCATGCCGAAACAGGACAATGCAACGATAGTCGTTATTGATGTAAAGGAAAAAGCGGCAGCGGCAGCAACCGCGCCAGAGCCAAAACCTGTTGCAGTTGCTGCAGCACCCGTTGCGGCCGTAGCGCCGGCCTGGCAGACCCCTACCGCTGTACCGGAGCAAAAGAAAGGCAATACCGGCATGCTGATCGGCATCGCTGCCGCCATCATCCTTGCGGTTGGTATAGGCGGGTTTTTCGCATTCGGTGGCAAGACCACGGCCCCGGTCACGTCAGATACTACCCAGCTGCAGGACCAGACTGATCAGGAAACAGTTGCTGACACCGAAGCCGCAAGCCCGGCAGAAGAAGAAGTCGCCACTACGGAACAGCTTGATGAAGCGGCCGTTGAAACCGCTCCGGCAGAAACTGTAGTCGCAATGCAAACCACTGCTCCGGTAACGGAACCCGCTGGTGAATTCAGTGACAAATTAAAAAATGGCTCTAACGGACCGGTGATGGTCATGCTACCGGACGGCAGTTATGAAATGGGCAGTTCGGGTTCTTCCGGAAATACAGATGAGCGTCCAAGACATATGGTAAATATTGACAAGTTTGCCATCAGCAAATATGAAATCACCTTTGCAGAGTATGAAAAATTCGCCTCGGCCACCGGTAGAAAAATACCTGATAATCTGTACATGGAAAAGGCCACGCATCCGGTCATCTTCGTCAACTGGGACGATGCGTTTTATTATGCAAAATGGTTGTCCGAACAGTCCGGTGAAACTTACAACCTGCCGTCCGAAAGCCAGTGGGAGTATGCTGCCGGGGCCGGGGCCAGATCCTCGTTCTGGTGGGGTTATGAAGAAGAACCCAACCGCGCACATTGTTTCGGTTGCGGGTCAGGCCTGGACCCACGCAAACCAACCAAGGTTGGCAGTTTTGGTGCGAACAAGTTCGGCGTCTTCGATACTGCCGGTAACGTATCTGAATGGGTACGTGACTGCTGGCATGATAATTACAACAGTGCACCCACGAACGATGAGGTCTGGGAAGGTGGCGACTGTATAACACGTGTTGTCAGGGGCGGATCCTACAGCAGCCCACCACAATCTATCCGGCACTCCAAACGGGACAAATTCAAGTCGGATTCCCTCTACGACAATATCGGTATCAGGTTAGTACGGGAAGTCGATTAATCAGCCGGGACTGTAACATCGGTGTCTCCGACTGATTACATGTGTTGCAGGGCCTGCTGGTAGTATCTGACCCTATGCGTAAACACCATCACACTGACGTCAACGATGACAGACAGTTAAGCTTGGCCGTGTTCATCAATGTCGTATTGACCCTGGCCCAGATTGCCGGCGGTATCGTTTCAGGTAGCATGGCGCTGATTGCCGATGCGATACACAACCTCGGTGATGCCGCTGCACTTGCGATCGCGCTGTTTGCCCGGAAGCTAGGACGCAGGCCGGCCAACCATTTCAAGACATTCGGCTATAAACGTGTGGAACTTATCGCTGCGCTCATCAACCAGACTGCGTTGGTCATGACCGGAGGGTATCTGATATATGAAGCGCTCTGGCGTTTCTACCAGCCCGAGCATATCCAGGGCTGGATCGTCATTATCGTTGCGACAATCGCGCTGGCAGTGGATACAATTACTGCACTGTTGACCTGGAGACAGTCACGCGACAGTATCAATATCCGGACTGCATTTATTCATAATGTTACCGATGCGCTGGCCTCTGTCGGTGTCATCATTGCAGGCAGCCTGATCCTGCTGTATCAATGGTACTGGATGGATTCGCTATTAACGCTGTTAATTGCCTCGTACATACTGTACCAGGGATATACGCTATTGCCGCAGACGATCCATATACTGATGGAAGGTACGCCTGAGCATTTGTCAATCAGCGATATCATCAAATCGACAGAAAAAATCGATCAGGTCGAAAGCATGCATCATGTACATGTCTGGCAACTGGATGAACACCGTAATGTGCTGGAGGCACATGTGGTTGTAACCCGGCACAATCTGACTGATATCGAGTTGATAAAGCAAAGGATCAAGCAGCATCTGCATGATGCGTATGAGATAGAGCATTCCACTCTGGAAATAGAAACCGACCTGCCGGCCTGCGTGGATTGTTCAGGTAACGGGGCACACCAGGCTACCCCTGTCTGAATCAGGCAGCACAGCTGATACTTGCAACTAGACTTCGGCCCTGTGGTAGGACTCAATCCGTTCACGTAGATAAATCAGCATAATCAAACTGGGCAATGCAACCAGGAATGTCACCAGGAAAAACGCGGCCCAACCGATCATTTCAATCAGGTAACCGGCAGGCGGGCCAATAAAAACACGCCCGATTGCAGATAATGCTGACAGCAGTGCAAACTGGGTGGCAGTATATCGATGATTGCAAAGCGCCATTAAAAATGCCAGAAACACCGCCGTCCCCATACCACCAACCAGCTGGTCTATCGCAACGACCAGTACCATGCCGGTATACGACTTGCCTGTCAGTGCAATCACCATGAAACCGAGATTGGTGACAGCCTGGGCTATACCGAACCAGAGTAAGGGTCTGTACAGACCATGGGTAACGACAAAGCTACCACCGATAAAGGCACCCAGGATAGTCGCAATAATGCCCAGCCATTTATACAGTACACCGGTTTCCGTCAGCGTAAACCCTTGCTCGCGGATAAAAAACAGGGAGTTCAGCGAGATGGCTGAGGCATCACCCAGTTTGTACAAGACAATAAAAATCAATAAAAGTATTCCTTGCGGGCGGACAATAAATTCCTTGAAAGGTTGTATTACCGCATCCTGGAGCGAAACCGGGGCCTGCTTGTCCCAGACCGGTTCTGGCCCCCATAGTGTGGCGACGACACCGAGTCCCATCAGTCCTGCCATCAGACAGTAAGTAAACTGCCAACCGGCCTGGTCCGCAATGATCCAGGCAAGCCCGCCCGAGATCAGCATTGCGGTACGATAACCGGCAACCGTCACTGCAGCACCGAAACCGCGTTCCCTGGCCATCAGCAAATCGGTCCGATAGGCATCAATTGCAATATCCTGTGATGCAGAACAGAACGCCAGTGTCAGTGCGAGTATACCCATCAGGACAATCTGCTGATCCGGAGATGTAAATGCCATCTTTATTATTAGCAGTATCAGTAATGACTGGGTCAGAAGGATCCAGCCGCGCCGCCTACCAAGAAAAGGTGGAATAAACCGGTCCATGATCGGGGCCCAGATAAACTTGAATGTGTACGGTAACCCGACCAGTGAGAATAATGCGACGGTCTGTATATCAATGTCCGTGGTCGCGAGCCAGGCCTGCAAGGTGCCCGTTGATAAGGCAAGTGGCAGACCCGAGGACAGGCTTAACAGCAACACGATCACCATGTTTCTGTTGGCGAGTGCTCCCCAAATTTCCTTGCAACGTGACCTGATCATTAGCTGTGAATTATTATTTGTCCGGAATGCGGCTGATAATATCACAGTCATATTTGCAGGAATTTGTAGATTCGCTGGTACTGCTGCCTGTCTGATCGTGACAGGAAGTGATCATGTCACTGAACACTAGCCCCGCTTTCAATAACTGACAGTCTGGTCTGTAACACCGACGGGGCACTAAGCATTTGTATTCATTGATCATTTGGAATATTGTGCATATAGGGTGAAAAGATCGCTCGACACAGGCATAGCTTTTGACCTGCACACTGCATCTACGTAGAATAGATTGCACCAATTATAGAACTGCAGTTTATCCATTTTCTACCCAGGACATGTCTATGCAACTGTCAGGTCAACAAAAGGAAGTGCTGGTTGATAAGTTCGGACGTACTATCAACTACATCCGGCTGTCGGTCACTGACCGTTGTGACTCTCCCTGTGTCTATTGCATGGAAGAGGAAATGGTATTTGCCGCGCGCGCAACTGCTTACGCTGGAAGAACTGACCATCATCGGCAAGGCATTTACCGAGCTTGGTGTAAGCAAGATACGTATCACCGGTGGCGAACCGCTGGTACGCCAGAACGTGATCAAATTGTTTGAAGACCTGGGTAAACTGCATGGTCTGCGTGAACTAGTTGTCACTACGAATGGTTCACAACTGGCGAAACTCGCACCAAAACTGAAGCAGGCCGGTGTGGCCCGCATCAATATCAGCCTGGATTCTCTCGACGCGGACAGGTTCCGGAATATTACGCGTGTTGGAGAACTGAGCAAGGTGCTTGCCGGTATCCGGGCAGAACAGGATGTCGGGTTTACCCGAATCAAACTGAACACGGTCATCCTTAAAAACCGCAACCATGAGGAAGTCACTGACCTGGTCAGGTTTGCAGTCGAACGTGGCATGGACATCAGTTTTATTGAGGAAATGCCGCTGGGGGTTATCAACGAGCATAATCGGGCCGAGGCCTATTATTCCAGCGATCAAATCCGGGCAGACCTGGAAAAGACCTGGTCATTGATACCAACAACCGAATCGACCGGTGGACCGTCGCGATATTTCAGAATCCCGGAGACTATGACAAAGGTCGGTTTTATCTCGCCACATAGTCATAACTTCTGCCATGACTGTAACCGGGTACGTCTTACCTGCGAAGGCCGTCTGTTGCTCTGCCTGGGTCAGGAACATTCAATCGATCTTAAATCGGTAGTAAGCAACCATCCTGGTAACATCGATAAATTGAAACAGGCTATCCGCGACTCAATGCAGATTAAACCGAAAGGACATGATTTCAACCTGTCGGAAAAACCGGTGATTTTCCGGCATATGAATGCTCCTGGCGGCTAGAATATACTGAGCGTTCGGTTGCAGACTAGATGATACATACTGGCATTCCTGTAATCGGTTTTGCTGCTTTCAGCGGCGCCGGCAAGACTACCCTGCTGACCAAACTGGTATCCATATTCAGACAAAAATCTGTCCGTACTGGTGTAATCAAACATTCGCACCATGATTTCAAGATTGATCATCCTGGTAAAGACAGTTATGAATTGCGCAAGGCGGGTGCCAGCCAGGTCCTGATTGGAACTGAGCGGCACTGGGCACTGATGACTGACAGCAGTACCGACCTGACATTGACCGATTACCTGCAGTATCTGCATCACGATGGACTCGACCTGATCGTAGTTGAAGGATATAAACAGGCAGCAATCCCGAAAATCGAAATCTATAGACCGGAACTCGGCCACCCGTTGTTGTCCCGCCATGATGAGAATATCATCGCAATTGCCACCAATGATGCAACCGGCATAACAGGTAACCAGGTTATTCTGGACCTGGATCGACCCGAGCAGATTGCGGATTTTATTATTGCGCGGATAATTAATACACACGTTGCGAACATCCAGACATAAATGCCAGATATGAATGAAAATACTCTACCAGCAGAATCAAATTGTATGGATGACAGTGACCCCTCCTCCCTGCACTATGAGGTAGCACTGAAAAAGATCATTGATACTATTCACCCCATCGCCGGTACTGAAACGGTCGCCATCAGGCAGGCGCTGAATCGTGTATTAAGTAATGACCTTGTTGCACCACTGAATGTTCCACCGGCGGCCAATTCAGCAATGGACGGGTATGCAATCAATTCTGCCGACATACCTGCAAGCGGGACCAGACAACTGCAGCTGGCTGGTACCTCGCTGGCGGGCAATCCTTTTAACAGCACCGTATCCAGTGGCAGCTGTGTCCGTATCCTGACTGGCGCTGTGATTCCTGACGGGACTGATACGGTCATCATGCAAGAAAATGTTATGGTCACTGCAGACTCCATTACCATCGATGCGCGTAGCGTCAAAGGTGAGAATGTCCGCACGGCGGGTGAAGATTGCAAAAAGGGTGAAATGCTGTTGCACGCAGGCACCTGTATGTACCCTGCCGCGCTTGGCCTGGTTGCATCCATGGGCATTGCCAATGTGAAGGTAAACCGGAAATTACGCGTAGCACTGTTCATGACCGGTGACGAATTACGCTCTGCCGGTGAACCCCTGGAAGCCGGGCAGATCTATGACAGTAATCGCTACACGCTAAACGGCATGCTGACCAGGCTTGGGGTCGAAATAATTGACCTCGGAATTATCAGGGACGAGCGACAGGCAGTTGAAAATGCCATGTTGACTGCAGCAGGTTCGGCAGATGCAATCATCACCTCCGGCGGGGTTTCTGTCGGTGATACCGACCTGGTCAGGGAGATAATTGAAAAGCTTGGTTCGGTGACATTCTGGAAAGTGGCGATGAAACCCGGGCGGCCGCTTGCATTCGGCAAGGTAAAGGATGCGTGGTTATTCGGTCTGCCAGGTAATCCGGTGTCGACGATGGTCACCTTCTATCAATTCGTCCAGCCTGCCCTGAAAAAAATGATGGGACAGATACCCACCGATCCAGTCACGCTGAAGGTCACCTGTATTTCGAACCTGAAAAAACGCCCTGGCAGGCTGGAGTACCAGCGCGGCATCATAAAAAAGAATGAAGGCGGTGAACTCGTCGTCAGCAAGACCGGTGCACAGGGCTCCGGCATCCTCAGTTCCATGGCACAGGCAAATTGCTTTATTGTGCTGCCAGTGGAGAATGATGGTGTGATGGCGGGAGATCAGGTGGAGGTGGTGCCGTTTTTTGGGCTAGTGTGAGGGGTGGCAGGCTCCGCGACTGGGAAATCTTCCAGTTATAACGATTTAAGATCCCTCGAAAACGCGTTCCAGACGTTTTCTACCGCCTACATCCATGTAGGCGTCGACTACGCTCGGGATGACAGTCTGAGCAACTACTAAAAGGTGATAGTATTTTTTAACACCTCACTCCTCACTCTCTGCATATCCCGACGTATTCCCCTCCACCCAGGCATCGCCCTCATCCAGTTTTTCCTTCTTCCAGAACGGGGCCTTTGATTTCAGGTCTTCAATGATGAACTTGCAGGCATCCAGTGCATCGCCGCGATGACCTGCCCAGACAGCAATGACAACGATCGCATCATTGATTTCAATCTTCCCGGCCCGGTGTATTACCAGGTAATCGAATAAGGACCATGTTGCAGCGGCCTGTTCACAGATCTGGGTGATATGTTTTTCTGTCATGCCCGGATAATATTCGAGCATCATGCCGAGCACCTGCCTGCCTTCGTTAAAATCGCGCATTGTCCCGACAAAGCTGGCAGTGGCACCATATTGACCGGCAGGCAGTGACTGACGCTGATATTGTGCTATCTCCGCATAGGGATCGAATGGGCTGGTACGGATTTCAATCTTCACAGCTAACCGCCGGTGACTGCGGGGAAAAAGGCGACTTCGTCACCGTCCTTAAGCTTCGTATCCTTGCGGGTGTATTCCATATTGACCGCTATCATCAGGTTGTCCGGAATTGCCTCGGTAGCCAGCGCGCGTTTCCACACGTCCGAGACGGTCATACCGTTTTCATACTGTACGCTATCGGTTGACCTGCCGTAGCGTTCACGTAACACAGCAAAATATTTGACAGTTATGCTCATTAAGCGTTTACATGGCCTGTGAATTTGATCATATTATAGGCTATCCATTGACGGAGATCACAGCAGATATGTCCGGACTGACCCATTTTAACCAGCAAGGTGAGGCGCATATGGTCGACGTCGGCGACAAACCTGCAAGTCGCCGGGTCGCAATTGCCGAAGGCAGAATCAATATGCAGCCGGAAACCCTGTCGCTGATACTGCAAGGCGAGCACAAAAAAGGTGATGTACTCGGTATTGCCCGTGTCGCGGGTATCATGGCTGCCAAGAAAACAGCAGAACTGATCCCGCTGTGTCATCCGTTGGCCATATCCCACATCAGCATCGACCTGATACCTGACACAGGATCACACTGTGTCGTCTGTCGTGCGCGTGTCGAGACGACAGGCCAGACCGGTGTGGAAATGGAGGCATTGACTGCAGTCCAGATCAGCCTGCTGACCATCTATGACATGTGCAAGGCCGTAGACAGGGGCATGATAATCGAACAGGTGCAACTGCTGGAAAAATCCGGCGGCAAGTCCGGCAACTGGAGCCGCCAGACCGACCGTTAAACCTGCTCGATCAGATCAGGGGTTTACTATCTTGAATATCCTCGGCATACCGGGTGTCTCATAAACGCCCCCGAGTATGCTGTGTGAATTCTAAAAAATGCAGGAGATTCTGCCTAAAGTCTCGACCATAGTCTTATACTTGTCAAGGAGTGCACGGGCAGTGGCCGCAT
>JBCKWF010000010.1:0-30461 GCA_038922895.1 Gammaproteobacteria bacterium
CACAGCCGTAAATGCGATTACCGAGCAGCGGTCTCAACTGTTCAGGGATACTGCTGCGCAGTTCGATGGTCAGATAGGAAATACACTTGTGTGCATCAACCTGATAAGGCCCAATGATCGCGCCGGTCGGGCAGATATCAATGCATGCAGAGCACGTGCCGCAATAATCCTCGGTGAATGGCGGATCGACCGGCAAGGGCAGGTCGGTATATAACTCGCCGAGAAAAAACCAGGAACCCGCCTTCGGATTGATCAGATTACTGTGTTTGCCGATCCAGCCGAGACCGGCATTGCGCGCCAACGCCTTTTCCAGCACCGGTGCGCTGTCGGTAAACGCTCGGTAACCAAACGGGCCGACCATCGCCTCAATACGGTCCGCTAGTGTCTGGATCCTGGCGCGTAACAATTTGTGATAATCGCGGCCTGTGGCATAGCGGGACACATACGCGAGTTCAGGTTTGCCAAGTACATTGGCCGGATGGCTGGCATCGGCGGGTAGATAATCCATGCGCAGTGAAATGACCCGTATTGTGCCAGGTACCAGTTCGTCGGGTCGGCTGCGACGGGTGCCATGGCGCTCCATGTAATTCATTTGCCCGTGCATTTGCCGGTCGAGCCACTTGAAAAGATACGCTTCATCTTCAGACAAATCCGTGTCAGTTATACCGGCCTGCTGGAAACCCAGCTCCGAGGCCCATGCTTTGATGCTACGGGAGACTTCGGTGTAGTCGATTTCTGTAGTAGCGGTTGGCACGATTAGTCGCTGGCTGCTAGTTGCTGGTCGCTGGTGATTTTGATATGAATAAACTCACCGGGTTAAAGTTAATTAGCTGCATAGTCGGACTATGACCACCTTTAATTAATATACTGACTTATAAATCATCCACTAGCGACCAGCAACTAGCGACTAGCGACTGTCATCAAAGGTCCTTCACCGCCTCCAACACCTCATCTGCATGTCCCTCGACGTTGACCTTGCGCCATTCCTTACGCAGTATGCCTTCCGCATCGATCAGGAAGGTACTGCGTTCAATTCCCATGACCTTTTTGCCGTACATGTTTTTTTCCTTGATCACATCAAACAGTGTGCACAGTTTTTCGTCTTCATCCGACAGCAGGTCAAACGGGAAACACTCGACGGTCTTGAATTTTTCGTGTGACTTCAGCGAGTCTCTGGATATACCAAAGATTTTGGTGTTGCGAGCGCGGAATTTACGGATACTGTCCCTGAAATTCTGACCTTCGGTTGTGCAGCCTGGCGTACTGTCTTTCGGATAAAAGTACAATACGACATTGTTGCCTTTCAAATCAGATAATTTGACCGTCTGATCACCGGTCGCGCTGACCTTGAAATCAGGGACTTTTTTGCCGATGGCGATTTTACTCATTATGGGGTTCTCCTGGATGATAGGGACTCGGGACTCGTGACACACGTCTGATATTTTTAATCTGAATGTAGTTTATAGGAGGGATCGTTACTGTCCAAGCATCAAAGATATAGTTGATAGCCATGGCTGGAATTATTTTCAGATGCAGTAACGAGTCCCGATCCACGAATCCCGGTCTATTTCGCCGGCTCCATCACTGAGTCCAGATTCAACTGGTCACAGAAATCCATGAATTCAGTTCGTACCGTTGCTATAGAGCTGTCGGCCGGTATGTTGACGATCATATGCAGAGAAAACATGGTCAGGTCGGTATGCGGGCTGCGGTAGGTGCTGGTATAAAGCTCGCAGATATCAATATGGTTGTCCGTCAGAAATTTTGTCACGTCATGGATAACGCCGTTGCGGTCAGAACTGACAATTTCTATCGTATACGGGATGCGCTTGTTGTTAGTGGTGCGTTTTTCCGTCCGTTTGCTGATGATTCTTGCGTCGAGTTCCTTCTCAAGTTTGGGTATGGACCCTTCGAGTTTTGCAATCGAATCCCAGCTGCCTGACAGCAGCATCATGATAACGTATTCGTTTCCCATCGTGGTCATGCGGCTGTCAATTATGCCAGTGCCGCTGTCGCGGATTGCCTTGGTCAGTTTTTCGACCAGTCCGGCCTGGAAGTCGCCTACGATGTTCAGGACTAACTGTTGTTTCATCTGCATCTGTTAAGTGTCTTTGCTGGTTGAAGAGGGTGGATTCTCCGTCTTTGTACGGCTAATCGCAAGTCTGTCTGTTCATTCATCCGGTGTCTCCCTGAATTTCTTGTCAGGTCCGATATGGACAAGTACCATACGCCCACCGGTTTGCTGACCCGCTACCGGGGCTGTATACAGGGTTGAACCTGTCATGCTGGTTCTGGCAATATTATCGTTTCTCATATTACATAAAAGGTCAGTTATGTTTAAGGGCAGTATTGTAGCGTTGGTCACCCCGATGCAGGGTGGTGTAAGGCCTGACAGTCGGCTCGACTGGGCCGCACTGGAGCGGCTGATAGAGTTTCATATAGAAAACAGCACCGATGCGATAGTATCGGTTGGAACTACGGGCGAATCTGCCACCTTGACCACGGAAGAGCATTGCCTGGTCATACGCAGGACTGTCGAAATCGTGAACGGTCGTGTTCCGGTCATTGCCGGGACCGGGGCAAATTCGACGATAGAGGCGCTCAACCTGACCCGCTGTGCCCTGGAGGCCGGTGCGGATGCCTGTCTGCTGGTGACCCCCTACTATAACAAACCTACCCAGGAGGGCCTGTATCAGCACTTTAAAGTGGTGGCTGAGGCAGTATCCATCCCCCAAATACTATATAATGTCCCGGCCAGGACTGCTTGTGACATGCTGCCTGAAACGATCGCCAGACTGTCCAAAGTGCCAAATATCGCCGGGATCAAGGAAGCCACCGGAGATGTTGACCGGCTCGACAAACTCCGTGAGAACTGCAGGGCAGGCTTTAACCTGCTCAGCGGTGATGATGAAACGTCTTGCGAGTTCATGTTACGTGGTGGGCACGGGGTGATTTCAGTCACTGCGAATGTTGCGCCTAAGGCCATGCACCGGATGTGTGAGCTGGCAACCACGGGCGCAAAGGCCGAGGCGGAGGTTGTAGATGCCACCTTACGGGGATTGCACAAGAAGTTGTTTGTGGAGGCCAATCCGATACCGGTCAAGTGGGCAATGCACCGGCTTGGTCTGCTGGAAACAGGGATCAGGTTGCCACTGACCTGGTTGTCAGAAAAATTTAACCAGGATGTAGAGGCCGCCATGCGTCAGGCGGGAGTTATATAAAATTTATGGGAAACAAAATGATAAAAACTATTTTTATTCTGCTAGCACTTTTGTCTGTATCAGCTTGTTCAACCATGGGCCGGTTATTCCCCGAAACCAAGGACGAATATCAGCGTGCGCAAACGCTGCCGGACCTGGAGATACCGCCGGACCTGACTGCGGGGGCGATCAATAACAGCATGGCGATACCCGGTGAAGGCGCCGTGACCAGCCAGACCAATGTGGTCAATGAGACCAGTGTAGTACCGCAGGAAAAGGCCCAGATCCAGGTTATTAACAACAAGAGCCTGCTGTCGATACCCGATGAATATACTATTGCCTGGACGCAGGTTGAAAGAACACTGCTGGGTGCGGGTATGGCGATTGATGCAAAGGACCAGAACAAGGGCATCTTTAATGTTACCTACACAGATGAAACAAAAGACAGGAGCTTGTTTTCCATCCTGAGCGGTAAACGTAGTGACTCCTACGTGATCACGCTGACCGGGGTCGGTGACAAGACCGAACTGGTCGTGCTTGATGAAGATGGAGAATGGGTGCAGTCAGAAGTAACCGACCGCTTACTGTCAACCATCATGACCCAGTACAATATCAGCAGGACCAATTGAACTGGTGCCGGTAACAACCGGCCACCGTAGCATTTATTTCTTCGTATGGCGCATCAGGCGCTTGCGCTTTTTGACCTGCCTTTCCGTCAGCACATTCTTTTTGCCCTGGAACGGGTTCTCGCTGTGTTTGAATTCAACCATGACCGGAGTGCCGACCAGTCCAAGCCGGTTGCGGAAATACCCGGAAAGATAACGTGCATAGTTTGCCGGTACGCTGGCTGTCTGGTTGCCATGTACGATGATCCTTAACGGACTGTGCCCGCCTATGTGAGCGTAGCGCAGCTTTATCCGGCGACCTTTAACCAGTGGCGGCGCATGCGCGAACACTGCGGCTTCGAGGATATCTGTTACCCTGGACGACTTCACCTGGATGGCTAAATTGCGTCCGATTTTATCTATCGTACCAAACAGTTTGCCGACACCACTACCATGCAATGCTGAAATGAAGTGTATGCAGGCGTAATCAATGAATGCCAGCTTGCGATCCAGCTGGTTCTTGATCATATCGCGCTGGTCCTTGGTCAGATGGTCCCATTTATTCACGGCGATGATCAGCGGTTTGCCGCTGTCCATCGTCAACCCGAGTAAATGCAGGTCCTGGTCTGTCAGCGCTTCGCTCGCATCAATTACGGCAATGATCAGGTCCGAACTTTCCAGTGCCTGCAGGCTTTTAATCACACTGTTTTTTTCCAGCGGGTCTTCCAGCGATGAACGTCTGCGTACCCCTGCAGTATCGACCAGTTCATATTTTTTCCCAAGCCGTTCAAACGGGACAGTGATACTGTCGCGCGTCGTGCCGGGTTGATCAAAGGTCAGCATTCGGTCTTCACCGAGCATGCGGTTTATCAGCGTCGACTTGCCAACGTTAGGCCTGCCGATGAAAGACATCCGCAATCCGGTTTTTTCAACATCGAGGGCAGGTCCTGGATCCGGGAATGAGTTGAGTACGGTATCAAGTAAAGTATCGATACCGTCGCCTCTAATAGCAGATACGGGATAAGGCACGCCGAGACCCAGCGCATGAAATTCCACGCTGGCAATATCGGGATTCATGCCTTCAGTCTTGTTTACCAGTAGATAAATATTCCTGCTGAGCTCGCGTAATTTCCCCGCCAGCGATTCATCAGCTGCTGACAGCCCGGCCCGGCCATCCACCAGCCATAACACTGCGTCTGCCTCCTTGATGGCGAGCAAGGTCTGATCCGAGACCAGTTTGGCAATGGACAGGTTTTCCGCCTCATAATCGTCCAGTCCACCGGTGTCTATCACAATGAAGCTGTTGTCGCGGTGCGAGGCAAAACCGTAATTTCTATCGCGGGTAACGCCGGGGCGGTCTGCTACCAGCGCATTGCGTGTGCGTGTAATACGGTTGAACAGGGTTGATTTACCTGCATTAGGACGACCAACGATAGCGATTACTGGGATCATGGTGCACGACAGTCCACTAGGATCTCCGGCAGTCGGTTGACTGCCGGCTACAACCTATCCAAAATTGCTGCGCTTGCCGATACTGTGTTAAAAATGGACTCGAAATACTCATGTACTGGCGTGTACACTCGGCTCTGGCGTCCTCGAAAGCTGGTTCGAAAACTTGTTCCAGACGTTTTCTACCGCCTACATCCATGTAGGCGTCCTGACGCTTTTCTACCTCCTCCATCCCTGGAGTCGTGCTTCGTTCTCGGTCTCTGTTCGAAAACTTGTTCCGGACGTTTTCTACCGCCTAAATCCGTGTAGGCGTCCAGACTCGACCCTACCGATTCCATCCATGCAGGCGTCCGCTTCCTCGCCCATTTTTGCCTTGTCTGACCGCCATGGATGGCGGAAATGCAGTAGGATTGCCAGGAACAATCCTTGCCATCTACGCTCGCTTAATTTTGAGATAGGTTCAGCAATCACCGATACCGGAGGAAGTCCGGTACCGGCGTGTTATTAATATTGGTTCATCGACATATTCACTGTGAATTTTCATTAGCCTAAGTTCATATCCAGCTTACCGCAATTAAATAGAATTCTTGCCCGATAGTTAGTGAAGTTGCGAAATCCTCTGGCGTTGGCCTTGATCAGCTGGATGGCGCTATTGAATCCTTCGGCGCTGGCATTGGTTATTCTGTGACGGCTATAGCTGAGCAAACCCTGCACATGGCGCCGGAGCATCTGGACTACTTTTTTAATCGGCTCCAGACGACTCCTCATGGCATGGTTGGACCACGCGTCAAAGAAACGTTTAGCCGCACCCCTATAGTAATAAGACCAGAACTGGGTAAATGTTGCCTTGATGCGCCAGGCCCGGCTGGTCTTGAGGTTGAGTTGATTCAGCGCACGGAACGTGACAGCCTCGCTGCTGCGGCCATCCGCATAGTTCTTGAGCCATGCATATGTGCTCTTCGTCAACGGCGATGTGCCCACTTTGGATAGACTGGAATGCTCTTGTTTGCGTACCGTATCCACGGCCTTGCCAAGATACTTTGCGACATGGAATCGGTCATGCACAATGTCGGCTTGAGGCAGGCACGCTGGTGTCGCGCTCATCAATGCCGACCACCTATCCATCGCGACCGCGTCGAGCGTCGAGCGTTGAGTTGGGCTAAGTGTTTCCAGCAGCTTTTTGGCCGCCTTCAGTTTCCGCTCGGGCACTACGTCAAGAACCCGCGAGCGCTCGATGTCGGTCAGTACGCTGATGTAGGTATGGCCTCGCTCAGAGCTTTTCTCATCAATGCCAATATAAGGCACGCTATCATCGCTGCGGCGCAACATGCCCCGTGCCACGGCGCTCACCATGATGGCGTTGACCGTACTCCAGGACAGACGGGTAAATCCACATACCCCTTTGGTGGTGGGGCAGACTTGCAGCAATTTGATCACGAAGCCTTCCATCAGCAGGGTCACCCTGCTGTACCGATCAGCCCATGGCACGGTCAATTCTTCGACTGTGCCGTTGCTGTACTTGAGTTGGGGTACGCGCGCTTTGATGATGGTCTCAAACTGGCAGGTGTCCAAATGCCGCCACTGGCGGGAACGAAAGCCGTTGCTGTGGGCTCTGTTGGTGTGGTCTGCGGGGTCGGCCCATAATTGGCCAGGCTTAATCAACTACGATACGTTGTTCCGTTAAGGAAACGTCCACTGATTTAACCGACCAAGGTGATTTCAGTCCAAGCAGCTGTTCGTACAGTGCGGTGTCTTGCATGATTTTATCGGTAAGTTTAAAGAACCAGATTCTCGCGCATTGAGGAAAAAATCACAGTACAATCGATGTAGAATCATAATTGTATAGTTGATAACCTGAGGGGGAAAGTAATATGCAAACCAATCGTATAAGTGCATTTGTGGTTTTATGTCTGCTTGCCGTATTCCATGTAATTGCACAGCCAGTGTCTCCACCAGAGGGCAGTGAATACCGGAAGAATTTACCGGTAGAGCCGTTCCGTATTATCGACAATATCTATTTTGTCGGTCCCTCCCAGCATGAAGTTTCGTACCTGCTCACTACACCGGCAGGCAATATCCTCATCGACACGGTCTACGAGGAGTCGGTACCGAAGATCCTTGAAAATGTGAAGAAGCTCGGTTTCAAGGCGGAGGATATCAAGTTGATCCTGACCGCACATGCACACAGCGATCACGTGGGCGGACATGCACTGATGCAGGAATCCACTGGCGCCCAGATCCTGGCACCGGCCGAGGATGCTGAAGTGATCAGAACGGGAGGCAAGAGTGACCCAGGCAATACAACCCCCTGGACCCCGGCGAAGGTAGATCGCAGTTTCAAGGACGGTGAAAAAATCACCCTGGGTGATACTGTCCTTACAGCACACCTGACACCCGGTCATACCCAGGGTTGTACCACCTGGACCATGGTGGCTGAAGAGGCCGGTCAAAAGTACGACGTTGTATTCATGTGTGGCGTAAGAATTGACGGTCCCAGTCTGCTCAGCGATCCGAATTATCCGGATATAGCCACAGATCTTGCAGGTACTTACAAGACGCTGGAGAGTCTGCCGGTTGACATCTACCTCGGTGCGCATGGTTACTGGTTCAATCTGGGCGAGAAGATTGAACGGATGAAAAAAGGTGAAGGCTACAAGGCCTTTATTGATCCTGAAGGTTATCGCAATGCAATCAACGGCTGGCAGAATGATTTTATTGCCAGGCTGGTAAAAGAGGCTATGGCGAAAAAGTAAAACAATTAAAGCCCCGGAGCTTGATAATCTACCGTTGGAATAGGGGAAGCTAAAATGAAGATAAACCGCATGATTGCTTTGGTAGTGTTATGTCTGGTTTTCGTGTTGCATGTACAAGCACAGGCGCCGGTATCGCCACCAGATGACAGCCCCTACCGGAAAAATGCGGTCGAGCCATTCCGTATCATAGATAATATCTATTTCGTCGGCACGACCGAGCACAATGTTACCTATCTGATTACCGGTTAACAGGGCCATATCATTATCGATACGGAATATGAGGAGTCCGTCCCGCAGATCCTTAAGAACGTCGAAAAGATGGGGTTCAAGCCCGAAGATATCAAGATGATCATCGGCACGCACGGCCATGATGACCATATTGCAGGTCATGCCGCGATGAAGGAATCGACCGGTGTACAGATACTGTCATCGGCTGCCGACAAAATCGTGGTGGAAACCGGAGGCAAGGGGGACGACGTACGTCCTGGCAGGTCCTGGACCCCGGTAAAAGTAGACCGTGTTATCACTGATGGTGAGAAGATCCGGCTTGACGATATCGGCTGACGTTCAGATACAGAAACAATGCGGATTTTCTTCTTATGCTATCGGTGTTGTTGAATTCCTCGCGTAACCGGTAATACTGTGTCTTGTTATTACTCCGTTTAAAAAGTGTCTGACAATAGTTGATAAAGGGCTGACCCTCTTCAGTCAGTTGTTTATACAGGTTGATCAGATCAGGATTCGTATCGGCGAGCAAATAATGTTCGTAACTGGTATTCAGAAACACCGCGCCGGATCCGGTGAACGGTTCTATCAGGCGCCGGCCAGGACGCAGTCTGTCCTGTATCCGTTTGATTAAACGGTATTTGCCTCTTGGCCATTTCAGAAACGGCCTTGTCGCTGATGCAGAAATTACTGTTCTTCCGGCGCCAGCGCCTTGATGCTGAGCGCGTGTATGACTGCAGGCATCAAATCGTTAACACACTGATAAACCAGACGGTGACGTGCGAGCAAGGACAGGTTGGAAAATTGTGCCGAGACGACCCGGACTGAATAATGACCACCACCTGCTGCAGCGCCTGCGTGACCATGATGCATGGCAGAATCATCCTGGATCTCCAGCATGACAGGATGCAGGACCTGTTCAATCCGTTCGCGAATTACCGCTATCCGATCCAATAGCGGCAGCTCATGGCAGTACTTTAATAAACGGTTTGACTGTGAGGCTGCGGTAGACACCGGCGGCTATGTAAGGGTCTGCATCTGCCCAGATTTTTGCTGTTTCCAGGTCAGCAAACTCGGCAACGGTCAGGCTGCCGCTAAACCCAGCTGGACCAGGATCTATGCTGTCTATGGCCGGATGTGGTCCCGCCAGGATGAGTCGGCCCTCGTCTTTCAGTTTTTGTATCCTGGCCAGATGCGCGGGGCGGGCATTAAGACGTTTTTCCTGACTGTCCTCAAAATGGATACCAAAGATTGCGTACAGCATTCAGGGCTGTCCCTTATCTTGTTCAGGTTCAATAATGTGTTTCGCCAGATAGACGGCCTGGCCGATTGCAAACAGCAAGGTCAGACCGAGAATACCGAACAGCTTGAAGTTGACCCAGATATTTTCGGCGAAATTGAATGCCACATACAGATTCAGCGCGCCGGAAAGGATAAAAAATATAATCCAGGTACGATTCAGCTTGTACCATATCGGTGCGGGAATATTGATGGCATGGTCCATCATTCTCTGGATCAGCGATTTTTTACCGATAAACTCACTGGCCAGAAAGGCCGCTGCAAACAACCAGTTAACGACGGTCGGTTTCCACATGAAAAACCGTTTATCATGTAATAATAAGGTCAGTCCGCCGAGCACGAGGATGATCACCAGGGTGATCAGGTGCATTTTTTCGAAGCGGCGATGAATCAACCAGAATACAGTGACCTGCAGGATAGCAGCGCCTATGGCGGCGGTAGTCGCCATATACATACGTTGATCCAGATTGTCAGGGATGTAATAGGCAATGAAAAATGCCAGCACCGGAAAAAAATCAATCAGTAATTTCATAATAATAAAATCTATATAGTTGAGCGTCTTATAGTACAGGCGATGAGTATATGGCACAGTATTTTAAAATTCACCCGGATAATCCACAGGCCAGGCTGGTCGGGCAGGCAGTCGCGATCCTGCGCCAGGGCGGGGTAATCGCCTATCCGACCGACTCCTGCTATGCGCTCGGCTGTATGCTGGATCAAACGCAGGCGCTCGAACGTATTATCAGTATCCGTGGTCTGGATCCGAACCACCTGTTTACGATTATCTGTCGTGATTTGTCCGGATTGGGAACACTGGCCAGACTCAACAATACGGCCTTCCGGTTTATAAAAAGCCGGATACCAGGACCGTACACGTTTGTGCTGCAGGCGAGCCGGGAAGTACCGAAACGCTTACATCACCCAAAACGCAAGACGATCGGACTGCGCGTCCCGGACAATAAAATCTGTCTGGACCTGCTTGAGGCACTGGGCGAGCCGATGCTGAGTACCAGCCTCGTTATCGCGGGTGATGACAGCCCTGTAGGTGATCCGGAACAGATACGTGACAGGATAGGCAAGCTGCTGGATCTGGTCATTGATGGCGGCATGATCGGCACCGAAGAGACCACGATCATCGATGTTTGCGGTGATGTACCGGAAATCGTGCGTGCCGGCAAGGGCAAGATCGAGCAGATTTAGGCGATAAATCCGGCCCCGGTAAAAAAACCCTATCTAGCGGGAGACTATTTGAAGCGACCCTGTATAATTTCACCATCCAACGTAGATAGATACTCAGGAGTTCTTTTTGGCAATTTCAGCAAAACAGCGCGTTCTCTCCGGGATGCGCCCGTCAGGTCAATTACACCTGGGTCATTATCACGGTGTGCTTAAAAACTGGTTAAAACTGCAAAATGAGTACGAATGTTTTTTCTTTGTAGCGGACTGGCATGCGCTGACCACAGAATATGAGTCGCCCCAGACGATTTCGGACTCGGTCTGGGAAATGGTGATCGACTGGCTGGCGGTCGGAATCAATCCCGGTTCTGCGAGGATCTTCATACAGTCCAGGGTACCAGAGCATGCCGAACTGCATCTGTTGCTGTCGATGTTCACCCCGCTGAGTTGGCTGGAACGGGTCCCGACCTACAAGGACCAGCAGGAAAAACTGGGCAACAAGGACCTGTCTACCTATGGTTTTCTCGGATATCCGTTGCTGCAAACCGCCGATATTCTTGTCTACAAGGCCGGTTATGTCCCCGTCGGCGAAGACCAGGTCGCCCACGTTGAATTGTCCAGGGAAATAGCCCGCCGGTTCAACTTTCTGTACGGTCGCGAGCCCGGGTTCGAGAAAAAGGCAGAACTTGCCGCGAGCAGGATGGGCAAGAAAAACAACAAGCTCTATCACCAGTTACGGCTGGACTATCAGGAAAAAGGGGATGAGCAGGCCCTGGAAAAGGCGACCGCGTTAATTGGATCGCAGAAGAATATCAGTATGGGCGACCGCGAACGACTGATTGGTTATCTCGATGGTGGCGGCAAGATGATCTTTCCGGAGCCGCAGGCACTGCTGACCCCAATACCGAAATTCCCCGGTCTGGACGGCCAGAAGATGTCAAAATCCTATGCGAACACGATAGGTTTGCGGGAAAATCCTAACTCGGTGGAGAATAAGCTCAGGACCATGCCGACAGATCCAGCCAGGATCCGGCGTACGGACCCGGGTGATCCGGACAAGTGTCCGGTGTGGGCATTCCACCAGGTATATTCGGATGATGATGTGAAAAAGTGGGTGCAACAGGGTTGCCGCAGTGCGGGAATCGGTTGTCTCGAATGTAAACAACCGCTGATTGATGCAATATTGAAAGAGCAGGAACCGATCCGGGAACGTGCAAAAGAGTATGCAGCGGATCCGGAGATCGTGCGTGGTATTGTCAATGACGGTTGCGAGGCCGCGCGCGACATTGCCAGGGAGACACTGGATGAAGTAAGGTCTGTGATGGGGCTATCATACAAGTGATGGTGTATTGCGTAGGGGCCCAGCATGCTGTGCCCCTACAATACAAAAAGAACGAGTAACGAATAACGCACTGGCAATTGCTCCTGCATTGCCAGTATTTCCGCCATCCATGGCGGTCAGCGACGGGAAAACTATTAACGTGCAACAAATGACTACAGAAGAACAAGCAGAGACTCCAGTCGGCCAGTCAGAGATGCCTTTTGCCATCGTGCAGGGTGAACCTGTCACCCAGATCCCGCATGATCTCTATATTCCGCCGGAGGCACTCGAAGTGTTTCTGGAGGTATTTGAAGGACCGCTTGATCTGCTGCTGTATCTGATTAAAAAACAGAACCTCGATATACTTGATATACCCATAGCTGAGATTACCGCACAGTACATGAAGTATATCGATCTGATGGAGGTGCTCCAGCTTGAACTGGCAGGAGAATACCTGGTCATGGGTGCTGTACTGGCCGAAATCAAATCGAGAATGCTGTTACCGCGTACTATCATTGATGATGAAGAAGATGATCCGCGGGCTGAACTGATCCGGCGTCTGCAGGAATACGAGCGTTACAAACAGGCCGCCGAGGAGATCGATACGCTGCCAAGGCTGGAGCGAGACCTGTTCTCCGTTGTGGTTGACTTTAATGAAAAGAAACTCAACCTGAACCCGCCGGACGTCAAGCTGGACCAGATATTGCACGCATTTGCGGACGTGCTGGCGCGGGTGGAAATGTATACCCACCATATGATTCATCGTGAAGCGTTGTCAGTCAGGGAACGCATGACCGTGGTGCTGGATCGGATCAAGAGCGACAGTTTTATCGAATTCAAGGACCTGTTCACCATTGAGGAAGGCAAGGCAGGGGTCATCGTGTCCTTGCTGGCCATACTTGAACTGATCAAGGAATCATTAATTGACATGGTCCAGAATGAAATCAATGGGCCGATTTACCTGAAGGCAGCTGCATGAACGAACCACAACTTAAAAATATAATAGAAGCCGCGCTGATGGCGTCGGGTACGCCGCAGAACCTGAACCAGTTGCTGGCATTATTTGATAATGATCTGGAAAGACCGGATCGTGATCTCGTCCGTACCCTGGTCGAGCAATTGCAGCAGGACTATGCAGAACGGGGCATAGAACTGAAAGAGGTCGCGGGCGGTTATCGTTTCCAGGTACGTGCGGACTATGCGGAATGGATGAACCGTCTGTTTACGGAAAGACCCCCGCGTTATTCCAGGGCATTTCTGGAAACGCTGGCTATCATTGCCTACCGTCAGCCAATCACACGCAACGAAATTGAAGACATTCGTGGCGTCAGTGTCAGTTCGGGTATCATCAAGAGTTTGCAGGAGCGGGAATGGGTCCGCGTGGTAGGACACCGTGACGTGCCGGGCAAACCTGAATTGCTGGCGACCAGCCGGGAGTTTCTCGATTATTTTAATCTGAAGAAACTGTCTGAATTGCCACCGCTGTCAGAAATCAAGGATTTCGATCTGATCAATCCGGACCTGTTTGAAGGACTGGATCCGATGCCGGTGGCAGTAAAGCCGGTCACGGATCAGGGCCAGCCACAGGATACCGGGCCGGAGGAAGACGAAGACGAGGCCCTGCCGGAATTTGATGAAGATGCGGATGACGATGACGAAGAAGATGAGGACGAGGACGATGCAGGGGATGACGACGACTCTGATTTTGGCCGGAGAGACAATGTCGTCCCGTTTTCCGGTTAATGCGGGCGAGACACCTGTTGCATGACGTCTTCGCATACAGTTATAGCAAATGATATAGCAAATGAGTAGCACCGAGCCGGAGCGCATCCACAAGCTACTGTCGAATGCCGGACTGGGATCGCGGCGTCAGATCGAAACCTGGATCAGGCAGGGCAAGGTCAAGGTGAATGGCAAACTCGCCAGCATAGGTGACCGCATCAGGACCAGTGACAAGATCAGTCTGGACGACAAACCGGTCAAGCTGCAAACCGTACTGCCAACCTCAATACGTATTATTGCCTGTTACAAACCTGCCGGACTCATCTGTACACGCAATGATCCGGAAGGCAGGAAGACCGTATTTGATGACCTGCCAAGATTGACCAAGGGACGCTGGGTCAATATTGGCAGACTGGATATCAATACCACCGGACTGCTGCTGTTCTCCAACAACGGTGAACTTGCCAACCGTTGCATGCATCCTTCCAGCAATATTGAACGTGAATATGCGGTCAGGGTCCTCGGCACAGCGAACGACAGACAGCTGACAGCGCTGCGTGAAGGTATCATCCTTGACGATGGCGTGGCGGGGTTCAGCGATATCCTGGATGCAGGCGGCGAAGGTACCAATCATTGGTATCACGTCGTCCTGACGGAAGGTCGTAACCGCGAAGTCAGACGTTTATGGGAGTCGCAGGGACTGAAGGTCAGCCGGCTGATACGGGTTCGATACGGTTCCTACCAGCTGCCACGTAAAAAACGTCCCGGCCAGTGCTGGGAGCTGGATCAAAAAGACATCGACTCCCTGTTGCAGGATGCGGGTGTAACGCCGGCGCCTGAAGCGGTCGAGCCGACAACAGCGGCAAGGCCGCGTTCAGACAAAAGCAAACCTGCACTGCGACACCCGGATCAGCGTAGGGCGGATCCGGGAAAGTTTGTTCGCAAGGCCACAGACAAGAAAAAAACCAACAAGCGCAAACTGGAAGGCCGTGGTCATGCAAGGCGAACACCCGCAAGGCGCCCCTCTCCAACACGCAAGTGAGCCCGAAAGTACTGGTTCTGACCCGGTCCCGGTGTGGCGGATTGCATAATCATCCAGGTACCCGCTGATGTTTTCCAGAACTGTGCTGATGGCACTCTATGACAGATTGATTACAGCCTACGGCGCCCAGGATTGGTGGCCGGCACAGGGTCCGTTTGAGGTGGTCGTGGGTGCCGTACTCACGCAGAACACCTCCTGGAAAAACGTCGAGAAGGCCATAGCGAACCTGCATCAGGCCGGGCTGGTTGACCTTGAAAAACTCCACCGGCTCGAGCATGACACGCTGGCCGCGCTGATACGCCCTTCAGGTTATTTCAACATCAAGGCCAGAAGGTTGAAAAACCTGTGTGACTGGCTGGTGCAACAGGGCGGCATGGACGCCCTGGAAAAGCTGCCGACTACAGAGCTGCGCAAAGGATTACTCTCGGTCAATGGTATCGGACCAGAAACGGCCGATGATATCGTGCTCTATGCATTCAACCGGCCGGTCTTCGTCATAGATGCCTACACCCGCCGCTTGCTGGTAAAACTGGATTTAATCGATGGCAATGAGCCCTATGAGCAGCTCCGGAACGGCTTTGAGTCGAATCTGGTGCAAGATCCGGTGATGTTCAATGAATATCATGCGCTGATCGTGCGCCATGCGAAGCAGAAATGCAGTTTGATACAAGGTTGCCTGCATTGCCACGTTGAAATAGCGAGCGGGGTCTCACCAGCATAATCGACAATTTTGACCACCCGGAAACGGGTTTTCTGGACATATTTACAAGTACTATGCCGGATGCATAACCGGTATTTCAGCGATCCACGGCGGCGAACCCCGGATCTCCATGTTTTCTTTGGAATTTCCCCGGTTTTATTGTAAGCTTGCCCCCGTTTTCCCTGCATAAAGTGGAAAGATTATGGCAACAAGACGGCCACTGGTGGCTGCGAACTGGAAGATGAACGGCAGCTTGGCGACGCTCCGCCCGTTGTTGCAGCTGATCAAACAGGGATTACAGTCGTTTACCGACCTTGATGTGGCGATCTGCGCCCCATACATATATATGTCCGAAATACGAACCTTGCTGGAGGGCAGTGCTATCGCGCTCGGCGCACAGAATGTCAGTGAGCATGTTGCCGGGGCCTATACAGGTGAGGTTTCTGCCACCATGCTAACGGATTTCGGTTGCAGGTATGTTATCGTAGGCCACTCCGAGCGGCGCACCCTGTATCATGATTCCGATCAGGTGGTGGCGGAAAAGTTTGTGAAGGTGTGTGCACAGGGACTGGTCCCGATCCTCTGCGTTGGCGAACAATTGCGGGAAAGGGAAGCGGGTGTGACCGAAGAGGTCATTGCCCGGCAACTGGACGCAGTAATCAGCAGGGCAGGCATAGACATGTTTGCGAATGCGGTGCTTGCATACGAACCGGTGTGGGCCATTGGAACAGGACGCACTGCAACACCGGATCAGGCAGAAGAAGTACATGGTTTTATACGATTACAACTGGCCAGACATGCCGATGCAATCGCAGACAAGATCCGTATCCTGTATGGCGGCAGCGTGAAGGCCGATAATGCACGGGAACTGTTTTCAAGACCGGATATCGATGGTGGGTTAATTGGCGGCGCGTCACTGGTCGCCGGGGATTTTCTGGCGATATGCCAGGCAACGAGGTAATACAGCTAAATGGAAACGTTACACACAGTATTATTGGTTTTACAAGTATTGGTAGCGATCAGCCTGATAGGCCTGATCCTGATACAGCATGGCAAGGGTGCGGATGCGGGTGCGGCATTTGGCAGCGGTGCATCGCATACAGTCTTTGGGGCACAGGGCTCGAGTAATTTTCTGAGCCGGACTACAGCGATACTGGCGTTTATTTTTCTGACCAATAGTCTCGGTCTGGCATACATCGCCAGCCAAGGGTCACAGGTCAGCCGCAGTCTGATGGACCAGCCTGTCTCCGAGGTACAGTCGACCACAGGGCAGACCTCTGATGCGATTAATGAGATTCCTGCAGATCCGTTTAATCAGGCAGTGAACGAAATTCCGGCAGAACCCGTTTCGACCGTTATTGAGGTTCCAGCCGAGCCGGTAATCGATGTTCCGGTACCAGTGATTGATCCTGAAGCCATGCAGGTGGTTCCTCCGGCAGAGCCTGCCGTCGAAACTGCTGAATAATGTTGTAAAGCCCTGAATAATATATTTACTTGCAGTGATTAAAAATGGTGGTACATACATGTATCACAGAAAACCCTGACACGTCAGGGTTTTCTTAGATCAAAACAGTTGTAAATCCGGAGGCCTTGCTTGCGGAGTAAAACGCCGATGTGGTGGAATTGGTAGACACGCTATCTTGAGGGGGTAGTGGGGTAACTCGTGCGAGTTCGAGTCTCGCCATCGGCACCATATTAATATCCAGTGATGTCCAGTGCGGTCCATCAACCCGCATGAAATCTGCATAAAACTAGATATTTCTGACAGAATCATCAAATCCCTGGAAAGGGATATTTTCCCCTGTATCGGCCAGAGGCCAATTACCCAAATAGTCGTCCCTGAAATTCTCTCAGTTACCAAAAAGGTGGAGGCCAGGGGGACATTGGACGAGGCCGGGCGGCTTTTACAACGATGCAATACGGTTTTTCGGTATGCGGTCCAAACGGGTAGGGTTAGCTCAAATCCTGTTCCAGACCTACAGGGGTACTTAAAACACGGAAAGTATGGCATCAGCCTTCCCTTGCCAGGTCTGAATTGCCTGAATTCCTGAAGCGCGTAAATGTTTACGATGGAAAGTTGCAGACTCGTTATGCACTCAAGTTACTTATATTGACGTTTGTGCGTCCCGGTGAGCTCCGAGGCGCTAAATGGACTGAGTTCGACCTGACCGCCAGGGAATGGCGGATCCCCTCAAACCGAATGAAGATGCGGATTGAACACCTGGTCCCTCTATCCAGCCAGGCTGTGGCGCTACTAGAATGTTGGCGCTGGGTTTAAATTGACCATCTGTGCTGGTTTAAAATTGACCAGGTGATTTAGCCGCATAGCGTACTACGCAACTGTGGGTAAGTCGACCAGACTATGCTTGGTTTTGGTCTCCTTTAAATTATTAAGTGATGTCAGAATGGTTCCGCTCCCTCTGTTACTGGAGAACGTTTGGCTTTCTCGCGTGACTTGATGCGGTCCTTGGCTGTTTCGCTGCTTTGTTTGAAGCGGAAAGACTCGTTGCCAGTTTCAATGATGTGGCAATGATGGGTCAGTCGATCAAGTAGCGCGGTGGTCAGCTTGGCATCAATGAACACGCTGCTCCACTCCGAGAACGTCAGGTTTGTAGTGATGATGACGCTGGTTCGCTCGTAGAGTTTAGAGAGCAAGTGAAACAGCAATGCACCGCCAGCCTGCGAGAATGGTAAGTATCCAAGCTCATCCAGAATGACCAAATCCATCTGCATCAGGCTGAGCGCCAGTCGGCCCTGTTTGCCAGCGGCTTTTTCCGGGCTCCAATGTATTGGCCAGATCCACGGTGGAGTAGAAGCGCACCCGCTTGCCGTGATACTGAATGCCTGCGACCCCAAGCGCAGTTGCAAGATGGGTCTTGCCTGTGCCTGTTCCGCCAACCAGTACAAGATTCTGTGCGGCATCAGTAAACTCCATAGTGGCAAGCTTGCTGATCAGTTGCTCATCCACTTTGGATTGATTGAAGTCAAAGCCGAGTAGATTTCGATGGATAGGAAACTTGGCGACATTGACCTGATAGCGAATAGAGCGGATTCCTCGATCATTAGATTCAGCTTCCAGTAACTGACGCAGCAGCCATTCTGACGACTCCAGCGAGGCGGTTGCACCGGATGCCCCTTGGTTTTTTAATTCGGCATAGCAGTCCGCCATGCCCTGCAGCTTGAGTATCTTGAGTTGGCTGATGATGTCAGACATGGGACACCTCCTGCGCATTCAGCCTGTCATAGCGCGAGGTATCCGCCAGCGGTTCCTCGATGAGCTTCAGGCTGGTTTCCACCTGCGCTGGAAGATTGGACTGGTTAAGGCGAGCCAGCACGTTCAGCACATGCTCGACGCTAGGCACACCCGATTCCAGCACCAGCTCTACCGCGACCAGCACAGCCCAGACCATGAGCAGGAATGGCGGCAAGAACATGGGCCATGATACGGTCGCCTTGCTGCCGTTCTCGTCGTCGTAGTGCTGCTTGCAGCTGCGTAAAGGGAGCTGGCATATCGGCGAACGGTGCGCCGTTGCGCAAGGCGCCGGGTTGCTTTGCTATGAGCGGAATATAGTGCTGACTATCGTAGCTGACCTGGTCACGCTCGATCAGACGCGTATGGTAGGCAAGGATCGCATTCTCGGAAGATACCTCAACCCGGTTAGGCTAAAGATGGATCGCTACTTTATGGTTGGCCAGATGGCAGGGGACAGAATAACGATTACGTTGTATCGTCACCAGGCAGGTACTGGAAACACGCGCCAGCACTTCAACGTAGCCATCGAACGGCGCGGGCATCGGCATCAAATACATCTGTTCCTGCTCAAGCGCATCGGCGACTGTAATGCCGACATAGTCCGGATGTTGTATCTCCGACCACAGGGCGCGGCAGCGCGCTTCAAGCCAAACATTGAGTTCATCGAACGAGCCAAAGCGTTGCGCTTTGGCATCCATCCAGATTCGCCGCCTGGGATCCTGCACGTTCTTCTCGACGACGCCCTTCTCCCAGCCGGAGGCAACATTACAGAAATCCGGGTCGAACAGGTAGTGCGCCGTCATGGCGAAGAAGCGCGCATTGACGACACGACCATTACCTTTGGAAACCTTGTCCACAGCGGTCTTCATGTTGTCGTAGATGCCGCGCTTGGCAACCCCACCCAAGGCCGTGAATGCTCTGGTGTGGGCGTCGAACAACATCTCGTGGCTTTGCGTAGGATAACCCGACAGCATAAATGCACGACTGGCGCACAGCTTGGTGTGGGCCGCCAGTATCTTGCGATGGATGCCGCCGATCACCAGCCATTCCTCGCTCCAGTCAAACTGGAAGGCTTCACCCAGCTCGAACTTGAGCGGCACAAAAGCAGACTTGCCGGTAACCGTTGCGTACTCGCGGCAGCGGCGGAAAAACTCCGTCACTTGCGCATAGCAACCCGTATAACCATCCTGCAGGATGGTTTCATATAACCTCTTTGCAGTACGATGGTCCCGCTTGGGACGGTGTGAGTCTGTTTCCATGGCCAACTTCAGCCTGGGCTCGAACGGCGTCAGTTTGCTGTCGCGTTTGCGTCGTTGATATTGTGGCTCTTTGACTTCCTTGAGCCATTTCTTGATGGTGTTGCGAGACAAACTGGTTCGTCGCTGGATCTCACTGATAGTGAGATGTTCGCGGAAATGCATCCGCCTTATCTTTGCATACATAACCATGGTAATCACCTCTGTTTACTCCTGCTTAAATATTAAGCAGGATACGTGGATTACCTGGTCAAAATTGAACCAGCACAACTACTGTTAAATCGTCATTATTAAACCAGCGTCAACAGGTTCTTGCCTGATTGGGCAGATCGAGGAAGAAAAACGAGAAATTTATGATGCGCAAATAACAACCTGAATGGAAAAACTTTTACAAATACCCCAAATCGGGGAGTATTAATGGCCTGACGGTCAAACCCGACAGGCTGCTAGCATGTAAAAAGTATAGAGACGGTATAGCCAGATAAATATCGGGAGAAACCCTAAGCGAAAGATTAAAAACCCTTAAAAAAGCCGGAGTGATTCAAGTTTGAACAGTTGTTGTCACCTGATTTACTTAATCGATTGAGGTTCGGCTAAACGCAAAAGGAAGTTGTGATGTCAGGAAAACCACGGATGACCTTACCAATACCACTGCCCGTATTGTTCAGCGCGGGATAAGCGTGCCCCTACCTTAGTTGGACAGACATTTTTTCCGGGGCAGCTGCAGAACGACTGCTTGCCAACACGGTATGCAGACACTGAATAATCAGGGTCTCCTGTAAGGCTCAACTCTCCTGTAAAATTGCCAGTCAGGGCGCAAAACGCTTCAGTACGTGACTGGTCATGCCTTTGGCGAGTTCCTCTTCGCCAAAGAACACGGTGCCAACCCTGTCATTGCGCATCAGTTCTGTTTCGTATTCGCTGTGGGTACGCAGTACTATTTCGATCCCGGGATTGAGAGTCCGTGCAGTATCGATCATCTGACGTATGCCAACGGGATCCGGGATTGCAATAACCAGCATCGCTGCGGTGGCAATATGGGCCTGGACTAGCACCATCGGATCGGCCGCATTTCCCGACACAGCGGCAAGACCTTTTTTGCGCAGACTCTCGACATGTTCGCGGTTCTGTTCGGTAACGACATAGGGTATACCGCGTTCGCTGAGCGCCTCGGCGATACGTCGACCGACACGTCCATACCCTACCAGTACAACCTGTCCCTCCAGATATTTGCGTTCTGTACTCATCGGTAATTCGGCAAACGGGTCCTGACGGTGTTCAAGACGGCGTGCAAGACCAGAACGTTTAAGCGCCCATTGGCGGACGGGCGTCATCGAGGCGAACACCAGCGGATTGAGGGCAATCGAAATCAACGCACCGGCGAGGACCAGACTAAAACCTTCGGCCGGTAGCAGGCCGAGTGACATCCCCAAACCGGCCAGGATAAATGAAAATTCGCCGATCTGGGCCAGACTCGCCGCTACGACCAGCGCAGTACTGAGCGGATAGCGCATGGCGAGTACAAACGCCATCGCCGTAATCGGTTTACCAATGACAATAATTGCGACAGTTCCCAACACATATAGCGGTTGCTCTACTATAATTGCCGGATCGAACAACATGCCTATGGAAACAAAAAAGAGCACAGCGAAGGCATCACGCAGCGGCAGTGACTCTTCAGCAGCGCGGTGGCTGAACTCGGACTCCCGCATTACTGTCCCGGCAAAGAAGGCACCCAGTGCAAACGATACGCTGAACAATTGCGCTGCCCCGTAGGCGATACTGATTGCAGAGGCGATGATCGACAAGGTGAACAGCTCCCTTGAACCGGTACGTGCAATCTGCCACAACATCCAGGGCATAACGCGACGGCCAACTACCAGCATCAGGGCGATGAAGGCCGCTATCTGGAGCAGTGACTGTCCGATGATGAGCCACAGTGGAGAAGTATTTTCAATGGAGGCACCGGTTCCTTGCATTCCTGCGAATGACGGCAGCAGCACCAGTACCAGGATGGTAATGAGGTCCTCCACCACCAGCCAACCTACGGCGATACGTCCATTCATCGTTTCGAGTGCACCACGGATCTCAAGTGCTTTAAGCAGCACCACCGTACTGGCGGGTGACAATGCCAGCCCGAAGATTAAACCAGTCCCCAGGCCCCAACCCCACCACATGGCCATGCCAGTACCCAGCGCTGTCGCCACTCCCATTTGCAGCACCGCACCGGGTACGGCTATACGCTTCACCTCGAGCAGGTCGTCGATAGAAAAATGCAGGCCGACACCGAACATCATCAACATGACACCAATCTCTGCCAGCTGTGAGGCGATCTCCACGTCTGCGACAAACCCTGGTGTTGCCGGACCAATGATAATGCCCGCGAGCAGATAACCGACCAGTGCCGGCATTTTGAGTCGTTCGGCAATGAAACCGAATATCAGTGCCAGTCCAAAGCCGGCAGCAATGGTTGTTATTAACGAGATGTTATGTGTCACTATTAACGTATCCGGCAAGTGAATAAAGAATGGCTTGCAGTCTATCCCAGTTTCAAGCCGCGTTGTTCAGGTTGCCATCGACTCATATCTATCTGGCAGTTACCAATTCCAAGTCCATGTAACCATCTGGCGGTGGCATCCAGACTGGTCCAGGTCTTCAGTTTCCCATTCAGTGTATTCACAGGATTGACACCGGTCTGGGTCACGGCCTCGATACGAAAGAAATCCCCTTCGGCAATGACATGTACTCGTTTGATCGCACCGGCCTCTATCAGTGCCCTGAAGATTTTAATGTCCATCTCGCGTCTCCTGGAAAAGGGTCTGTTGTTCGGGGATGGTAATACCTGCATCCTGACAGTGCTTACGTACCAGCAATTCTATGAAATTGGTTATACTGCGATGGTCCTGGTCAGCAGCGAGTTTAAGCGCCTCCTTGATGGAGGCATCGATCCTCAGATTCAGCGTCGTAGTCTTTCTGGCGGCCATTTTTGATCATGATATGTTGTAAGATGCGTTACATTATATCGCATATATAACGTAAATAGAAGTACATCCACCTTATCGGTAAATACCGGCGATATAACCGACAGAGATTTAACCGTAACTGGATGCGAACATCTGCACGCTTGCTGTAAACCACCGCAACACACCACTAGAAATACCAGCCAATAACGGTGATTGCTGTGGTGTTGAACCCATGTAGATACCAGCTTGTTCGATCAGGACAGTTCGTCTATATTGACCCACCAAATCAATGATCCGATAGACGATTTATCTGATCCTGTTGTTCGTCGACTAATTCCCTATTTAACGAGAGCTTGTATTGATGACTATTAAATTTAGCAAAGAAAATCTCTGGACCACTGAACTGAATGATGCGCCTGAGGTACAGGCGGGATTCGACAGGACCAGACCCGTGCGTTTTTATGACACAACCTTGCGTGACGGTGAACAATCTGTCGGCGTGTCTTTCTCGACCGAGGACAAGTTCCAGATAGCCTGCAAGCTTGCCGACCTCGGCATTGGTCGTATTGAATCCGGTTTCCCGCGTGTATCGGATGATGATACCAAGGCGATACGCCGCATACTTGATGCAAACCTGTCATCAGAGATCTGGGGCTTTGCCCGCGCGATGATCGCAGATGTCGATGCGCATATTGAGCTTGGTACCGAATTCCTGCTGATTGAAATTACGACCAGTGACAGGAAGATGAAGGCATTTGGTTTTACCCGCGACAAGGTGATGCAGAGGGCGATCGATGCAATCAAGCACGCAAAGGACGCCGGTATCAAGAAGGTCAACTTCTTTGCAGTAGACTCGACCCGCAGTGATTTGGCTTTTCTGCAAGATGTGTACATGTCAGCAATTGAACACGGCGCAGAAGAAGTTTCCGTGGTGGACACGATTGGTGTTTGCGCACCTGAAGTAGTAGAAAGCCTGATACGTAAGGTAAGAGGCTGGGTCGGTCCGAATATCCCGGTGCATTGGCATGGCCATAATGATTTTGGTCTGGCCACAGCCGCAGCGATAGCTGCAGTCAGGGGTGGTGCCGGCTGGATCCAGGGTACGATTAACGGTATGGGTGAACGCGCCGGCAATGCTGATTTATGTGAAGTAGCCCTTGCGCTTTCGGCCTTGTATCACATGCCGGTTGAACTGGATTTGACCAAGGCCCGTGAGGTCTCAAAACTGGTGCAGAAGGCCGGAAAATACACAGTCGATGGCTGGAAGCCGGTAGTCGGTGATTTTCTGTTTACACGTGAGAGCGGTGGTGTGGTCAGCCAGTTTCATATTCCCGAGGCAATTGAGCCGTACTCTTCCGAGATAGTTGGTGCAGAGCGCAAGATCGTACTCGGCAAGAAGAGCGGTCTGGTCAGTATCGATATGAAAGGCAAGGAACTCGGCCTGAATATTCCTGAAGACAAGCGTGGTGCGGTGCTGGCCGAGGTGAAGGACATAGGTACAAGACAGGCGCGTCTGGTCTCCGACGACTAGTTCAAGGGGATCGTGCAACGTCTTTGCGCATAGTTCAGCGTACTGGTGCCGTCATTCTGTAAGACTGATGAATATCAATCGTGGGCTAACGGCGAAAGTCCTGTTCGCGATAATGCTGATTGTATTGGGTGCCGGTTATTTTGCTGGCAGACAGCCAACACCTGCCAGTGTTCCCGGCATCGAAACTAGTACTTGCGGCGCATTTGCGGACACCTATGAGCATAATTCCAGCGATCCGAACCACATTCATATCACCAATGTGTACGGTGTTAATGCGCAGGGGAACCATACCCACGTTACGAAGGACTATCTGGACTGGTTGAAGAGCAATCTGTCTACCTATACCCCTGCGGACCAGGCCGGCGAATATGGGAAGATTACTCCAGCAAAATTGGCAGGCATGTTGTATTCGCTTTACCGGTGGTGCCGTGCAAGTCCAATGGATCCGTTTGTTTCCGCTATTCCAGCTGTATTGAACAAATTGCCTGTACCAGATTCCTATGTGGAAGGCCAGGACGGGGAATAGTTTCTCAGCAGTGAGTCCGGTTGTCAGATTGATGTATTTATCTATTTATACTATAGTGTGGATCACAGGTATCATACAGAGGTAGCTTCTGTAACAGGAGCGGGGGTATTTGATGCGAACACAGATGTTAGGTAAGGTGGCTGCCGTGCTATTCGGTTACACCACCGTTTGTGCAGCGCAGCAGACGCCGACGACCGACTCCGCTGACGGTTACCATGCCGTGGTCAATCAGTACTGCGTCGGCTGTCACAATGACGCTTTACGCACCGCTGGCCTGTCGCTGCAAAATCTGGATGTGAATAATGTCGGTGCCGGGGCCGAGACCTGGGAAAAGGTCTTGCGCAAACTGAAGGTCAGGACCATGCCGCCGTCCGGTATGCCGCGTCCGGACATTGCCACATACGAGGCATTCGCCGCCTACCTGGAATCGTCGCTGGACCGTCATGACACAGAACATCCGCAGCCCGGGTTTGCCTCGTTGCGGCGCCTCAATCGCACCGAATATTTTAATGCGGTCCGCGAACTACTTGAGGTCGAAATCAATGACGATACCATCCTGCCGCCCGACGACACGATGTTCGGATTTGATAATGTCGGTGCAGTATTGACACTGTCACCGTTACTCGCAGAACAATATATCGTTGCCGCGCGCACGGTACGCCGTCTGGCACTGGGTCAACCGGACATGCAGCCGGAGATGGTCACTTATAACATCCCTCGATACCTGATGCAGGAAGACTGGCTCGGTGAGGACCTGCCGTTCGGTTCGCGGGGTGGTCTGGTCGTCCGGCACTATTTTCCAATGGACGGCGAATATGTGATTCGCATCCGCTTACAGCGTAATTCCCGCGACTATATCCGTGGCCTGTTGGGCGAGGCCCAGCAGATGGATGTGCGTCTGGATGGCGAACGTATCCAGTTGCTCAGTATCGGTGGAGAGAAACTCGGCAAATCATCAGGAATCTATTCAACCAGTGCGCAGGGCGAGCCGGCACAGGAACAGTACGAACGCAATGCTGACGAGGCACTTGAGGTCCGGATTGATGCGAAGGCTGGCACGCGTGAACTGATAGTCGCGTTCATAGACAAGGCCGGACTGCCGGAGCAACCCTTGTATACGGAACATTCAATCATCGACTATGCACAGTACAAGGCCGGTGTACCGGGGGTCAGTGCGGTCATTGTCGAAGGGCCGTTCAAACCGAAGGTATCTAATGACAGTCCAGGTCGGCAGCGAGTCTATGTCTGCGAACCGAAACGTGCAGATGACCCGGCCTGTGCCGAAAAGATTCTCTCGACACTGGGACACCGGGCGTACCGCCGCCCGTTGACGGAGGACGAGCTGGACGGGTTAATGGCGTTTTACCGGCGTGGGCAGAGGCAGGATGGCTTTGACGAAGGTATCGGTCTTGCACTTGAACGGATCCTGGCCGGCCCGCGCTTCCTGTTCATCAGCGAAGAAATGCCGGAAGGTCTGGACACGGGTGAAGTCTATCGCCTGCCGGATCTGCAGCTTGCCACGCGACTTGCGCTATTCTTGTGGAGCAGCATCCCGGATGATGAACTGCTTAGGCTTGCAGAATCCGGACGCTTACGCGAACCCGAAATGTTGCGACAGCAGGTCAATCGCATGCTGGATGACCCGCGTTCAAACGCATTGGTCGATAATTTTGCTGCACAATGGCTTAATCTGAATCGCCTGAAGACATCTGCGCCGAACGGCGAACTGTTTCCCTATTTCGACGATAACCTGCGCCAGGCCTTCCGTACGGAGACCGTAGAGTTCTTCGATTATGTGTTGCGTAATGGCCGGCCTTTGCTCGAGTTGCTGGATGCGGACTATACCTTCGTCAATGAACGCCTTGCCCGCCACTACAACATACCGGATGTGTACGGCGGTCATTTCCGGCGCGTCAGCCTGCCTGACCGGAGCCGGGGCGGACTTCTCGGTCAGGGCAGTATCCTGACGGTGACGTCGTATGCCAACCGAACTGCCCCGACCATACGTGGTAAATGGATCCTTGAAAATATCCTGAGCGCGCCACCACCACCACCGCCGGCAAACGTGCCTGGCCTGCGTGAAAAGAATGATGAAGGCAAGGTATTGAGCATGCGTGCGCAGATGGAGCAACACCGCGCAAACCCGGTCTGTGCCAGTTACCACAAGGAGATGGATCCGCTCGGGTTTGCCCTTGAGAACTACGATGCGATCGGCCGCTGGCGTACCGTCGATGCGAAATCGGGTGCTACTATCGATGCGAGTGGGGCCCTACCTGACGGCACACCGTTCGAAGGACTGGATCAACTTCGTAGTGTATTAGTAAAACAACGCAAGTATGATTTTGTGATGACCGTGATTGAAAAGCTGCTGACCTATGCGCTGGGTCGCGGGCCAGAATACACCGACGCGCCGGCAATGCGCGAAATCATGCGCCAGACATCCAAGGATGAGCACAGGTTGCCATCATTGATTATGGCCGTAATAGAGAGTTATCCATTCCAGATGAGGAGGGTACCGGATCATGCTGCTGATTAAAAAACCAATGGCACGACGTACGTTTTTACGCGGCGCTGGTGCTGCTATTAGCTTGCCGTTACTGGATGCGATGATACCCGCACTGGCTACACCGGACCAGCGTACCGAGGCTGCCAGCCGATTGTCCATAGTCTACTCGCCAAATGGCATGAACATGAAATACTGGACGCCCGCCGCAACCGGCAGGGCGTACGAAATGACGCGGACCTTGCAGCCACTCGCGCCTTACCGCGACCAGATGCTGGTCCTGACTGGCCTCTGTAACAACGCAGGCAATGCATTGCCTGGCGAGGGCGAGAACGCGCCGCACGAGCGTGCCGGCGGTGTATTTTTGACCGGAGTACACCCGCAGAGCGAGGGTGTCACCGGCGTATCGATCGACCAGATTATCGCCCGTGAACTGGGCAAGCAAACCCAACTGGCATCGCTCGAACTGGGTCTGCACAGCAAGGACGTCGCGGGTAACTGCGAAAAGGGCTGGAGTTGCGCCTACATGAACACGCTGTCCTGGCGCACGCCGACGACGCCGCTACCGGTCGAATATCGTCCGCGGGCGGTATTCGATCGGCTGTTCGGCGGCAGTAACAGCACGAATACGGCCGATCGTTTGGCCCGTATAAGCAAGGAGAAGAGCATCCTCGACGATATTACAGCTGAAGCCTCGAAAATGATGCGTAGCGTCGGTGCAGCAGACCGTGCCCGTTTGACTGAGTATCTCGACGGCATGCGCGATGTAGAACGGCGTATCCAGATGGCCGAACAACAATCCTCACGCGAACTGCCGGAGATGGAGCGCCCGGACGGTATACCTGCTGACTTCGTCGATCATCTGAAGCTGATGTTCGATCTGCAGATACTGGCGTACCAGACCGATATGACCCGCATGGTCACGTTCATGATGGCGCCCGAACAAAGTAACCGTACCTATCCCCAGATCGGCGTACCCGACGTGCATCATTCGATATCACACCATCAAAACGACCCTGCCAATCTGGAGAAAATCGCCAAGGTCGATCACTATCACATGACGCTGTTGACCTATTATCTGGATCGTCTGCGTGCCACTCCGGACCTCGATGGTTCGTTGTTCGACAATATCATCGTCATGTTCGGCTGCGGGATCAGCGATGGAAACGCACATTCATTGCAAAACCTTCCCGTCCTGTTGTTCGGAGGTGGTAGCGGCCGTTTGAAGGGAGGGATGCATCTGCGTTATCCCGAGAATACGCCCATGACGAACCTGTACCTGGCCCTGCTCGAAAAACTGGACATCCAGGTGGACAAGTTTGGCGACAGCAACGGCGTCCTGAACCTGCTGAATGTAAGCTGAACCTGGCGGGATAGAACGAAATGACACCATTGCCGTTGGCGCTGTTGCACCCTGTGTTTGCCCTGCTGTTCGTGCTTGCCCTGCCCTCGGTGGCGGCGACAGAGACGACATTGATCGACGCGGCAAAGGCCGGGGATCGCGATGCGATCCGGCAATTGCTTGACGAATCGACCGACGTGAATGCAGCCATGCCGGACGGGACGACTGCGTTGCACTGGGCCGCGTTGCATGATGATGTCGAGCTGGCCTCGCGCCTGCTGCAGTCCGGCGCAAAACCGGATGCGGCAAATGATTACGCTGTCACGCCCCTGTACCTCGCCTGCCCGAACCGCAGCGCGGCAATGATAAAGGCGTTATTGCAGGCCGGTGCGGATGCGAACATAGAGCTCTTGTCGGGGGAATCGGTACTGATGAACTGCGCCCGCACAGGGGCGACCGAGGCAATAATGTTGTTAATTGATGCCGGGGCCGATGTCGATCACGCGGAACCCGAAAACGGCCAGACCGCGCTGATGTGGGCAGCTGCGGTCGGACACGCCGACATCGTTGATCGTCTGGTCCGTAGCGGTGCTGATATCCACGCCAGGACCAGAGCTGGCGTCGCCACGATATCGGATACCTGCCGTATCTGTGACTGGAAGGTAGCTTCGGGCGATTTCACACCGTTGTTGTTCGCAGCCAGGGCCGGTGATGTCGAGGCCGCAAAAATCCTGCTCGATGCCGGTGCGGATCCGAATGAGGCGACCGTGCTGCATGGAAATTCTCTGGTGATAGCGAGTGCAGGCGGCCATGAAGACCTGGCCCTGTACCTGATCGAGAGAGGTGCCGATGTCAATTCGACGGATGAGCATGGAATTAGCGCACTGCATCATGCGGCAGGTGCCGGACTGTCCCTGCTTAACGGGGTCATTTACGATAATGTGTACAGATTGCGCCCTCTCAACCAGTATCGCCTGGCCGAGGCCCTGCTGCAGGCCGGTGTTGACCTGAATCTGCAAATCCGGGAAGAGAACCTGCTGGGCCCGGATGGTTATCCGTACACGATGGTCGGTGCAACCCCGTTGTTGCTCGCGACGTCTTCCGCCGATGTTCGCATGATGCAAATCTTCCTGAATGCCGGGGCAGATCCCGGTATCAACAATGAGCAGGGTATTACGCTGCTGATGGCGGCGGCCCAGGTGGCTTGCGCCGGCACCTGTGCCTACCAGCAAGGTGGTAACGTCGCGAACAAGGACAGCATTACGCTGGCGCTGACGGCGGTACAAGCAGTGATGAAACTGGGTGCCGATGTAAATGCAACAGACGATACTGGCCGTAGCGCTATGCATATAGCCGCATTTACCGGCTCCGATGCGGTGGTCCAGTATCTTGCCGATAACGGCGTCGCCGTTGATTTAGAGAACAAGGACGGTGAAACACCCTGGACGATGGCCTCCGGTCTGAGTCCGGATTATAGCATCCGGGGATTGTATGGTCATCATGCCAGCACGGCCGCGCTATTGCTGAAACTGGGTGCAAAACCGCGCAGTTTCAATCTGAGTAGTGCAGAGGTGCCTGCCGGACAATAGCCGGTA
>JBCKWF010000011.1:0-30266 GCA_038922895.1 Gammaproteobacteria bacterium
CGTTATAGAATTAAGTCCGTAAACTGCTGTAAAAATCGGGTGGGGTAGTCACCGCTTCGGATCGGTAAGATGACGTTGTCGAGACGTTAATCAACCGAAGGAGAAGCAGGGATGGCCGGATACGATGTTAACGTAGGTAAGGATTTGTTGCCAGGATTGTTGAGTGGTCAAGACGGGCTGGCGAAGTTGGTGGAAACCGTGCTCAACCAGATTCTGGAGGCACAGGTGACGGAGACGCTGGGCGCGGATCGGTTTGAGCGCTCTGAAGAACGTCAGGGCTATCGCAATGGGTATCGTCCCCGCACGCTCTACACTCGCGTAGGGCCGGTGACGCTACAAGTGCCGCAGACGCGGGATGGCAGCTTCTCAACCGACATCTTCAAGCGCTACCAGAGAAGCGAGCAGGCGTTCGTGCTGGCCTTGATGGAAATGGTGGTCAACGGCGTATCCACCCGCAAAGTCAACGCCATCACAGAAGAATTGTGCGGCGCAAGCTTCTCGAAATCAACGGTAAGCGCATTGTGTGCCGGGCTGGACCCGCGGGTGCGCGCCTTCAACGAGCGGCGGCTGGACGCGGCATATCCGTTCGTTCTGGTTGATGCGATGTTCATCAAGAGCCGCGATGGAGACCGCGTCGTGTCTCGCGCCGCGCTGATTGTTTCCGGTATCCGCAGTGATGGCTACCGCGAGATTCTCGGTGTAAAAATAGGCGACACCGAAAGCTTCACCACCTGGGACGACACCTTTCGCTGGCTCAAAGAACGCGGCCTCAAAGGCGTGATGTTTGTCATCTCGGACCAGCATGGCGGCTTAGTGGAGGCCTGTTCCAGGCACTTTCAAGGGGCGAGCTGGCAGCGTTGCCAGGTGCATCTGATGCGCAATATTCTCGGACACAGCGCGCCGCGCAAACGCGCCGAAGTCGCGGCGGCCGCCAAGCTGGTGTTCCAGGCCGCAGATATGAACGAAGCCCGGCGCCGCCTGAAGGCGTTTGCGGAGCACTTCGAGAAAACGGCACCCAAGGCGGTGGCCTGTCTGGAGGCCGGGTTCGAAGATGCCATGGCGGTAATGGTGCTGCCGGATAAATACCGCCGCCGCCTGAGAACCACCAATATGCAAGAGCGGCTCAATCAGGAAATCCGCCGCAGGGAAAGGGTGATCCGCATCTTCCCGAACGACGCGGCGGCGCTACGCCTGATAGGGGCGTTGCTGGCCGAACAAAACGAGGTGTGGCTGGAACGCCGTTATCTCGACATGGATGAATTCGCGGAGTGGGCAGCCTCGCGAACTCCTGCCAGCGAGTGCCATAAAGTGGTGAACCTCGCCGGCTAACAATTGAATGTCATCGAACCAACTGAAGTGAATTTACAGCAGATTTTGGACTTGACCTTTTTTTCTGGTGTGCTCAACTTCCCCGCAGGCATCTTGCAATGCCTGAAGATCCAGTATCTGGATATGCTTGTGGTTGATATTGATCAGTCCCTGTTTCTGGAATTTGCTCAGACTGCGGCTGACGGTTTCAAAGGTCAGTCCCAGATAATTACCGATTTCCGAGCGGGACATGGCCAATCTGAATTCTGTGGCGGAATAACCCAGTCTGTGAAAGCGACTCGACAGTGACAGCAGGAAAGTGGCAATCCGTTCGTCTGCATGTTTTTTGGTGACGGTTAATAACAGCTGGTTGTCGTGCGACAGTTCCCGTCCCATCAGGCGAAACATCTGTTCATTCAGTGCCGGCAGTTGTCTGCAAATATCGGTCAGAGTATTGAATGAAATCGTACACAGTGAACTGGTGTCCAGTGCCACGGCTGTGCATTCATGTTTATTGTGTTCAATCCCGTCCAGTCCGATGATTTCACCTGGCAGATAAAAGCCAAGGATCTGTTCTTCGCCAGTTTCGGAACTGATAGTCAGTTTGATACAGCCAGTACGCACAGCATATAGATTGCTGAATTTGTCCCCGGCATGAAACAGGATGTCTCCCTTGTGCAAGGGTTGGGTTCTGCTAACGATTTGATCCAGTTTGTCCAGGTCGGCGCCATGCAATCCGCGAGGCAGACATAGCTCATGCAGATTACAGTTTTCGCAACTGACCTTTATTTTTGTATAATCAATAATGTACATATATATTTTATCGGGCGTGTCTGGCAGGTATCGTCTTACACACGGTTGTCTGTGACTATACTATCAGAGCTTAGCCGGACTAAATGCTGAATTTTTGGCCGGGATCTGTCGCTTATTTCTGAAGATATGTATGAAATTACAGTGATTTTCCCGGTGGCGCAGTATAGATCTGACTGTTAAGATGAGTCAGGTGTAACACTACACGTCCTGAATAATCCCAGGCTCCAGGGGGGGGGCTGAATCATGAATAGCAAATACCGTATCATACTGTGCAAATCTGTCATTTTTACCTGCATTATCCTGTCCTCGAATGTTACGGCAGCAACAGAAGAAGACATTGTGCAAATGCTGGCCGGCGACCAGCCCTACCATACCGTTACGGCCGATCAGTTTGAGCAACTGGGATGGGACCTGCCGGATGGCGGCAATACTGTGAAGGCAATTGCAGATGCAGCAGCGGGGTCGGCATTTGACCCGCGTGAACTGGAGAAACAGGCGCCTGAGAAGTTGGGATACAAGGCCGGCTGGCATGAACTGCGTTACCCCGTATATGGAATGGACTGGGACATCTCCGGTCTGTACCTGGCACCTAATAATCCCCTGCCGAACATGCCGACGCTGGTCATCGTGCATGGCGGTTCGTCCAACTGGTATGAGTTTTATGTTGACCCTCTAAACCGGGCGGGCATAGGCCAGTATCTGGCGCAGAAAATCCCTGTCCTGTTGGTAACGATACCCGGTAATTACCGGCATGGTGGCTGGAGCGATGATCAGGATTATGGCAAACGCGTACCTGGTTATCTGCTGGATCGTGACGTGAGCGGAGACGAGCTGAAAGTCAGGAATGCGGTATATACGTTCAGGGTAGTGACTGATGGTGTGAAAAAGTTGATCGAGACTGTTACCACCGGACCGGTAGTGATCATTGGTCATTCAACCGGGGGAGAAATCCAGTATATCCTGCATGATGATCCCGATTTGAAGCCACGTTTGCTGGGTATGTCGCTGGGTTGGGGTACCGGTGGCCCCGCCGGTCTTGATGTAATGAAGCAGTTTCGTGGTAACCGTACTGCTGATGATTATTCTGATGTGTGGGAGATAAGGCCGCGACCGACCGAGGGATATACCCGAGGTTATCTTGGACCATTGAATCCGGTGTGGGATCCGAACAAGACCAGGCTCGAAGTAGCTGAACACTGGCAGGGGCTGGAGCGTAACCGTCGACCCAACTTCAAGCAGCCATTGCAGGACATTGAACATAACAGTGCCAGCAATCTGCTGGATCATGTCTCGAAACAAATCCGTAACACAGTTGCAAACAGCGGTTTTGATGTGAATACAGATGAGGTCATTGCGGATCTGTTTTCCACCATGAAGCCGTCGCATACAGGTTACCGCAAAATGATCTGGACCACAGCCAGCCTGGATGATGGTCACTGGAACCCGAAGGTTGATGAGGCGAGGGAGTTGTTGATTGCGAATGAATTCCGTAACAAGAACCCAGGCGTGCCGATCCGGGTATTGTTATTTGATGTACCGATGACGCACTATGGTCATATAGAGAAGCCCAGACAGCTGGCAGGTGGAATACTTGCCGCGCTCAAATGGTTGGCTGCGCCATAACATCAGATCGTATGGAAGTGGCCAGGATTACCATAGCTCAGTGAACTAACACAGGGGATAGCTTATGTTTAACCAGCATGTAGTCGTAATACTGTTATTATTTCTTGCCAGCGGGATCAGCCTGCCACTGGGCGCCCAGCAAACCGGTTTTGTCCCGGTCACGGACACTACACTGAACCAGCCTGACCCGGCAAACTGGTTAAGATGGCGCGGCAATCACACTGCCAGCGGTTATAGCGCACTGGAACAGATCAATCGCAATAATGTAAAAGACCTGCGTCTGGCATGGACAGTAGGGATGCAGCCGGGTATACAGGAGGCGGAACCGATAGTCTACAACGGAATTATGTACCTGCCACATACGAATGGTGTGGTGCAGGCGCTCCGTGCAGATACCGGCGAATTGGTGTGGGAATATAAACGCAGCCTGCCGGAAGGGACAGGTTACGATACTACCCGTAACCTCGCTATCTATCAGGACAGGATCTTTCTGACAAGCGAAGATGCGTACCTGGTTGCGCTGGAGGCGGGTACCGGCAAACTGGTGTGGGAAGTGAAGACCGGTGTGCCGGAAGATCGTGTCAATTATTCAGCTGGCCCAATCGCCGGCAATGGCAAGGTGTTCGCCGGTCAGACCTGCGGTACAGGGACATCGCGTGGATGTTTTATCACTGCGCATGATGCGGCAACGGGCACGGAGATCTGGCGCAGGGGTTCGATTGCCGGTCCGGATGATCCGGCCGAACATAATGCGACCTGGGGCGGCGTTCCATATGATCAACGCAAGAAGGCCTCTTTCTGGCTGACCGGCAGCTATGACCCTGAACTGAACCTGTTGTACTGGACTACGGCCAGTCCCTACCCTTATCCGGAGATATTAAAAGGAACCCATGGCGGGGACCTGTTGTATACAAACTCGATACTGGCACTGGACGCCGATACCGGGGCGATCCGCTGGTACTTCCAGATGCAACCCCGCGATAACTTCGATATGGACCATCAGGACAATCCCATACTCGCTGATATACAGATAGATGGCAGACTGCGCAAGCTTGTTTATGTGCTGGGTAAACCTGGCATCCTGTGGGCGTTTGATCGCATGACTGGAGAATTCCTATGGCACCGCCAGTTGGTCAGCTATCAGAACCTGTACGAAAACATCGACCCGGACACTGGCAAGATTACAATGAATGAAAAAATCATTCCGAAACAGGTTGGAGACTCGCAGTTAGTCTGTCCCGGTATGCGCGGAGGTAAACTGTTCCAGACCAAGGCTTATAATCCGTTGACAAAAACCCTGTACAGCCCGGTCAGCAATGGATGTACTACCTTCAAGGTGGTGTCACTGGACATCAGTAACTCCGGGCTTGATTACAGCAGTCTCTCACACATGGAAGGTTCAAATGGCATGGTCGGCAGATTGACGGCAGTTGATGCAGAGACTGGCGAGATGCGCTGGCAATATGATCAGCGCGCGGCATTGGGATCAGTACTCACTACAGCAGGAGGGCTGGTATTTATCGGAGATCTGTATCGCTATTTCCGTGCGCTTGATGCGGACACTGGAGATGTGTTGTGGGAAGTCCCCCTGAGTGCCCCGGTAAGCGGATATCCAATCAGTTACGCTGTTGGAAATCAGCAGTATATTGCTGTACCGGTAGGCGGTGGTACCCCAGGCACATTACATCTGGCGCGGTTGTATCCTGAGCTGAAGGCCCACAACGGCAGCAATATCCTGATGGTATTTACATTGACTGACTGACAAGCGGAATACCTGTAAATATAGGGTTGACCCCATTGGGTTCTGCCGCATTAACTTCCCAAAAGTGAGTTTAGGCACAATGACGCGCTTACCCCTTACGCTGGACGAATTGGTCCTGCCAGCGCACAAAATTGGTCGGCAAAAGACATCTCTTCGCAGCCTTCTAACGTCATCTGTCCTTTAGGTATCATGTGCATGAGTTCAATGCCAGCTAATACATTCTTGGTGGCTTCAAATGACTTAAATCCGAGCATGGGTTTTGTGAGCCGTTTGAGCGCACGATGGTCTTGCTCCACAATATTGTTGAGGTATTTTATCTGCCGAACGAGGACGGAAATATCCTTGTCTTCAATGATCTGACCGATCGCCGGTTGGTTGGCGCCGCTCTTATCCATGGATACTTTTTCAGGTGTGCCGTTGTCTTGCATGGCTTTCTCAAAGAAGCGCATGGCTGCTGCCTTATCGCGCTTTGCGGTCAACAAAAAATCGATTGTTTTGGCCTCTTTGTCGACAGCACGATAGAGATATTTCCAGACAGCTTTTACCTTGATGTAGGTTTCATCCATACGCCAGCTCCCGCCAACTTGGCGTTTGTGTTTTCTGCAAGCTTTCTCCAACAAGGGCAGAAAACGGATTGCCCAGCGGCTGATCGAAGAATGATCGACAAATACGCCACGTTCGTGCATCCTCTCTTCGAGATGACGGTAACTTAATGGGTAAGCTGCGTACCAACGGATACAGACCAATATAAGGTCCAGTGGAAACCGCATCCGTTTTGTATCAAGCCTGACGTATTACCGTTTTTTAAAGCTGATCAGCATAACTGATTTCTCATTTTGAAACTTAATGCGACAGAACCTACAGTTCCAGTATAACTATAACTATTCTGTATCGATTACTGGCAGGTGCTCTTGGGTGCCTGACAGCAAGTCAACTAAGGCCTTGGATACCAGGGCTTTTTTTCGTCCTGATCTGCGAGCTACGCCCAGCTCAGTTGAAAATAAAACTGTGCGGGTACATGATTGCAGGATATTCCTGTATGACGAAATACGCCCCGGGGGGAAATAGATGCTGTTAATCAATAACGAAGTGGTTGCATCAGTGCTGACGATGGAACAGACCATTGAGGCACTGGAAGACGCCTACCGGCAACATGTTCGCGGCGAGGCAGTTTGCCGACCTCGGATCGACATACAGATCCCGACCACGGACCCGCACAAGATCTATCGTTGGGGCACGATGGAGGGTGGTTCCATGTCCGGCTATTTTGCGATAAGAATGAAGTCGGACATCATTTATGAAACCGAATACCTTGGGGTGATCACAGAGGAAAAATATTGTTCCAAGCCTGGGACCTATTGCGGACTGGTGCTGTTGATGAGTGTCGAAAACGGTGAGCCATTAGCGATACTGAATGATGGCGTATTGCAGCATATGCGGGTAGGGGCTGACGGTGGTCTCGGTGTTAAATATGCCGCCAGGGTAGATATAAAAATAGTAGGTATGCTGGGGTCCGGTGGACAGGCGCGATCACATATGGCTGCCTTCATGCACGTACGTCCAGAAATTCGCAAACTACAGGTATATAGTCCGACCCGCGCGAATTGCGAATGTTTTGCCGCAGAGGTACGTGATATGTACAGTATCGAAGTGCAGGTATGCACTGCGCCGGAACAGGTTTATGAAAACGCGGATATCCTTGCCGCGCTGACCGACAGTGCCGTGCCGGTAATAAATCCGGACCTGATACGTAAAGGTATGCACATTGTTAATATCGGTGGTGGTGGCAAGCAGAACCGCAAGCTTCTGGATCGAGTCGATCTGTATTTACGCTTCGGGAATGCAACAGCACCATGGGGCCTCGAAGATTACGCAGTCGCGGATGAGTACCTGACCTATGCTGCCCAACCTGCATCCAGACCACACATGAAAATGAAACATACAGGCAAACGTGGTCATGGTCCGTTATTACCCGAGCGCATGGTGACATTTACTGACATCGTCAACCGTGGTCTGTCCAGCGCCAGGACTGATAACAGCCAGATATCTTATTCGGAGCGAGGCAATCTGCAGGGACACCAGTTCTGGTCTGTGGCCGGCCGGATCTATGAGGCGGTCAGGTCACGTGGTCTGGGCCGCGAGATCCCGACCGAATGGTTTTTGCAGGACATTCGCAACTAGTATCCGTCCTGGAAAGTTCGCCGTTGCCATCCAAAATGTGGGATCTCATCTAGAACAACCCCGGTACCCAGCGTCTCACCCTGCCCATGTAATTGACATAATCCTGACCGAACATTTGTTGCAGGCGTTGTTCGTCATGCAGGACACGTTTCTGGAACCAGAACAGATGATAGATCAGCAGCACGACTGCCGGCAATGACCAGAGGCTGATGGCCAACCCGGCCATGAAGATCATATGGCCCAGATACATCGGATTGCGGGTCCAGGCATAGATGCCGGTATCGACAATCCGCTCCGGTGGGACCTCAACACCCGGTCCACCACCACCCTTGCGGGTCCGGTATTTTCCGCCCCAGTGATATTGCAGATATCCCCAGGGTAACAGCGGCAGTCCCCATATTACCAGTGTAGGAGTGCCCTTATGTATCAAACATTCCATAACGAAGATAACAACAGGATAAACAATAAAGGTCCGGTTAGAGGTGCTTTGCAGCCATCGCTTTAAGGTTTTGGGACGTTTGTTATTATTAGCCACGTAAATAATCCTCCGGATATATTTTCAACCCTTGCCTGCTATATCCGGGCGACGGTGTATTCGTTCATGCTTCATCGGCCCTTCTGCAATATCATTGAATACGAGCGATTTGATCGTGACAGGTACAGTGGCCGAAGGCATGCGGATCCTGCCAAGATCGATATAATCGAATTCCCACAATGCTATACCATCGATGACCATGATCTCGTTGCTGATGCCGCAGTCCTCACGCAATACTGCACCCAGGGTCAGGGCGATATCAGAATCGAGAATAACGTAAACAGGTTTGCCGCGTTCAATCCGTTCGAAAATTCCGGATTTAATTCCTTCTGCGAGTGCCTTAATCCGGTTAAAATCGGGCAGACCTTGCCAGTGCAGGGACAATACCATGTCATCATTCGAGCCGATCAAGTTAAACCTGGCCATCTGCCTTTGTATCGCCAGGCCCAGATGTCTGGCCTCGAACTGTTCAGTAAAGCTGAATTCTGTGTGCAGGACCTGCAGGTTGCGCCGCGGTAGCAGCAGTGCCGGGTTGCTGATATAACAGGTATTGCCGCTCAGCTGGGCTGTGTACTCAGAAGCCCCGAGCGCGGTTGCACGTATACCCTGACTCTCTTCCAGCAGTGTCCACGGCAGTGCCCCGGCCCTGATACGTTTACGCACCGCGGCACCGAGCCGTTTACCCAGATCGCCAAAGTCGCGTTGCTCACGTTCATAGACATACTCGGCAACACCGCCGGAGAACAGCATGCTGTTGATATTGCTGATGTCTGGCAGCGGGTCGGTCAGATACAGTGCCGCTACCTCTGCAGCAGCCGGTCTGTCGATCAACGCGTGGACCAGATCTTCTGCCATAGCTTGTGCAACTGCTTCAAGCTGATCGCTGTTGACCTGATCGCCGAGCTTCCAGCCAAATCCCGCACGTCTTGCATGGTCCTGACCGGCAGGTTCAATACGTATGATTTTACCGCCTGCATCGACGGCCAACAGGCGTCCACCAATATGTATCGCCGCAGTCGAGAGTACCTTGCCTCTGTCAATCAGGCTCAGTTTGGTTGTGCCGCCACCGATGTCTATATTAAGTACCCGTTCATTCCGGTCATAGGATGACCGGGCTGCGCCTGAACCATGTGCCGCAAGCATTGCCTCGATATGATGACCGGCGGCCACGCACACCAGTTCACCACACTTTTCGGAGAGTATACGGCCGATGCGTTCCGAGTTTTCCCGGCGCAGCGCTTCACCGGTCAGGATGACCACCCCGGTATCGATCTCGTCCGGGTGTACCTGCGCCGCGTTATAGGCATTGTCAACAATCTCACCGAGGGCCCTGTCATCGATCAGTGTTTCACCCTTATAGGGTGTCAGACTGACGGGTGATTCATACCAGGTTTCCCGCGCGACCACCATATAGCGACTCGACAGATCGACCGACTGACGTTGCAGATGTAAATGCGAGAACAGGATCTGGGTGCCGGCCGAGCCTATGTCGATACCGACACTTTGCAGTATCACATTATCGCGTTGCCATAAGGGATGATCTTCTACCGCCCCTTCAAGGTCCGGGCCTTCGATATGATCATCATGATTATGTTCATGATCATGGTCATGACTGTGATCGTGTTTATGATCATGCTTGTGTAAGTCGGTATGCGCAGCTTGTGCTGCAGGGTGGTAGTGCAGGGTCTGCGGTTTGTCCTTGTCTTGCTGTGTCATTCTATCTGTAATCCATCGGGTGTATGTATGCCCCGTCACGTTTTAAACACAGCAGTGAGATAGTCAGGATGCAAGACCGCAGGGCAAAACCAGCCCAAGTCTGGAATCTGCCACTGTAAATGTCAAGGCCAGCTGCAGAATACTAACCGTAATAAAATTGCATCAGGGCAGCTGAATAACGTAATCTGTCCATAGCCAGGCCTTGTGGCTGATAACTAGTGCGGAACCCGATCCCATGTATATCATCAATAATGAACTTGTCTCCAGATTGCTGAGCATGGAGGACTGCATCCGCGCACAGGAACAGGCATTTGCCAAGTTGCCCGGCGGCGGCGCCATCCATCGGCCGCGTGTCGATATGTACTTTCCCTGTGAACGGGATGACGGTTATTTCCGCTGGGGCACAATGGAAGGTGCAAACGACGGCTATTTCGCTATCCGTATGAAATCCGACATTATCCATTGGCCCAGGGATGAAAACGATAACTGGACCGAAGAGAAATACTGCCGTGAGCCGGGCACCTATTGCGGCCTGGTCTTGCTGATCTCGACCGAGAATGCGGAACCGCTCGCGTTTATTAATGATGGCGTGATGCAGCACATGCGGGTTGGAGGAGGTGCCGGGATTGGGGTCAAACACCTGTCTCGCGAGGACAGTCAGGTGGTTGGAATGATCGGTTCCGGTGGCATGGCACGTACCTTTCTGGAGGCATTCAAGTGTGTACGTGATATCCGCTTATGCCGGGTCTATTCGCCGACACCTGAAAACCGCGAGCTGTACGCAGAGGAGATGTCCAGACGTCTGGGTATTGAGGTGATTGCAGTAGACAATCCGCGCGATGCGATACGCGGATGTGACATTCTTTCATCCTGCACTGATTCGATGAAGCCGGTCTATGATGCCGACTGGCTGGAGGCAGGCATGCACGTAACCAACCTGGGACGTCGCGAAATGCCGGAGGCCGCAGCAAACAGGTTTGATGTGGTTATCCGCCAGGGCACGGCCGGATTGCAGATGAAACAGACCGAGCGGTTCCAGGCGGAACGTGGCCTCTCGCCTGCTGCATTTATTGGCGGGACGCCTGAGCAGATGCAACGTATACCGGCAAAAAACGCCCAGCCCGGTTTTGGTGGTGATGATCCTGAATTCAATGACAGGGGCAAGGGTGCTGACAAGCCCGATTTTGCTCAGCTGATTTCCGGCAAGGCGCAGGGCCGTATCAATCGGGAGCAGATTACGTTTTATCGTAACGTCGGTAATCAGGGTCTGCAGTTTTCTGCGGTGGCGCAACTGGTCTATCGCAGGGCGCTGGAACAGGGGCTGGGCCGTCAGATCCCGACTGAATGGTTCCTGCAGGACATACGTGATTGATAGCAAGACAGAGGCTGCAACCCGGACTGGATCCCGGAGCAAGCGGGGTAATTGATCAAGGATTCCGGTTTAATAAATCGGCATGCAGCGACTGCGATGCAATCGTGGATTGACACATATAATTAAGGGGCCATAACCCCGTTGTAAATTTTATCTAGTCGTATTAATATAACAACAGGTTTTCTGAAAAACATTAAATAACGCTTTAAACCAGTTGAATTATAAGTATAGTTTCATTTTTGAGCTAATCCTGAGGGAGTTCCCAATGTCATTAAAACGCACAATTACGACCAGTATTCTAGGTGCAGCGATAGCCTCAGCTGCTGTGGCTTTACTGTATCCCTTGACGCTGCAGGCGCAGGCACTCGAAGAAATCGTCGTTACCGCACAAAGGCGCACGCAGTCGTTGCAGGAAGTCCCGATCTCGATAGACGCCATTTCTGGCGAAGAGATACGCCGGCAGGGTTTCCGCAATATGGATCAGTTGGCTGATTTTTCACCGTCCATATTGATCGACAACCGCATCCAGGACCAGGACATTGCGATCCGCGGTATCGGAACCACAGGTAATAATCTGACGCTGGAACAGGCCGCCCCAACCTTCGTTGACGGCATTCATTATGGTCGTACCTCACAGATTAAAAATGCCTTTATGGATCTGGAACGGGTAGAAGTGCTGCGTGGCCCGCAGCCGGTCTATTTTGGCCAGAACGCGACTGCGGGTGCATTCAGTTTGACAACAAAAAAGCCAACTCCGGAATGGGAAGGCAACCTGACTGCCGAGGTCGGTAATTTCGGCCGTAAGACAGTTGAAGCAGCTGCCGGCGGACCGATCACTGATACGTTCGGAATACGCGTGGCCGGTAAATGGGACCGGATGGATGGCTACCTGACCGATGTATTTACCGGTGACAAGTTTCCGGAAGGCCGAGATATAGCCGGTCGCGCTATCGTGCAATGGACGCCGACCGAGCAGTTTGAGGCCACCATGAAATTCCAGTTTACCGACTATAACGGTGGTTCTGACGGTGCCGCTGTCGCCCTGTCCGGAAGCGGTCATCCGGGCGATATTGAGCGGAAGGTGCTGCTTGACGGCTACAATAACAACAGCTTTATACCGTTGACCGGCTCATTGAGCGATGGACTGGGTGTCAAGACAGGCCCGAATTATCTTTATGCAGATAATACGATCAATAATGGAGATGCCACCCTCTGCCTTACTCCGAGCCAAACGAACTGTGGTGGCCAGATCGATATGCGGGCCGCCGCGAGTGCCATTCGTAATGGCGATATCGTCGGCAGGGAAAACAGCGACCCCTGGGACACCTATCTGAACATGTCTTACCGCCTTGCGAATGAAATCGAAGTGAGTTCGTTGACCGGGTTCAGCCGCCTTACCCGCAGTTATGTGCGTGATAACAGTTTTTCGCCGTTCCTGATGAACCTGCAAAACCGCGCAGAGGACTATAACTCCTGGAGCCAGGAGTTACGCGTTACCTCCCCCTCTGGTGGTACCTTTGAATGGATGGGAGGTCTGTACTGGCAGCAGACTGACCTGGAGCTACGTTCGGACAATTGGCGCGGCGAACTGCGTCGCCCACGCCGTTATAACGAGGTCTGGGAAGATGGTGAGTGGAAAAGTCTGTTTGTTACCGGGACCTACAACTTCTTCGGTGACAAGGCCTCGATTGATCTTGGTGCACGATATACCGACATCGAGAAGTCCGCCCAGATCGTCGGCTACAGTGGTACCTGGATATTCAATGTTGAGCCTGTCAGCAGGTCGGGTTACTCAGCTGTGCCGGGCGGCTGGACATATCCGTATAACCTGCAGCGGTTTGTTCCAACCGAGTGGGATGGCCGCGCCGCTGTTGGTATGACGCCGCTGCTTACCGGATTCAGGGAGGGTGGACCGCATACGGGTACATTCAAGGACGATGACCTGAACCCGCAGATTACATTGCGCTATCGTCCGACTGAAAATATTTCTACCTATGCGAAGTGGGCAACAGCATTCAAGGCGGGTGGCTTTAATACCGGTTCATCTACGATACCTTCAACCACGGCTGAGTTTGAGTTGTTGTCTGAATATGCCGAGAACTGGGAGGTTGGCGCAAAAGGCACCTTCTGGGACGGCAAAGCCAGGGCCAACCTGAGTGCATTCTGGATGGAGGTGAAAGACCTGCAGATTGCCACGACCGTCATCGACGTGGCCGGTATTTCGCAGGGTAGTACCAGTACGAATGCCGGCATGCAACGCGTACGTGGTATCGAGTTTGATGCTACCGCACTGGTGGCAGAGCGACTGACACTCGGTCTGAACGGTGCCATCATGGACGGCATCATGGTCGAATACACAGGTGCCGGTTGTACCGAGGCTGAAAACCAGATTGCTGCAACTGGCCCATGTTTGACTGCAGCTGAATCTATTGCCCAGTATGGTGTTAATACTCTTGCCGGACTTATCGACCGCAGCGGTTCAGAGGCCCCACGTACGCCTGACTGGATATTCACGGCGAACCTGGATTACTGGATACCGGTACTGGACAACCACAAAGTTAGCTTTAACGGCAAGTTCAAGATCTCGGACGGTTACATCACCAATGTTGAGGACTTTGACCTGACGGTTAAAATGAACCAGCATGAGGACATGAACCTGTCAGTAGGTTACGGCGACCAGGACGAAGTCTGGAAGATTTCTCTGTGGGGCCGTAACCTGCTGGAACCGCTACCGTCATATAATGCCGAATTTGATATAATTCCGAACGGTTTGATTACCAGTGGTTTGTCTTCTTCGCATTTCAGAAGCTACGGGGTACAGTTCGAATATAATTATCAATAATAGTCTGTAGTTGTTTCACGCCGGGGCAGTATATCGCTGCCCCGTTTTTTTGTGCCCGAGATTGGCCAGGCCAGACGCTGTCTGGAACCAGGTCCGTTAATCAATGCGAGTGTAAAGGACTTCCGAAACCCGGTTGTTGGGCGTGATCTATTCAGCGGGACAATCAGCAGTTTTACGCGCCGGGTTTGTCTGGTGCAGAACCGGGTTTCCGGCGGGTCATTGCGACGATAACCCCTATGATCAATATACCACCTATTGCGGCAATCACTGCGGTAGCGGGTGACCTGCCTGCAGTTTGTTGATCAGAACCAGCCGGTGTGGACAAGGCTGTTACGGATGTGTCCGTGCCACTGGTTCCAGTCGTGGTAGATGTTTCTGTGTTTGTCGTTGTACCCTGCGCTGTGGCGTCATGCTGTTTTTGCAATTCTGCTGCTGCAGCCTGATCTTTTCTCGGATCAATCGTGACCAGCTTGCCCGACTCCGGATCCAGGGTGACGTAGGGTGCCAGATAGTCGATGTCACCGTCATAACTGTAGGAAGACCTTGTTGGAAGTATGCCTATGCACAGCACTGCTACCAGGTAAAACACGGTAATCTTTTTTCGGCTGTTATACATTTGTCACCTCATCCTATTAATCTGCTGTACAGGGCGCCTCCGTGTTGGCCGTCTGTATGAACAGTTTGTTGTATAAAACAGTTCCTATAGGCCCGGGGCTTCATAAGTGACCTGGCCGCCCACCAGGGTAAATATCGGATTCAGGTCACCGATCTTTACAATCGGCACATCCAGGATATTGCCATCAAATATCACCAGGTCTGCCAGCATTCCGGGCTGGATGGATCCCATGACATTGTCCGCACCGATAAAACGTGCCGCCCAACGGGTCAAGGCCAGGAAGGCTGACTCACGATCCAGTGCTTCCGCCGGCGCGATAACCCGCCCATCACGGTCGATGCGTGAAACTGCGTACTGGATTTTTTTCATTGGAGAACTCGGATTGCCGCCCTCAATATGAAATGGCATGCCACGCTTCTGGAGGGTACGCAACGGTGCCAGCCGTTCCAGCCCTTCCATACCGTATTGCGCCTCAAGGACATTTTTGATACCTGTGGCCAGTGAATCACGCTGGTTGACGACACTATCGATACTGACCCCGAAACGGATCAGCTCTTTCAATTGCGGGTGGGCATCATAGTACGCGTAAATTTCAGGTACCCAGTCCACATTGTGATCAAAACCCTGCGGCCGCCACAGTTTTTTAACATACAGGTTTTCCTGGTTTTCAGCCTCAAGCACATTCTGCATGGCAAGGCGGATGGCTTCACTGCCGCGATTGTGGATACCTGTTACGTTCCAGCCGTGCTGGCGTGCCAGCATGACATTATAGAAGTCCGTTTGTTTCTGCTGCGCCGTTGTCAGGTCACCCTGGCCAAGGCCGGTAAACCACTGTCCTGTCCAGCGGTTATACCCATTCGTGTTCGGACTGATATCGGGGATGACAGTTTTCTTCGGATACATTGACAACAGACTGGCCGCCGCATCTTCCGATCCTGAATGCGGTCCGACCGAAGCGCCGACGATAGTGACCATGGCACCCCGTTCATCGATCAGGGAGAAATCGACCAGGTTACCCATACGTTTCAGATACATCTCGCCGTTGGGGTTTTGTCTGAGGAAATCAAGTCCGGGATAAACCCGGATCGCCAGGTCCTTCGGACGTTCATGAAACAGCTTGTTCAGTACCGTCATGGTCGGGCCGCTCATATGGCCGGTGGCGACGGTGATCCCATTGCGGGCAAAATCTGCCAGCGATTCAACCGCCCCGGGAATGGCGACTTCCTCGAACCAGATCGGGTCCGGCCAGGGACGCACCTCGCGGCCGATGAAACCGACCAGTTGTGCACCCCCTACACCGGTATATTTTCCGCTTTTATCCTTGGCCAGATGAAAGTGGTCCGCCGGAAATCCCTGTTTGATCGCCAGTTCGATCATGGCAGTATTCATAATGCCATAGCTGCTATCGAGGTAGACAATAACCGGGTTGTTCGGCGCAATCTCGTTCAGCGTATCTACATTCCAGGCCTTCATGGCCATGGACGCCCACGAATCCTGTATGTCCAGGAATATCGGTTCGCCGGGCTTGCCCTCGGTCTCCACGATATGCGCCATGGTTGCCAGGGTCTGATCCAGGCTCTCGCCGCCCAGAGACGGAAGTATCTGTCCGTTCCACTGGCTGTTCTTTATAATATCGCCGGCAGGGACCGAGTTATCGCCGTCGTTATAAATAAACCCGGGCGTAACCGAGCGGCCTTTCAGATCGATACTGCGGGTTTTCGGGCCAACCAGCTGTTTTATCTGTTCACTGGTCCCGACCTTGAAAATTTTGTTACCACGAACAGCCACCGCCTCGGCGACGGTAAAGTCCTGGTCTTTGTCGGCGGTCAGTACCTGGCCGTTATAAAACACAAAATCAGGATAGTGAATCAGTTCTGACGGTATATCGGTGGTCTGGGACCAGACTGTTGTTGCGTACAATTGTACTGCCAGGCAGAACCCGGTTATGAACGAGGTCCGCAGCAACGACGAACCGGACGATCTGTTCGCTATCCTATAATGGTGTTGCATAATCATTCCCCCCGAGTAATTACTGCATTGCCGTAGTATCGAACTGTTACAGACCATACTTTCACACACACTGTAGCTACGCAAGGCCTGGTTTATAAGCCAGCCTCATACGCTACCTGTCCACCGACCAGTGTCATTACTGGTCTGAGTTCTGGCAGCTTTTCAATCGGCACATCTAGCAGATTGCCGTCAAATACGACCAGGTCCGCGAGCATGCCCGGCCGGATCGAACCCATGTCCTTGTCAGAGCCGATAAAGCGGGCTGCCCAGCGGGTCAGGGCTGAATCAATTTACTAATTTTTCACGGATGAACCATTCTCAGAACTGAACAATATATCCAGTTTCTGTTCAAACTCTTTGTAACCGAGACACTCATAAAGCTTTTCGCGTGTCTGCATACTATCGAGTATCCCCTTTTGCGTACCTTCTCGGCGGATTGTCTCGTACACTAATTCGGCTGCACGACTCATGGCACGAAATGCGGAAAGTGGATACAGAATTAGTCCAACCTTGGCGTCGTGAAGCTCTTGTTTCGTAAATAGAGGTGTATTTCCAAATTCAGTGATATTTGCAATAACCGGCACATTAACCGCGTCCACAAACTTTTGATATTGCCCAATTTCGGTCATCGCTTCGGGAAATATCATGTCAGCGCCAGCCTCGCAGCAGGCTAATGCACGCTCAACTGCAGCTTCAAAACCCTCGACCGCAAGCGCATCGGTGCGAGCCATGAGTACAAATGACGGATCACTTCGTGCATCGACCGCAGCCTTAATACGATCAACCATTTCAGCTTTTGTCACAATCGCTTTACCTGGCCGATGTCCACAACGTTTCGACATTACCTGGTCTTCAATATGTATACCTGCGACATCAGCACGTATCATCTCTTTCACTGTTCGAGCTATATTAAACGCACTTCCGAACCCTGTATCGACATCCACTAACAATGGTAGTTCTGTTGCTGCAGTAATACGTCGCGCATCTTCCAGCACATTGTCGAGTGTCGTGATACCGAGATCAGGCAACCCGAAGGATGCGTTGGCAACGCCAGCTCCGGAAAGATATAGTGCTCTAAAACCAGCACGTTCAGCCAGTAATGCACAATAAGCATTTATAGTACCTATTACTTGTAATGGGACCTCGCTCATCTGTGCGGAACGCAGGCGACCTCCCGGTGTCGTAATTGATTTCAATGAATCACGCATTATTGGGGATATCCAATAGTCTTCAGAGCATCAGCAATCTTACCTAAGCTATCAGGCTCGTCAATGGTTGGGGGGATCTTGTATGCATGCCCATCGGCAATCTTACGCATGGTACCGCGTAAAACCTTACCCGAGCGCGTTTTTGGCAAGCGATTTACGATAATTGCTTGCTTGAAACAAGCTACTGGACCGATCTTATCGCGAACTAATTGCACCATTTCACTAATAATTAGTTCGTGCGGACGCCCAACTCCAGACTTGAGAACGACAATTCCTATGGGTAGCTCGCCTTTTAAATTGTCAGCGGCACCTATCACAGCACATTCTGCAACATCAGGATGTGAGGCTAATACCTCCTCCATAGCCCCGGTTGATAGTCGGTGACCAGCTGTGTTGATAATATCGTCAATGCGGCTCATTACCCATAGATAACCATCATCGTCTTTGTAGCCTGCATCGCCTGTGAGGTAATAGCCAGGATAAGGATCGAGGTAATATTGCTTATAGCCGGCATCATTCTTCCATATAGTCGTTAGGGTTCCAGGTGGTAATGGTAACTTGACGACAATGTTACCCAAAGTACCGTTGCGCACTTCTCGCGCATCTGAGTTAAGTACATATACATCATACCCAGGAACCGGTTTGGTTACAGATCCCGGCTTGACATGAAATTTTTCGATACCGAGACAGTTTGCAGCTATAGGCCAACCAGTTTCAGTCTGCCACCAATGATCTATAACCGGTACCTTTAATAGCCCTTCCGCCCACAGTAACGTGTCAGGATCGCAGCGCTCACCGGCAAGAAAAAGGGTGCGAAACTCATCGCGCGCATATTTATGGATATATTTACCATTAGGGTCTTCACGTTTGATGGCACGTAGAGACGTCGGAGCGGTGAACAATACGTTCACTTTATGCTCTGACACCACACGCCAGAATGCACCAGGATCTGGAGTGCCGACGGGTTTGCCTTCATACAGGATTGTGGTACAGCCATGTAGCAATGGTGCGTATACAATATAAGAGTGACCGACTACCCAACCGATGTCGGATGCTGCCCAAAACACTTCACCAGATTTGACACCATAAATATTTTGCATACTCCACTTGAGTGCAACGGCATGTCCGCCATTATCGCGTACAACACCTTTGGGCATGCCTGTCGTACCAGATGTATATAAAATATATAATGGATCACTCGCCTTGACCGGCACGCAATCGACAGGTACAGCTGCTGAAATCGCCTCGTCCCAGTCTATATCGCGGCCAAGTTCCATAGATGCTGTCAGTTGCGGACGATTTAAAATTATACAGCGACCAGGGCAGACCTTGGCGATCCGTAGCGCCTCGTCAAGCAGAGGTTTATATTCTATTATGCGACCAGGTTCGAGACCGCAAGATGCTGAGATTATCAACCGCGGGTTAGCATCGTTGATACGGTTGGCGAGTTCGTTGGCAGCAAAACCACCGAATACTACCGTATGAACCGCTCCGATACGTGCGCAACCAAGCATTGCGATTACAGCTTCAGGTACCATAGGCATATAAATTAGCACCCGATCGCCTTTGCAAATTCCTTGGTGGACTAGAACGCCAGCGAAACGTGCAACTTCATCACGTAACGCACGATATGTGTATTGCTTACTGGTATCTGCAAGAGGACTGTCGTAGATTAGAGCGACTTGATCGGCACGACCGTTTTCAACATGTCTATCAAGTGCATTGTAACAAGTGTTTATTATACCACCTGTAAACCAACGGTAGAAGGGTTTGTTCAAATCATCAAGTACATTATCCCAAAGGCGGTCCCAGTGTAAATCCTGAGCAGCCTCGCCCCAAAATCCAACAGGATCCTGAATTGAACGAAGGTAGTATGACTGATAAGTGTGTTTCATGATTGCCTCTGAAAATAGAAATTATATTCCCTATGCAAAATAGCGTAGAATTCCTTCACAGAATTCACATCTGGATATCTAAATTATTTCGCAAGTTAATCTATCCACTGAACAGGCAATATATCATAACTACAATTCAGGCTCATTTCATACTGGAAGAGACAGTGGCTTGAACTGCCCATACTTATCTGTCAATATTTATGGGGGTATCGGACCTGAAAAAATATAACAGATGCGGAGATGTTTGATGTCTGAATTGCAAACACTACCCCAAAGGGCTAAGCCGAAGAAATCTGTCGCTCTCTCAGGTGTGATCGCCGGTAATACCGCGCTCTGTTCTGTTGGAAATACTGGCAATGATCTGCATTATCGTGGCTACAATATCCTTGATATTGCTGAATCTTGTGAGTTTGAGGAGATTGCCTATCTTCTGGTATACGGCAAGTTACCAAATGAAATAGAACTCGCTGCTTACAAGAATAAACTCAAGACTTTGCGCGGACTGCATATTACTGTTAAAGCTGTGCTGGAACAATTGCCGGCATCGACACATATGATGGACGTGTTACGTACTGGTGTATCTGCACTAGGCTGCATCCTGCCCGAAAAGTCAGATCAAGATCAGAACAATGCGCGCGACATAGCCGATCGGTTGATGGCATCACTCGGTTCGATGTTGCTTTATTGGTATCACTATTCTAATAACGGCAAATACATAGAGCTCGAGACTGAAGACGATTCCATTGGTGGTCACTTCCTCAATTTACTGCACGGTAGGCGACCAAGCGAATCTCATGTCCGAGCATTGCATACTTCGCTCATACTCTATGCTGAACACGAATTTAATGCCTCCACTTTTACTGCACGCGTTATTGCTGGCACCGGTTCGGATATTTATTCATGTATAACCGGTGCCATAGGTGCCCTTCGCGGCCCGAAACACGGTGGGGCAAACGAAGCAGCCTTCGAAGTTCAGCGTCGCTATGCTACCCCAGAAAATGCAGAACACAATATACGAGAACGACTAACCAATAAAGAAGTCATAAAAGGTTTTGGACACCCTGTCTATTCTATCAGCGATCCGCGTAACGAGATAATTAAGAAACTGGCACGTCAGTTATCACAAGCAGCAAGCGATACCAGGCTCTTTGATATTGCTGAGAGAATCGAATCAGTAATGTGGGATAGTAAGAAAATGTTCCCCAATCTGGATTGGTTCTCGGCTGTAAGTTATCATATGCTAGGCGTGCCATCCGTAATGTTTACTCCCTTATTCGTGATCGCCCGTACTTCGGGCTGGTCAGCTCATATTATTGAGCAACGAATAGACAATAAGATTATCCGTCCAAGCGCTAATTACACAGGACCAGAAAATTTAAAATTTATCCCGATTAAAGATCGTACATAACACATCCAAAGCAATTGGCCTGCCCCAGGATGCACGTACGAATTGATAAGTTAGGGAACCTCTGAACAAGTCCAAATCCGTGTCATTCCGAGCGTAGCGAGGAATATTCCCCCATTGAATTCATTGAGAAGATTCCTCAGTCGCTTCACTCCTTCGGAATGACAATGAACTTATTCAGAGGTTCCTTAGTATGACGGAACTGGAGGTAACCAATGGCAAGAAGACGCTATACATGGGAATTCAAAATAGAAGCAGTAAGATTGGTCAGGGAACAAAACCTGGGAATGAGACAAGCCGTACAGGATATGGACATCCACGAAAGCGTATGGCGCAGGATTATCGTAGCACCCTGAGGTATCCCCAGGAATTTAATCATTGGCGGATTCAAGTTTGAAGTGCAACTTTTGCAAAATTATTTGGAGGTGAACTGCGGTAGTATCCGCGCCTTTCAAACGACCAAGTAAGAGGAGCACAGATGAAGCCATACAAGCAGCTTACCAGCGAGCAACGATACCATATTTCCGGGTTGGAATCAGTTGCAAATTGCAGGTGAAGTAGGAGTGAACAAAACCACCGTTAGGCGTTGCACTTCGAATTTGAATCCGCGCGCATTTATTAATTTAATTACAATCCTTATATCCGGATTCAACGCAATGTTTTGCCAACTTCTGGCCTTGCTCAAGTTGTTCAGCGTTTAATTTGGTTGCAACCTCATCTCTCGACTTGGCTGCACCCTCATCACTTTGAACTGTGGCAACCGAAAACCAGACATATGCTGCCAAATCATCCTGAGCCACACCTTTTTCAGTAGTGTACATAATTCCTGTATTGTTCTGACCAGATGCCAGTCCCTGCTCGGCAGCTAATCGATACCATTTGAAAGCTTCGGTATCGTCCTCCAGTACGCCTTTTCCAGAGTCATACATATATCCCAGATAAGCCTGATGTATATTCGCGAATTACTTCACATTTTTTTGTATGTAGTTTAGCTATCCTCATATAAGATTAGGTAATACCCTTAAATAAGGAGGATGTCAGAATGAAGTGTTTAGGCCAAGGACTACTGTTACTATTTATTGCATGCCTGTTTATGGGTTCTGTCATAGCTCAGCCAGGTAATAATGGTCGTGATAAACATGAAGCTAAGTTTGCCGGTAACGGCCCGCCTCCCTGGGCCCCAAGCGCATGGTTATCGCCGCAACCACGAAAACTGGCGTGACTATGGCTTAAAGGCTATTCCAATCGATATCAACATAGGTCAATGCAATCGTGAAGTAATGGGGCAAATACTTGGGGGTGCAGTTGGTGGTGTCGCAGGTTCGCAAATCGGAGACGGGACAGGACGATTAATTGCAGTAGCTGCCGGCACACTGGTGGGTATGGTAATTGGCGGGGAAATCGGTCGAAGTATGGACCGTGCTGATTCACTTTGCCTTGATCAAGTACTGGAACATGCTCCTGACGGCAGCAGTATTCGATGGAACGATGAAAATCGGCAGTATTCAGTTACGCTAAAGCAAACTATACAAGATACCGATGGTCGCTATTGCCGTGAGTATTATATAGACGCAGGCGTGCAAGGGCAGACACAGCAAGTCTTTTCTTTGGCAAGGCCTGTCGCCAGCCCGATGGAAACTGGCAGATAGTGGGTTCTAAATAGACGGAAACTGCCATATCTGTCCGGGTATCACCTAGGCATACCTTTGTCAGCCACCGTTACGCACGAAGCACACCGATTGGAACAAATACGGCGGGCGACTGTGAATGACATGAAGCAGCTGGGAGCTGAATCGTCGTACCGCGAGTACTACCGTGCGGACACGATCCGGGTTCCCTGTCGGATCTCATCGCTTCCTTGATGCACGATGACGTCGCCAGCCTGGAGATCGCCCTGAACCTCAACCAAGTCGCCGACCAACGTGCCACGCGTCACCGACACAAATTCGGCGATACCGTTCCGCACCCGAATTACGAACATCCGCTCCGCGGTCCTGACGACACTCGATAGTGGCACCCGCAGCGAAGCCGTGTCCATCCGAACCGACCAGGACACGTCAGCGAACATCCCTGCGGTGAGCTGCTGATCACGATTGATTACGTCTGCCTCCACTGCCATCGTCCGGGTTTTCGCGTCGATCGACTGCGACACGCGAGCCACGGTGCCCTCGAACTGCGCCCCAGGGCGGGCACGAACAGAAAAGGTGACCCTCTCACCTATCGTGATGCCGGCTACATCAGCCTCGGGCACGGAGACGATCAGTCGCAGCCGGATAATCTCCTCAAGATAGAGCAACACCATCGCCACGCCACCCGTGCCGGGCCCGACCAACGCACCGGGATGCACGAGTCTCTCGGTAACGACACCGTCAAATGCCGCGGTTACCCTCAGATAGCTACCGAGTTTGGCCATCGCGTCCGCGGACGATTGGGCCGCGCGCGCTGTATTTTCTGCGGCCTCGACCACCGCGCGTGCGGCCTCGAATGCCTGTCCCGCCAGGGTCAGCTCTACTACGGATACGGCGCCCAGGGTCTCCGCAGCGCTCTTCAACATCCCGGAAGTCGTCTGGGCCGATACCAGCTTGGCTCGCGCTTCTGCAAGCTGTAGTTTGACCGCTTGCGCTTTCGCCGCCGCTTCGGCGATCTGCGCCTCCAGTTCGGGGGCCGACAACGACACAAGCAGTTCCCCCCTGTGGACGGTGCTGCCTCGGTCGACATGAACGCTTTCGACAAATGCGGGGACACGCGAGATGATGGCCACCCGCTGGTACGGCGTAAGCTCGCCCGGCAACCGGGTCGTCCGCTCCGACTTGCTGGCCGTGACCGTCACGGTTTCGACGACGAGGCCATCCTCCTGTGCGCGCAGTGGACTTGACCAAGCCGTGCATGTCGCAAGAGCGATGACGAGCAGTTTAAGTACGTTCATAATTGCTACTCCCTGGATCATCAGGATCGAGTGATAGTGGATGCTGCGGGGACTTCTGTTGGAAGATCGCGTAGATCGCCGGCAGCACAAGCATAGTGGCAAACGTCGCGGGAATGATGCCGCCAATGACGGCGCGTCCCAGAGGGGCGGCCTGCTCTCCGCCTTCGCCGATCCCGATGGCGATGGGGATCATGCCGACGGCCATGGCACTCATGACCATAAGCAAGGGCCTCAATCGGGCGCAGCCACCTTCCCACGCCGCGTCGAAGACCGAGCAGCCCTCGCGGCGAAAGCGCTCCGCGTACGCAACCAGCAGAATGGAGTCTGCGGCTGCAATACCGAGCGCCATGATCATCCCCATGAAGGACTGAATGCTCAACATAGTTCCTGTGAGAAACATCATGATCACGACGCCGGAGAGCACGGCTGGCGCGATGAGAATGATCGCGACGCCAAGCCGGAACGACTGGAAGGTGCCTGCGAGCAGCAGGAAGATCACGACCAGCGTGAGAATCAGACCGGTGCGCAGTCCAGCGATCGTGGTCTCCAGCGGTGGGATCTGCCCCCGGATGGCGACCGTCGCGCCCCTCGGCGCTTCTCCCGCCGCAGCCACGGCGTCGCGCACCCTGGCAGCAACCTCTCCCAGCGACTCGCCGTGCACGTTGGCGGTCAGGCTCACGACACGCTGCATGTTGTAGCGCTCGACCTGGCCGAGCATCGTACCGAGTTTCAACTCTGCGACATCTCCGATCGTCACAGGGCTGTACCCGCTGCCGGCGTGGATTGGTATCTGCGCAACGTCGTCGGGCGAGGTCATCAGGTGGGGCGAAATCTCCGCCTGAATCTGATAGGCGGTGCCAGTTCCCGGATCGCGCCAGAAATTAGCCTCGACGAAGCGGGTGGAGGCTGTCGCTGCGATCAGCGCGCGGGCGACGTTGTTCACCGTCAGACCTGCCTGGCCCGCTCGGACGCGATCGATGGTGGTCTCGAGCGTCGGATAGTCGAGGGGCTGGCCGTACTGGAGATCGCGCAGTGACGGAATCGCGGCCAGCTCGGTCCGGATCTTCTCCGCATGGGAACGATTGGCGTCCATGTTCGGCCCCTGCACCGCGACTTCGACACTGGTGGGTGATCCGAAGCTCATCACCTGGCCGACGATGTCCCCGGCTTCAAACGATACTGTGACCTCGGCCAGTTCCTCACGGAACCGCTCGCGCAGGCGCTCACGGAGTATCGCTCCGCGCGGCCTCGCGTCGCGCGTCAGGCCGATCTTCATGACGGCCTCGTGCGGGCCGGTCGTCCAGAGGAAGATCGTGTTCACGGGATAAGCCGACCCCTGAATGCCCACGAACGCGGTGCTGATTTCAAGGTTCTCCGATCCGACCTCGTCACGAATGATCTCAAGGGCGCGGAGGGCAAACTCCTCGGTGCGCTCGATCCGCGTCCCAGTCTCTGCCCGCACGCGGAGCTGGAACTGACCGCTGTCGGTTTCAGGGAAGATCTCCGTGCCCAGGCGGGGGAGCGCGATGGCCAGGAAACCAATAGTGACCACGAGGTACGCGGCAACAAACGGCACTCGCAGGTGGAGCAGCCGGGCCAAGACGTTTCTGTAAATGATCTGAATACGTCCCATCACCACGCCCTCGGTCTCTTTGCCCCGTGGCACGAACCACACGGACAGCACCGGCACAAGTGTGTTGGCGAGGAGGTAGGACGTAATCATGGCGAAACCGACAGCCATGGTCAAGGGAACGAAAAGCTGGCCGCCGACGCCGGGCATGAAGAGCGAGGGCAGGAAAACCGCCAGGATGGCCAGGCGGGCCATCAGGAGCGGCCCAGAGGTAGCTCGCGCGGCGCCGAGGACGGCGCGCCCTGGCGACAGTCCCTTAGAGAGGTGGGTGTGGACGCTCTCCGTGAAGATTATCGACTGATCGACGAGAATGCCGACGCTCAAGGCCAGGCCGCCGAGTGTCATGATGTTGATCGTCTGTCCGGCAGCCCACAAGCAGACGATGGCGGTGAGGAGCGCACACGGAATGGTCGTGATGACGATCAATGCACTCCGAAAATCCCGTAGAAAAAGCAGAACTGCCAGTCCAGCAAAGAGTGCCCCGAGCAGGCCCTCGCCGATCAGGGTTCTGATGGAGTTCGCCACATATCGGGACTGGTCGAAGGCAAACTCGATCTTCACATCCTCCGGCGCCACGGCCTGCATGGCGGGCAGGGACGCCCGGATATTTCGGACCAGTTCGAGGGTCGAGATGTCCGCCCGCTTTGTAACGGGAATGTACACCGTGCGGCGCCCGTTGACGTGCGCATAGCCGACGATGATGTCCGTGCTGTCCTCCATGGTCGCGATGTCGCGGAGGTAGACGGTCGGGTTCGGCCCGGTGCCCGTCCGGATCGGCGTATCGAGCAGTTCCGCATAGTCCTCACCGAGCGTGGCGTTGTTCGTCGCGATGCGGTTGAGGTCGCCCGTTCGCACGTTGCCGGAGGGCACGATCGACGAGCCGCCCCGCATCGCCGCCACGGTCTCCTCCGGCGTGATGCGGTACGCTCGCATCCTGTCGGGATCAAGCCGGAGGACGAGCGTGCGGGCGTTGCCGCCGAAGGGCGGCGGCGCCGAGACGCCGGGAATTGTCGCCAGGACCGGCCGGACGAAGTTCAGCGCGATGTCCTGCATCTCACCAGGCCCGCGCGTCGGACTCGAAAAGACGAGCTGTCCGACCGGGACGCTGCTGGCGTCGTAGCGCATGATAAACGGCGGCACCGCACCAGCGGGCATCATCGAACGCGACCGGTTCACGTAGGCGACCGTCTGCGCCATCGCGTCGGCCATGTCCGTGCCGACGTGAAAGACAAGCTTGATGAGCGCCGCGTTCTGGATACTCTTGGACTCGACGCGCTGGATGCCGGTGATGTAGAGGAAGTGGTACTCGTAGAAATAGGTAAGGAACGCCTCCATCTGCAATGGGTCCATACCGCCGTACGGCTGGGCGACATAGATCGCTGGTTCGCCCAACTCTTGGGGGAAGATGTCGATCGGCATCCGCGTGAGCGCGAGCACCGAGGCAAGCGTGATCGTCAGCACGGCGACGAGGACCGTGACAGGACGCTGCAATGCTAATCGAACGAGCCACATGAACTTATCTCCTTCTGGTGATCGACATAAGGCTTATCGCTTCGAACCCGTGCACGGCTCACAGCTCAACACGGCCTGCGCTTCTTGTCTGAATTGCATAAGCCATGTGCCTTAAATCCTGGAATACGCTCTACGGCCGCACACGCCGCAGGAATGGCTCGATATCCCCCTGCACGCTAGCCTGTAACAACAACCCTCGCCAGATATTGAGCTTGGCGATCGCATCGTCGATTTCGGCCTGCGTGAGAAGCCGCTGCGCGTCCGCCACCTCGACGATGCTCGAGAGTCCCGACTGATAACGCGCCGTGGCCTGTTGCTCGGTGGCCCGCGCCGCCTCGAGTTGGATCGGCGTGTTGGCTGCCGTCCGTTGCGCCCCATCCAGGAAGGCCTGCGCGCGACCCATCTGCGCCTCAAGGTCCTCGACGACCTTCGAGTAACGGGCCGTCTCGGCTACCTGACGCGATCGTCCCGCTGACTTCCGTGCTTGCACCGCCGGCCAATCCAGCAGCGGAAATGTGACATTTAGCCCGATGGCCCAGTTGCTGACGTCGGGGCGCAGGGCGCCTAAGCCGGACTGAACTTCATCATTCGACAGCCAGCCGGTGCCTCGTGCGAACGTGCTGAAGAGAATGTTGAAACGAGGAGAATAGGTGCGCTCAAGGCCGCGCAGTTGTGCCCGGGCCTCATGGACGGCCGCATCCTGTTCGAGAGCCTGCGGGTGCGCTTCGACGGCATACGGAGCGGCCGGACTCACCAGTGTACCTAGCCCCATTGCGGGGCCACTTCCGGCTGGCGGCGACTCCTGGATGCTGACCAGTGGCCCGGGATTCACGTTGACCGTATCTGCCTCAAGTCCGGTGTACTGTGCAAGCACGATCCGGGCAATACGGTCGTTCGTCTCGACTGCGATCCGCTGGGTCTCTGCCACAGCAAGTTCGGCCCGGGCCCGCTGGGCATCGACTCCCGGTCGCAAACCAGCATTGACCCGTGCAACCACTACCTCATGGAAGATGCGGGCGCGCACGACCGCCGCTTCCGCTGCACGCCGGGTCAGCTCCGCCGCGACCACGGTGAGGAAGGCGTCCGCAGCAGCTGTGGCCACCTGAAGACGGGTGAGGTTGGCAGAGGCCGACGCGCGCCGTAACGCAGATTCAGCCGATTCGACGTTCGCCGCGCGCAACCCGAAGTCGAACGGTTCCCAAGCGACGAGCAAACCCGTAGCGCTATTCCACACGGACGGCGTTCCATCGACGCCAACCGGGCCAGAGATGCCGGAGACGACGGGCTGGGGCATCAGCGTCCCCAGGATGTTATTTCGTGTTGCGCGATTCATCTGCCACAATAGTTCGGCCCGTGGCAGGTAGCTTGTGCGCGAGAGGTCAACTCCAGCCGCGGACACCTGGGTCATCGCCTCCGCGGCACGCACGGCAGGATAGTGCTCAAGAGCCAGCGTGACGGATTCTTCAAGGGTCACCGTCGCACATTGCGCTGGCACTGCCACCGTAGCCCAGACCAGTAACATGCAGGTCAGCTGCGACAGAAGGCACATCTTTCTCAACATAACGATCCTTAGCTGAAATTATAAAAATTGGAATTTAAATCCAGAATACCACTGTCCCCACACTGGTATGAATAATATCTCACAATTTATTATCACACAATTTTTTATCTCTGTACTCTGACCTGTGGTTTTGCTGAACGAGCAAATTCATGTCGCATAAATATCATTGGGTGGATTCAAATTGGATCATACGCAATTTGGCTGGACTAAATAGCTGATCCTATTCTCCCTACATATCAAGATTTTAGAATAGCCACATAGCTCCCCGGGTAAGGGGAAACATGTATCATAAAGTATCGTACAGCGGCCATTAACTGATTGATAGTATTGTGACGGTGATTGCGTGTCACATTATCGTGAAGCTGTTTCCATAAGAGCTCTATTTTGTTTACCCTAAGGGTGATATACCGGTTGAAACAGGAGTTTGAATTTCCGATTATGACGGAGGAAACATCGGGCAATGTGACTTTTATGAATAATATAATTGTCCACAATCAGAATGAGGCGTTTGGCGCGGCGATAGGCTTTTCTTAGTGCGGCCAAAAGACGGATGAACAAAAAGGTATTTTTCTTCTCACCTTCCACCCAGACAACTTGCCCCGTCTCGCTGTGGAGCGCCCCGGCGAGATAACGTTTCTGGTTCTTGCCGGGTGTCGGGATAGCGGTTTGCTTTCCCTTGGGCATCCAGGCGGAGCCGATACGTGGATTTAAATCAACATCGGCTTCATCCACATAAAAAACCGGTTGTTCAGCCTCCGCCTGGTTCAAGGCACGACGAATGGCCCGCATTTTACGGTCTTTTTGTGGGTCTTTGATGCACAGCGTTGGACAAGCGCGATTCCAGCAGATGGATAGTTTTGGTAACAAGCGGCGTACTGTCGAGGCGTGAATGGCCACGCCTAACTCTTCTTTTAACTGTATCGCCAACAGCTCGCTGCTCCAGCGGGAACGAGGGTAACCGTATGCCGACGGTTGTTCCCCTACGAGTTCTGCCAAGCGGCGGCGCAGTGTGTCATTCACCGTTCTCTCCGGTGACCCTGGACGTTCTGGGATGAGCCCCGCTTCGCCAGCCATCTCATAGCGACGGAGCCAATCATCTACGCTTGAGCGAGCGGCTTGAAGGGTGCCCGCCACCTGGCTTTTGCTATGACCTTCCCATAGCAATAGTAAGGCATTGGCGCGGCGAGAATGGTTGATGTCTTTGGATTTTCTGACCACCTGTTTCAAACGTCGGCGGACAGGACGTGGCATTTTATCTATACTACTGTTCATCTTGAGTGCTCTCCTTTATCGTAAGGTTTGTAATCAAACGATCTGATCGATGGGAAGCACTCAAGTTCCCCAATATGTA
>JBCKWF010000012.1:0-26271 GCA_038922895.1 Gammaproteobacteria bacterium
CAGATCATCGGCATTGCCCTGCAAAAGCCGGATGAACTAGGGGATTTCATCCGCGAATACAAGATGAACTATCCTGTGTTGGCGGGGGAAGAGACTGTGATCCAGATTGCTGAAGGCTACGGCAATACCATTGGTGCACTGCCGTATACGGCCATCATCGATCGTAGCGGGAACATTGTGTTTGTTAAGGCCGGGCCTGTCACCGGTACGGAGGTCGAGGCTGTCATAAGCACATTATTGTAATTCCCCTATCGCAATAAATTCTATCGTATTTCGTCGAAATTCTGCTAATATGATCCCATTAGCAGCAAACTCCATACACTATCTATAGTCAATATCACTATCGGGGTAAATTAATGGCATCCGTGCTGGTTTTAAACGGCCCTAACCTTAATCTGCTGGGCACACGTGAACCTGAGGTTTATGGCTCAACCACGCTGGAACAGCTTATCCAGATGCTGGATTCCGAGGCAAAGGTGCTCGGACATCGTCTCGAACATTTCCAGAGTAATGCAGAACATGAACTGATCAACAGGATCCATCTGGCCCGGGACCAGGGCATCGCCTTTATTATCATCAATCCCGGCGGCTATACCCATACCAGTATTGCACTACGGGATGCCCTGCTGGGTGTCGCTATACCATTCATTGAAGTACATCTGTCGAATGTATTTGCGCGGGAATCCTTCCGCCAGCATTCCTATCTGTCTGATGTTGCAGTCGGTGTCATCAGCGGTCTCGGACCGTCGGGATATCTGTACGCATTAAAGGCCGTACACCAGAGACTTAAGGGGAGTTAACGAGTGGACATCCGCAAGGTTAAAAAATTGATCGAGATGCTCGAGGAATCGAAGATTTCAGAGATTGAGATACACGAGGGGGAGGAATCCGTGCGGATCAGCCGCCACAGCTCAATGACAGGACCTCCGCAGACATATGTGCAGATGCCGGTAACAGGTCCCGGCAGTACTGCAAGGACAGATGATACGAATAAGCCTGCTTCCACAGGTCAACCCGTGGAACTGGATGGTCATATCATCCGTTCCCCGATGGTCGGAATATTTTATATGTCCCCTTCGCCGGACAAACCGGTGTTTACCGAAACGGGCAAGGAGATTAAAACCGGTGATATTGTGTGTATCATCGAGGCAATGAAGATCATGAACCAGATCGAATCTGACGCGGATGGTATCGTAAGCAAGATTCTGGTCGAAAACGGTGCGCCGGTAGAATACGGACAAGCATTATTCCTGATCCGGAAGTCATGACAGACAGCCGTAATAACCGCCTTAGCTAACATTCCCGGATCCAGCCTGTATGCTTAAAAAAGTAGTCATCGCCAATCGTGGTGAAATTGCCTTGCGGATATTGCGCGCCTGCCATGAACTCGGAATCAAAACAGTTGCCGTGTTTTCCGAAGTCGACAGAAACCAGAAACATGTACTCCTTGCTGATGAAGCCGTCTGTATCGGCCCGGCCAATTCGCTTGAAAGTTACATGAATATTCCTGCTGTGATCAGCGCTGCAGAAGTAACCGATGCTGTGGCAATCCATCCGGGCTATGGTTTCCTGTCCGAAAATGCGGACTTTGCCGAAAGGGTGGAAAAAAGCGGGTTTGTGTTTATTGGTCCGCGTTCTGAAACCATACGTCTGATGGGCAGCAAGATTTCCGCAAGGAATGTCATGCTGGAATCCGGCGTTCCCTGCGTTCCGGGTTCGAACGGACCGATCACTGATGATCCGGTTGAATGTGGCAGGACCGCAAGGGAAATTGGTTATCCTGTCATCATCAAGGCATCCGGCGGCGGCGGCGGCAGGGGCATGCGCGTGGTACACAGTGAGGCTGCACTTCGCAATGCAGTATCACTAACCCGGTCTGAGGCCGCAGCTGCATTTAATGACGATACGATTTACATGGAAAAGTACCTGGAAAATCCGCGTCACATTGAAATCCAGGTACTTGCAGATAAACACGGAAACATTATACATCTTGGTGATCGCGATTGTTCCATGCAGAGGCGCAACCAGAAAATCCTTGAGGAAGCACCTGCACCGCATATCAAGGAGAAGTTACGGCGCAAGGTCAGCGACCAATGTGTCGAGGCCTGCAGGAAAATCGGGTATGTCAGCGCGGGAACATTCGAGTTTCTGTTCGAAAATGACAATTTCTACTTTATCGAAATGAATACGCGGGTACAAGTTGAACATCCAATCACTGAACTCATTACCGGCGTCGATATCGTCAAGGAACAACTACGGGTCGCTGCAGGCGAAAGCTTATCGTATAAACAACAGGACATTCATATGCGCGGGCACGCGATTGAATGCCGGATTAATGCCGAGGATCCGGAGAAGTTCATACCGTGTCCGGGCGTGATCAACCATTATCATCCGCCTGGTGGTCCGGGCATCCGGGTTGATACGCATATATATCAGGGCTATACGGTTCCCCCGCATTATGATTCGTTAATAGGGAAACTGATTGCGCATGGAGAAACGCGAGAACTGGCTATCAGGCGTATGTCTATGGCCTTGTCTGAAATTGTGATTGACGGTATCAAGACCAATATACCCTTGCATAGAAACCTGATGAATGATGCCGCTTTCATCGCCGGCGGTACGAATATCCACTATCTTGAAAAAAAGCTTGGACTCAAATAATCCTCAGGCTGTGTCCTGGTTCAGACTTACCCTAACCAGTTACCCGCAATATCTTGAGGATCTGGGTGAATTGCTGGAAAAATTTGATGCGCTTTCCGTCAGTTATACCCCGGCAACCAGTGAACCGATATTTGGCGATGAATCTGTGGTGGACAGGTTCTGGAAGCAGACGGCAGTCTCGGCATTGTTCAATCAGGATATCGACATGGATATACTGGTTGCCTGTGTCCGCAACAGACTTGGTACGGAAAACATTGTTGATTGCCGGATCGAACTGCTGCAAGACAGCAACTGGATCGAAAATCATAAACCTGGTTTTGCCCCGATGATCTTCGGTGACAAGCTTTGCATTTGTCCAAGCTGGCTCGCCAGACCTGAAGGTATCGCATATATAATAGAACTGGATCCAGGCCTCGCATTTGGTACCGGCAGTCATGCAACGACCGCGCTCTGTCTGGAATGGCTTGCGACGAATGATATTCAAGGCAAACGTGTAATTGATTACGGTTGCGGTTCGGGCATCCTCGGGCTCGCTGCCGCAAAACTGGGTGCCAGTAGCGTATATGCAGTAGATATCGAATCGCAGGCGCTGCTGGCAACCAACAGCAATGCACGCAATAATGGTCTCGAGTCCCGGATTGTCACGGCATTGCCGGCAGACATGCTGATGCAACCGGCAGATATCGTGATTGCAAACATCCTGCTGAATCCGCTGATTACCCTGTCGACCACACTCAGCTCGTTACTGGTTGAAGGTGGCAGGCTGGTCCTGTCGGGCATATTGTCTACCCAGACGGATCTCTGTCTACAGACATACTCACGCTGGTTTGAGATGAATCAACCTGTGTTCCGGAATGAGTGGGCCATGCTGACCGGTACACGCAAGGCGGCCTGAAGCTACCGTACCATGATAACAGCCTGCCCCTCCTGCCAAAGACAATTCCGTATCTATGCACAGCAGTTGTCTGCGGCCAAAGGCCTGGTCCAATGCGGCTTTTGTGGAGAACAATTCAACGCGCTGGATCGCTTGTATGACCGCCCGTTACCGGCAAATAATCCTGATACGCAAAAAAAATCCTCCCCCGGGACCGGTCTTCAGGAAGAGCCCCAGTTTGAAATCCCGACCACTGCAGGCAATTATAATCGCGACAGTAAGGCACAAGCTGCATCCGGCAGCCTGAATAAAGTCGTTGTGGACAAGCAAGACGATTTTGCCCTTGAACTGCTGGAACCTGTCCCAAGGCCAGGCTCCCGTATCGCGACCCTACTGTGGTCATTCGGGGTTTTCTTGCTGCTACTTGTCATTGCGACGCAGGGCAGCTGGTTTAACCGCGATCGGCTATTGTCCCGCTACCCCGAATTGGTACCAATGGCCAGACAACTATGTGAACGCTGGCAATGTGACCTGATACGCGAGCGCGATTTGGCCTCGATAATACTGGTGAACCGTGATGTACGGGACCATCCCCGCTACAACGATGCGCTGTTGGTCAATATTACGATTGAGAACCAGTCGAACCAGACCCAGCCATATCCAGGCATACAGTTCACCTTGTTTGACAATAATGGTGCGATAACCGGTTATCGTCGCCTGCAGGCCTCCGAATATCTCGACCCTGAAATATCGATAGATGAGGGTTTCAGTCCACATGTTCCGCTACACCTGGTGCTCGAATTAGCGGATACGATTGAGAGCACAGTCGGTTTTGAGTTTGGATTTTTCTGATCCTCGCGTCCTTAACGGGGTTTTATATAAGCATAATATTTAATCGTTAGAAGCAGTTAAGCCGCATATCTGTTCTGATAGTTTCAGTCCTGTAATTGAACAGCGCCAGGTTTAGCTAAAGCAGCGCTTTTCACAGATTCTATTCCCCGTTATGATTGTCTGTCTAAACGCCGCCACATGATTTACAAGAAGCGGTGAGGATAACTTTATTTCTGACTCTGCTCACAAGAAAATTTTCCTGGCGCCTATGGCCGGGATTACAGACAAGCCTTTCCGGAAACTTTGCCGGAGCATGGGCGCTCACGCCTGTGTGTCAGAAATGACCAGTTCGAATCCCGCAGTGTATAGCAGCAAAAAGTCACAGTTTCGCATGGACATTATCGACGATGAATCTCCCCGTATTGTACAGATAGCAGGGGCTGATCCGGCCATGCTGGCAGAGGCAGCAATTTACAACGTACAGCGTGGGGCTGAGGTCATTGATATCAACATGGGGTGCCCTGCAAAGAAAGTCTGTAACCTGATGGCAGGATCGTCACTGCTGCGAGACGAACAACTCGTGGCCCGCATACTGGAAAGTGTTGTCGCCGCAGCATGTGTGCCGGTTACACTGAAAATCCGCACGGGCTGGGACCAGAACAACAAAAATGCAGTCAATATTGCCAGGATTGCTGTAGAGTCAGGCATACAGCTACTGGCGGTACATGGGCGCACCCGTGCCTGCAAATTTAATGGTGCCGCGGAGCACGATACCGTTGCTGAAATAAAATCATGGATCAACATCCCGGTCATTGCCAATGGTGACATAGACTCGGCAGAAGCAGCGGCCAGGGTTTTGCACTATACCGGTGCGGATGGTGTGATGATAGGTCGCGCCGCGCTGGGCGACCCCTGGATATTTTCCCGGATTAACATTTATCTGGAATCAGGTATGCATGCGCCGCAACCCGACAGGGCTGAAATCGGCAAGACCCTGCTTGCCCATCTTGAAAATATGTATCATTTTTATGGTGAATCTACCGGGGTCCGTATCGCCCGCAAACATATCGGCTGGTTCTGCGCACAGTTGCCAGGATTTGGACTATTCCAGACCTTGATTAACACGACAGACAATTGTAGCAAACAGCTGCAACTGGTGGCAGCTTTCTTCCAGCAGGAAGCGAACATACACGGGAAAATGGCGGCATGATATCGGCAAAACACAGGAAAAAGGCCAGACCTCAGAAAAGCCAGGGCAATTGCTCCAGCAGTCTGGGAATACATGTAAAAGAAGTCATGGAAAAGTATTTCCGGGACATGGACGGCCATCCGCCAACTGATCTGTACGAGTTGATCCTGTCGCAGATCGAAAAACCGTTGTTTGAAACCGTACTTGATTACACTGGTGGCAATGTTTCCCGGGCGGCCGCAATGTTGGGCCTGAACCGGGGCACATTCCAAAACCGCCTCAGCAAATATGATATGTGAAAGTTACATATATAATCCTTAATAAAATCATCAGGTCCAGGTCAGAGGTAGTCAGTTAAATGTCTGTAGTCAAACGTGCGCTCGTCAGTGTCTCAAACAAAACCGGTGTGATTGAATTTTGCAAGGAGCTGCACAAACTTGGCATCACGATATTATCAACCGGTGGGACCGCCAGTCTATTACAGAAGCAGGGTATAGCCGTAACGGATGTGTCTGACTATACCGGCTTTCCCGAGATTATGGACGGCAGGGTCAAGACCCTGCATCCGAAGATACATGGTGGCCTGCTGGGACGACGTGGCCAGGACGATGCGGTCATGCATAAACATGGTATAGAGCCGATCGATCTGGTCGTGGTCAATCTGTATCCGTTTGAGGCAACCGTGAGCAGACCGGACTGCACGCTGGAAGAGGCGATAGAAAATATCGACATCGGCGGACCCACCATGCTCCGTGCAGCCGCAAAAAACCATGCCTGGGTTGGTGTGGTCGTCGATACGGCAGACTATGCCGGGGTTCTGGCTGAACTCAGGGACAATAATTGCAGCTTGAGTGACGCCACCAGGTTTAGTCTGGCAAAAAAGGTATTCGCACATACGGCAAATTATGATGCAGCTGTATCAAATTATCTGGGCAGCATATCCAGTGCAGGCGGTTATCAGGATTACCCGGATACCTATACGATGCAGTTTAAAAAGGCGCAGGATTTACGTTACGGTGAAAATCCGCATCAGACTGCAGCATTCTACCGGGAGCACAACAGTCCTGCCGGGACACTGGCCAGCGCAAAACAACTGCAGGGCAAGGAACTATCCTACAATAATATCGCGGATACGGACGCGGCGCTGGAATGCGTGCTGGGATTTAGCGGGCCTGCATGCGTCATAGTCAAACACGCCAACCCCTGTGGAGTCGCAGAATCAGATACTATCCTTCAGGCGTATGAGAAGGCCTACCAGACTGATCCGGTTTCAGCGTTCGGCGGGATCATCGCCTTTAACAGAAAACTCGATGCCGCTACCGCCAGGGCGATAATTGATCGGCAATTTGTCGAGGTGATCATTGCACCGGAGATAGATGAGATGGCACTGGGCGTGACGGCCGGCAAACAGAACGTCCGCATCCTGGTCAACGGCTACCGTGAAACATTGGTAAGAAATCTGGAACTGAAACGGGTCAGCGGCGGTATATTGATACAGGACAGTGACACCGGCATAGTCGGCCCGAACGACCTGAGAGTTGTGACCCGTCGAAAACCGACAGACAAGGAATTAACCGACCTGTTGTTTGCCTGGCATGTTGTCAAGTATGTAAAATCAAATGCGATAATCTACGCGAAAGACCGGCAGACCATCGGTATCGGTGCCGGCCAGATGAGCCGTGTCTACAGCGCACGAATTGCGGCAATCAAGGCAGACGATGGCGGGCTGGAAGTTAAAGGCTCGGTAATGGCCTCAGATGCCTTCTTCCCGTTCCGGGACGGTATCGATTCAGCTGCTAAAGTTGGTATCGCTGCAGTTATTCAGCCCGGCGGTTCGGTCAGGGATGAAGAAGTCATAGCGGCTGCAGATGAACACGGTATGGCTATGGTGTTTACCGGCATGCGGCATTTCAGGCACTGATATGTCGCTAGTCGCTGGTCGCTGGTCGCTGGTTGAGCGGGATTCAGGACTGACCGCCATGGATGGCGGAAATACTGGCAATGCAGGAGCAATTGCCAGCACGGGACTTGGGACTCGGGATTCGTTAGAACCCGGTTATTTTCCACGAATTGACTTTCAATCTACACAATCATGAAAGTGCTGATCGTAGGTGGTGGCGGACGCGAACATGCGCTGGCCTGGAAGGTGGCCCAGTCTGCAAAGGTTGCAACCGTGTATGTCGCACCGGGCAATGCCGGTACAGCCAATGAACCTAAGGTCAATAATGTCCCGATTGCCGCTGATGATACTGCCGCGCTAATCAGTTTTGCAAAACAGAACAATATCGCCCTGACCATCATCGGCCCGGAAGGACCGCTGGTTGCAGGTATAGTTGATGCATTTGCCGCTGCCGGATTGCCCTGTTTTGGACCCAGCAGAAATGCAGCAATCCTGGAGGCATCCAAATCATTCACAAAGGACTTTCTGAGACGTCATAATATTCCCACCGCCGATTATGCAGTCTTCACCGATCTGGATAAGGCGCTCGCATATATAAACACCCGGCAGCTACCACTGGTCATCAAGGCTGATGGCCTGGCCGCAGGCAAGGGCGTCATAATAGCTACCCATCCGGGCCAGGCAGTGGATGCCGTCACCGATATGTTGCAAGCGAATAAATTCGGTGATGCAGGCCACCGTGTCGTCATTGAGGAATTCCTGACGGGTGAAGAGGCCAGTTTTATTGTCATGTGTGATGGCGAGAATATCCTGCCAATGGCAAGCTCGCAGGACCACAAGGCACGTGACAGTGGTGACTGCGGCCCCAATACCGGCGGGATGGGGGCCTATTCGCCTGCGCCGGTAATCACAGCTAAAATGCATGAACGGGTCATGGCTGAGGTAATCCGGCCTACCGTCGCTGGTATGAAGATGGAAGGCAGGACCTATACAGGTTTTTTATATGCCGGATTGATGATTTCGCCAGATGGCAAGATACGAGTGCTTGAGTACAACTGCAGGTTTGGTGATCCGGAAACCCAGCCTGTCATGATGCGACTGCAAAGTGATCTCGCCGGATTATGCCTGCTGGCCCTTGCAGGCAAACTGGATCAGGCTACCGCAACCTGGGATAAACGACCAGCCCTGGGCATCGTTGCTGCGGCTGCAGGCTACCCGGATAAGCCCCGTAGCGGGGACCTTATATCCGGACTGGAAACCCGTTTCGGTGAGGACATTAAAGTTTTTCATGCGGGTACCTCCGGGCAAGGCAATACCATAGTAACGTCGGGTGGGCGGGTGGTATGCGTTACCGCGCTGGGCGAAAATGTGACGCTTGCACAACAGGCTGCCCTGTCCGCAATTGATAAAATCCACTGGGACGGCATGTTCTACCGTGACGATATTGGCTACCGTGCCATAGCCAGAGAGACCTGATAAAAGGTTTAAAAATAAGAAACTTAGGGATTCATACCTCAAGCAATACCTGATATTTCCATGCCCGCCTGCAGGACGGGCCTTGATATATTTTGTGAGAAATATGCGGTAATTACGCTATAAAATTTGGATTTAACTGGTTTCCATAGCATAATTGCCGCCCTTGGGGATATTTAATCGCAGTTGACCTGACACAGCATCACCATAGATAACACTGGAATTTAATAATAATTTTTATTTTGATAAAAATCATGAGGAGATAAAATGGCTAAGACAGTTTCTACAAAACAAACAAAAACCCAGATCTTGAGCAGCCTCGCTGACCAGACCGGAGTCTCGAAAAAAGAAGTGACCGCTGTGCTTGATGGCCTCGCTGCACTTGCCCATGCACATTTGAAGAAAGGCGGTTCAGGGGAATTTTCCGTGCCCGCGCTGGGTATCAAGTTAAGAAGGATAATCAAACCTGCCCGTGAAGCCAGAAAAGGCACCAATCCGTTTACCGGCGAGGAGATCATGATCAAGGCCAAACCGGCGACAACCAGTGTGAAGGCAACAGCGCTTAAAGCACTGAAGGATGCAGTAGCCTGACCGTTATTTTCCGCAGTACCCGTTGTCGAAAAGGCCGTTAAATATAACGGCCTTTTTTATTTGGGCCTGTCCCGGAACTCTGCGCTGGAACACCACATTAACAAGGCCGCGTGTTCAGACGGGTTCTGAGTCACCAGGCCAGAAAATTCGACAACAACTTTAATCCTGCACGCTGACTCTTTTCAGGGTGAAACTGCACCGCAAACAGATTATCCCTGGCTATAGCGCTGGTAAAATCCACTATGTATGACGTGGTCCCGGCAGTGACTGCAGGCTCGGCCGGTATTACATAATAGCTATGCACAAAATAAAACCGTTCTCCTGAAGGGATGCCTTTCCATAATGGGTGCGGCTGGTTCTGGATAACATTATTCCACCCCATATGAGGTATCTTGAACCGGTTGCCGTGCGCATCGGTTTTCTGCCCGGGAAATTTCACGACCTTGCCCGGAATCACACCGAGACCGTGCGTACCATTGTCTTCGTCGCTGTATTCCAGCAACGATTGCAAGCCGAGGCACAAACCGAGAAACGGCTTGATTTGTAACGATTCGACCAGTGGCTCAACCAGGTTTCTTTGTTTAAGCGAATCCATGCATTGTCTGATTGCACCCTGTCCTGGAAAAATAATCCGGTCTGCCTTGCGTATCTGTTCCGCCGTAGTACAAACGGTAATCCGGTGCTTACCTGCAGAGACATGTTCAAGTGCCTTGACTACCGAGCGCAAGTTACTTGCGCCATAGTCAATCACAGCTACTGATTTCATAACGGTCTGGGTCTGGGGTTACAGTGAGCCTTTTGTGGACGGCATGATTCCTTGCATACGTGGATCAGGTTCGATAGCCATACGCAAGGCCCTGCCAAATGCCTTGAAAATGGTCTCGGCAATGTGGTGCGCATTACGGCCACGGATATTATCTATGTGCAGGGTGACCTGTGCATGATTGACAAATCCCTGGAAAAACTCGTATATCAGATCAATATCAAAATCTCCAACCCGTGCGCGCGGATAGTCGACCAGATATTCAATACCGGGTCGGCCTGAACAATCAAGCACCACACGCGACAGGGCCTCGTCCAGCGGCACATAGGCATGGCCATAGCGGACAATACCCTGCTTGTCACCGAGCGCCCTGGCAACCGCCTGACCCAGGGTAATTCCGACATCCTCAACGGTATGATGTGCATCAATCGACAGATCGCCGGTTGCATCGATGGTCAGATCCAGCATACCGTGCCGGGCAATCTGATCGAGCATATGCTCGAGAAATGGGACGCCGATTTTCAGTTGTGCCTTGCCGGTCCCGTCCAGATTCACCTCAACTGATATACTGGTCTCTTTGGTTTCGCGTTTTACCACAGCAGTTCGTTTGTTTGACATAGATCAATATCCGCATAATTCCAGATTGGTTACAATAACATATGATGCAGTAAATGGTATTATCGGCACAACATGGACCCGAAATTAAATATGAAAAAACCTGTCGCGGCTGAAGCCAGTTTCAATATTGACCAGGTGAAGGAGTATCTGCTCGACTTACAGAATCGGATCTGCACAGGGCTGGAACAACTGGACGCAAACGAACTGTTTCAGGATGATTGCTGGGAGCGCGAAGCTGGAGGCGGAGGTCGCACCCGTATTCTGTCGAACGGTAAGGTATTTGAACGCGGCGGAGTGGCATTTTCCCACGTATTCGGTACAGAACTGCCCGCCTCTGCCACCGCGAAGCGACCTGACCTGGCAGGCAGAAGTTTTCAGGCAATGGGTGTTTCTGTGGTTATCCACCCGTTAAATCCGTATGTACCGACGTCGCATATGAATGTGCGCTGTTTTATAGCCGAAAAAGACGGGGAGCAAGCCATCTGGTGGTTTGGCGGTGGCTATGATCTGACCCCTTATTATGGTTTTACCGAGGATGCAGAACACTGGCACAGGACTGCCTACGGCGCATGCAAACCGTATGGTGAGCAGGTCTATCCCAGGTTCAAACGCTGGTGTGATGAATATTTCTACCTGCGTCATCGCCAGGAACAACGTGGTATAGGTGGACTGTTTTTTGATGATCTGAATGAATGGGGGTTTGAGCGATGCTTTGACTTTATAAAAAGCGTCGGAGACAGTTACCTGCAGGCCTATGTCCCGATCGTCGAGAAACGCATGCATACCGTTTACGGTGACAGGCAACGGTCATTCCAGTTATATCGTCGCGGCAGGTACGTCGAATATAACCTCGTATATGACCGTGGGACCCTGTTCGGCCTGCAGACTGGTGGCCGTACCGAATCGATATTGATGTCTATGCCGCCGCTGGTCAAATGGGAATATAACTGGCAACCTGATCCCGGCTCTGAAGAGGCCAGGCTGTATGAGCAATTTTTAATACCGCAAGATTGGTTGAAGATTACGAGCGACTAGCAGCCTGTCGGGTTTAAACTATAACTTATTGATTTATAAAGAAACATGAATTTCACACTCAAAAATTAATAACATTGTAAACAATGGGTTACGCTAAAATAAAAGCTAAATCCGACAGTCTGCTAGCAACGAGCGACCAGCGACTCCTCACACACTTAGGCAGAAAGTGACCGGCCCGTCATTGACCAGGTGTACCTGCATATTGGCACCGAACTGGCCGGCACAGACCTTGCCGTATTTCAACCTGGCCTGTTCCAGCATGTACTGAAACAGCTGTTCCCCGAGACCAGCAGGTGTGCTGCACTGAAGCTGGGGCGCATACCCCTGGTCGTATCTGCTGGCAGGGTAAACTGTGGCACCAGCAACAATTCGCCCTGTATCTCCGTCAGGCTCAGGTTCATCTTGCCCCCCGCATCTGCGAATATACGGTATCCCAGCATACGCTCCAGCAACCTATCCGCTTTGGTCGCGGTGTCCTGTTTTTCTATACCGACAAGTGTACAGATCCCTTGCTGGATAGTGGCGATGGTTTGTTGCTGGACGTCTACACGGGCTTGACTGACCCGTTGCACAAGGCCGATCACCTGGGTAATGGGAGATTAATCAGAGTATGGCGAGGTAGTCGAGAATATTGATTGCAAAAAGCGCTACCGCTGCAGCGAGGACAGCCCAATCCATATTACGCCTGGCGAGAAATCCGGTGAAATGCAATACCAGCACAATAATGGACGCAATATAGACAATGTAAAAAATCATAACTTACCCTCGTGGGTGCAGATTGATTATTATAAGTTTATGAATCCTAATAATTTATTATCAGACCATTTGTAATATATAATATTTGCATTGCTACTACCAGACTGAATCACCTGCGTAACGTACTGACTGTCTGATTATCCGCAATCAGCAAGACATCAGCCGGTCGTCTCGCGAACAGACCATTGGTAACCACACCGGTAATCTGGTCCAGTTGCTGTTCCAGCTCGGCCGGATTCAATATGCTAAGGTTATGAACATCAAGAATAATATTGCCGTTGTCGGTCACAAATCCTGTACGCAAAACCGGTTTCCCGCCAAGTCTGGCGATACTGCGGGCGACATGGCTGCGTGCCATCGGGATGACCTCAACCGGCAGCGGAAATTTACCGAGCGTATCAACCAGCTTTGAATCATCCACAATACAAACAAAGGTCTTGCTGACCGCTGCGACTATCTTTTCCCTGGTCAGCGCGCCTCCACCGCCCTTGATCAGTTGCAGATGGCGGGTTGATTCATCTGCTCCATCGACATAAATCGGCAATTCATCAACACTATTAAGATCAATCACGGGTATATGGTGCTTGCGCATCAGATCTTCTGATGCCTTTGAACTCGACACCCCACCTTCAATCCGGTGCTTGATTGTCGCCAGATAATTAATGAAATGGTTCACCGTACTGCCGGTGCCAACACCGACGATCATATTGTCCTCAATATACTCAAGCGCCGCTTTCGCTACCGCCTGCTTCTTTTCATCTGCTGTCATTTTTTTGTCTTCCCCAACACTGGATCTGCTGAAAGTCCTGTAAAACCCGGATGATCCATCATAGTGAGGGGTGAGGCGTAAAGAAAAACTGCTCACACCTCACGCATGCTCACCCTTCTCGCTTGCGCAGGATCTTCTCCGAAATCTCGAACGAGTTCTGATCGTCCACGTCGATCGGCCCGAAGTCGTACGGCAGAAAGACCGCCGCTACCTTTACCCCAAACCCCTCGCCGACCCGGCGCACCATCCCGTCTATCGTGATCAGTTTCAGTTTGTAAAGCAGGAATGAGATCAAGCCGAACGCCTTCAGGATGCGCCGATGGCGTTTGCCGAACTGGCCACCGCCACGGAACACCTCAACGGTCTTCAGCGCATTGCGATCCTTCAATGAGTACAGGTTACACGAGGAGAAACCGCCGTCCTTCAGTCGGTGAAAGGCCTTCGCGGCCTCGGGTAACGTGGCGACAACCACCTCTTCGCGCGTTATACCGCAGCAGACATCCGCGCCATTACTGTGTGCCCCTTCGATAAAATCACGGACAATATCCGGCGTATGCAATGCATTGTCACCGGTCGTAATCATGATCGGCCAGCCCGCATCCGGGATATGGTCGGCGGCGGCAAGCACGCTGTCAGTCAGCGTACTGCGGGCAGCAACGGTACTTACCGAACCATCGGCCAGCCAGCCGGCAATCTTCACATTCGATTGCAACACCTGCGGTTCATCGATCGACACATACACATGCTTGCAGCGGCCGCTCTGCAGCACCGCCTCAATCACCCTCTCCAGCATCGGGCGGCCGTGGATCGGTACCATGCATTTATGCGTGACACCGGCCGCTTTCGCTAACGGATCGAGTATGCCGGGTCTTCTTGCGGCCAACACCAGACCGCTGTACTGGGTAGTTAAACCTTGCATGGACTTGCTGACCGCCCCCGGGCCTGATTTAGGATGCTGACAAGTTTACTGCAAAACACCTGCTCATGTCGCTGGCCAGTGCCAGTCTGTGGAAACCGGACAGTGCCTGTTTCAGCGCGGCTGCCTGCCTGGCATCCAGCAGACCACTGACACAGGCATCATATTTCTCCCAGTACTGCGCTATCGTAAACGGCGCAGCAATACTACCTCTGGGCATGCTCGCCGACAGCTGATACTGCCTGCCATTGGTAGTCAGGACAGTCAGCCGGGTTGGGAACTCACTTTCGAGCTTATCGACAGGACGCAGCTGGATCTTGTTGAAAAACATCCTCAACTGCGGTCTGGCCACGGCCTCATCGGTAAAGTCCTGCAGTCCGCAATATCCGGTTACCAGCAGACAGGCAAGTGCGTATTGCATCGAGAACTTGGCCTCAAGGCCGGTGACAGGATTAGGGTAAAACAGGTTGTCCAGATGCGACTTTGGCGCCTCAACAATGATCGAGATAATGCTGTCAGTATTAATCGGGTTACTCTGCAATATCTCCAGCAATAGATCCATGGCCCGGTGCGCACTGCCACAATTGGGGAAACGTTTCACCCGGAATCCATACTCGGTTATATGTAGAGGTTCACCAACATGCCTGGTTTCAAACCTGAGCGTCTGGCCGTGCTCGGCACCGGTCAGTCCCTTGCGTAATTCGTCGCGGTCCGGACCGACCATCAGCGTATTCATACCGGTAGGGCCGTCCAGTGTGTGTTTGCCTGCCTGCATACCATTTTGCGCCAGTGCCGCAGCAAGCACACCGCCCTTGGCTGCAAGTCCTGCATGCAGCGACTTCGCCATCGAACCGAACTGCGACATGAAACCGGATGACATACTCGAGGCGAGTGACAGTGCATGTGCGCTCTGGCTTGGATCCAGTTTCAACAGGCGAGCGCAGGCTGCTGCTGCGCCAAATACGCCAACGGTAGCGGTGGCATGCCAGCCACGGTTTCTGTGTACCGGGTTCACGCCTTGACCGACCCGGCCCATAATCTGCAAACCGGTTATATAGGCATCCAGAACTTCCATTCCTGATTTCCCCTGTACATCTGCAAGGGCGAGTATGGCCGGATAAAGCACCGCAGAGGCATGTGCCTTCGGTGGATCAAAATTATCATCAAAATCGAGCGCGTGGGCCGCAGTACCGTTGACCAAGGCCGCCCACGGGGCAACAAATTTAGCAGAACTGCCCGCAACATATGCACCGTTGCCACCACTGCCCCAGCCCATCACCGTTTGCAAGGCCACCCGGGCTGATGGCTCAATCGCGCCGGGCAGCATGACTGCAACGGTATCGATCAACTGCCGGTGTGCACTCTCCAAGGCTGCATGACTCCAGTCAGACGGGCACTCCGCGACCCATGCACCATAGGCATCTACTGCGTTTACAGGAGAAGATTCTGTGTTCATAAACTCATCCGGGAGGTCCAGGTCACTCCAGACCGAGTATATAGTTCCATTCCTTTACGGTGACAGGCATTATTGAAAGTCGACTCCCTTTCTGAAGTAGCCTCATCTTACTCAAGGCCTTATGTTCGCGCAATTCATTCAGCGTAATGATGCGCCTGAATTGTTTTTTGAATTTTACATCGACCAGATACCACGTCGGGTTATCAGCTCGGCTGTTCGGATCGAAGTGTATATGTTTATTATCAATAGCGGTCAGATCCGGACGCGCAGCAGTTGATATGGTCATGCTGCCGACAATACCTGGTACATCACAACTTGAATGGTAAAAAAATGCCAGATCACCCGGCTGCATCCCGCGAATATAGTTTCTGGCCTGATAATTACGGACACCGTCCCATGCCTCCGTCCGGCCAAGCCTGTTTTTCAGATCAGTGATACTGAACACATCGGGTTCGGACTTCATTAGCCAGTAGTTCATTAAGTTGCTGGTCACTAGTTAATAACACAAAATATTTCAGAGTCTGAGGGGAAGTTATGGATAAATGATATGTTTATTTGTTCGAACAAACAACGTGGTGGTGCTTAATAATTACCAGCGACCAGCAACTAGTCACCAGCGACAAAAAAGAAGAGGGTATCAACCGTCCTGACGTTACTGGCGTGAACTTGAACCAGATAGTTCAAGTGGGAACAGCGAGTGATATATCAGGCTTCCCTTGCGAGCGTGCACAACAATATCACGATTAGCCCCCGGGTTTTGTAATTAGGCTCAAGTTACCTTGCCTGTTTACGCGCAGTCCAGAAGATACCCATATTTAAACATTCGACCAGACGTTCAACAGCTGCCCCTGTTTACTGGTGCATCTCTAGTTGCTTGCTACTGGTCAATGCCTCTTCCAGTTTGTTGCGCAAGCGCTGAACCGTCTTGTCTATGGTTTTAGTATAGTCGGCATTCTGACGTTTGTATGCAAGAAGTTCATGCGCGATATTCAATGCGGCCATCACTGCAATTCTTTCCGTTCCTATAATTTTTCCGCCATCTTTTACTTCCTTCATTTTCAGGTTCAGAAAGGTCGCGACCGTATGTAACTGCTCACGTTCGCTGTCATCACAAGAGATTAGATACTCCTTGTCGAGTATATGTACCGTTACAGGACTGTTACTCATGACCGGGTTTCCATCGCACGCAGGCGGGTAATCATCGATTCTATACGTGCCCTGGCCTGTTCGGTTTTCTCAATCAGGCTTGAGCGTTCACTAACAAGATGTTCCTGTTGGGAACGTAGCGCGGTGTTTTCGGATTTAAGGCTGTCAACTGTACGGATGAGTTCGTCTACACGCGTCTCCAGTGAGGCGAGATCCATGTTTTCGCTGGTTTTGTCATTCATATTCAAACAATCTTTTTATAGATAAATAATAATATAAAAATTCAATGTTATACCCAGCGTCCAATATAGGGCCGTGCCAGATTACGGTCAACAGCCGATATTGATGATTTACTTTTTATACTTGAACCCGGATGATGTTGCCCTGCAAAATACCGGATTATGATGGAGAACCTGGTTTAATTATGCTGAATTATAGTGAGTTTGGCGAGTTATTGCGCCTTTCCGGCGCAGCGGCTCACGCGGACGATTGCCACGGCTTTTTATGTGGACATCTGTGTGTTACCGGGGCGCCGGAACGCGCTATATGGGAAGAATATCTGAATCTGCAGACAGAAGCAGATAATCTCGGGGATGAATGTCACGAAGAAATAGATATATTGTTGAGTGAAACCAGGCGGTTTCTGGTTTCTCCCGAACTGGACTTCCAGCTTTTGTTGCCGGATGACGAGACCCCGCTGTCTGACCGGGTAATCGCACGGGGCGAGTGGTGTTACGGTTTCCTTAACGGTTTTGCCCTTGGCCAACATTCCGGGACTGTACTCGCAAACGAGGAAGGCAAGGAGTTGATAGAAAATTTCACCCGGATCTGTCATATAGAAGCCGGTGAAATTGCTGATGAAAGTGATGAACAGGCACTTTTCGAACTGGTTGAATATGTACGAGTCGGCGCCATTCTTATTCATGATCTGCTGCAACAGCCCGATTCATCTGCAGGCAGATCGGAGACTTATCATTAATGGACAAGAAAGAATATTCCCGGCGCCGCAAGCGACTGATGGATATGATGGGCGATCAAACCGTCGCCATCATTCCAACTGCCCCGGCATTGATACGCAACCGCGACGTCGAGTTTTCATTTCGACCGGACAGTGATTTTTATTATCTGACCGGCTATTCCGAACCTGAAGCGGTCGCGATACTGATCCCGGACCGGCATCACGGCGAGTATGTGCTGTTCTGCCGTGAGCGTGACGAGAAAATGGAAATCTGGAATGGCCGCAGGGCAGGACTGGAAGGTGCCTGTAGCATCTTTGGTGCAAATGATGCGTTCCCGATTGAAGACATGGACGATATCCTGCCGGGATTACTGGAAGATCGTGACCGGATTTACTACACGATGGGAAATAATGCCCCGTTTGATCATCGCGTACTCGGCTGGGTGAACCAGGTGCGTAAACGTATTCGTACCGGCGTCAAATCGCCGGATGAATTCATTTCATTAAATCACCTGCTGCATGAAATGCGACTGTTCAAGAGCCGGGATGAAATCTCATTGATGAGAAAAGCGGCCAGGATTGCCGCAACTGCGCATAAACGTGCGATGAGTCACTGCCGGCCCGGCATGATGGAATACCAGATTGAAGCGGAAATTCTGCATGAATTCATGTCGAACGGCGCACGATCGCCGGCCTATCCATCCATAGTCGGTGGCGGCGCAAACAGTTGTATCTTGCATTACACTGAAAATACGGACGAATTGAAAGACGGCGATATGCTGTTAATCGATGCCGGTGCTGAATATGGCAATTACGCAAGCGATATCTCCCGTAGCTTTCCTGTAAACGGCCGGTTTACGCGGGAACAACGCCAGATTTATGAGCTGGTGCTGGACGCGAACCTGGCTGCAATCGCACAGGTCAAACCCGGCAAGCACTGGAATGACCCGCATGATACCGCCGTCGCTGTGCTGACCGAGGGCCTGTTGTCACTTGGTATATTGAAAGGCAAGCTGTCAGTATTGATCAAGGAACAGGCGTACAAGAAATATTTCATGCACAGGACCGGCCACTGGCTCGGCATGGATGTACACGATGTAGGTGATTATAAACTGGAAGGAGAATGGCGCAAACTGGAACCGGGTATGGTGACTACGATTGAACCCGGATTGTACTTCCAGCCACACAAGGGGCTTTCCAGCAAGTGGTCAAATATCGGTGTGCGCATTGAGGACGATGTACTGGTAACCAGGGACGGGCATGAGGTGCTTAGCCGGGACGCCCCGAAAACAGTCGATGAAATTGAGGCATTGATGGCTGGTGGTAGTCGCTAGTTGCTGGTCGCTGGTCGCTGGTCGCTTGTGTCAGAAATATACTTAAACATTTAATTACTTGTTATATTTTTCAGGAGATACTATGCCAGTAACAATATCCACACAGAATGTAGATACCTGGAAAAAACGAATCCAGAAACATGGATTAAAAGGCTCTACGTATTTTTTTGCAAGAGGGTGAATTGGTTGCGGTTACGGCATCTGCAGATCATCAAATTATATGCAAAAAAGTACTCGGTTCTCCCACTGGCAAAAGCACACTTGATAGTTATCTTCGCTGGGATAACGTGCAAGCCACCGATTTAGTCGAATTGCTTTATCAAATTGAAAAAGCATAGATGTGAATAAAAAATATAACAATACGCCCAACCCGACACCGGAAAGTTCGCGTTTTTTATTGCACACCTCGGCGGCGCCGGGTTGGCTAAATCGTTTATGCTGAATCATAGTCATTGTTGGAAGTTTTCATCGATAAGATGTCACTCAAAAAATTTTACCAGCGACTAGCGACTAATAACTATGCATAATGAATACGACATCGCTATCGTCGGTGGCGGTCTGGCAGGCGCCAGTCTGGCCTGCAGTCTCGCGAACCAGTCATTACGGATTGCAGTTATTGAGCAGGTCTCGCCCGATGCAGATGAGCAACCGAGTTATGATGATCGTGGTCTGGCACTGTCGCTATCCTCACAACGTATATTGAAGGCAATAGACATCTGGCCAGACCTGGCAGCAAAGGCCATACCCGTCAGGCATATTCATATCAGTGACAGGGGCAGGTTCGGACTGGTCCATCTGCATGCATCCGACCTGCAGTTACCGGCACTCGGTTATGTGGTCGTTGCCAGAGACCTAGGCAAGGTACTACAACGCAAGACTGCCTCACTGGCAGGGATAGACTATATCTGTCCTGCTGCTGTCACAGATGTCAGGACTTCGGCAAACAATATTCAGCTGGCTTACCGGCACCATCAGCAATCGCATTCGATTTCCTGCAGACTGCTGGTGGCAGCTGACGGCACCCATTCAAGGGTCCGGGAACAACTCGGCATAGGCGCCACCGTAAAAGACTACGGCCAGACCGCAATTGTCTCGAATATCACTACAACGAACGATCACAAAAACACGGCATATGAGCGGTTTACCCGGCAGGGGCCGCTGGCCTTATTACCGATGCCGGAGGGCAGGTGTGTATGCATATATACCGTTGCCAGCGAACGCAGGGACCAGTATCTCGGTCTGGATGAACAGGGCTATCTTGATGTATTGCAACAGGATTTTGGCAACCGTCTCGGCCGCATGCTAAAAGGCGGCAGCAGAAAGAGTTACCCGCTCAAACTGGTATACGCTGACAAACAGTATGTTGATCGGGCCGTACTACTTGGTAATGCTGCCCAGACGATACACCCGAACGGTGCGCAGGGATTTAATCTGGGCCTGCGCGACTCTGCTGCACTGGCCGAACATATAATAGACGGCGTCAAACGTCGGCAGGATCCCGGCAGTAACAACATACTGGAACACTATTACCGGTCCCGAATGGATGATCAGTCCCAGGTAATCCGGTTCACCGATACCGTAGCAGGGCTGTTTTACAATGACGACCCGGTAAAGGCAGTCTGCAGAAACCTGGGTATGCTGCTGCTCGATATGACGCCTGCACTGAAACGGCGATTCATACGCCGGGCCACAGGCCTGCACGGAAGACAGCCTGCACTGGTCCGGGATGCTGTGACGGAATTGTGATGAAGGAATACCACACCGAGATCGCTATTGCCGGGGGAGGGTTGGCAGGACGTACGCTGGCAAACCTGTTATGTCGCTCCGGAGTACGCTGTATCGTTATCAATACCGGCAGGGCTGGCGCGCATGCAGTCGCAGCAACAGTCCCGCGTGCGCTGGCAATTACACCTGCTTCTGCAAATATTCTTGCCTCCATCAATATCTGGCAGAGACTGCCAGGCAACCGTATCGGCAAATTCAGCCAGATGCATGTATGGGACGAGAACTCGGGTGGCGAAATCCGGTTTGACAGCGCCGGGATATGTGAACCCGTACTTGGCTATATTATTGAACAAGGGCTGTTGCAACAGTGCCTGGATGAGGCCTGTACCTATCTGCCCGATTGTACTGTCGTCAATGGCTGTTCGATCGCAGTTATATCGAAACATACTGACGGGACATTACTGCAGCTGGATAACGGCGATAGAATAAAGGCGCAATTGCTGGTCGCTGCGGACGGCGCTGACTCGCCGGTCAGAAGGCTCGCCGGGTTCGACTATGCAAAACATGAGTACCAGCAACAGGCCGTTACTTGTGTCGTGTCTACCAGTCTGCCCCACGCTAACGTTGCAAGACAACGTTTTCTGCGCTCGGGACCACTGGCGTTCCTGCCGATGGCGGACCCGCAGCGTTGCGGGATTGTCTGGTCAACAGGCCCGATCCATGCCAGCGAACTGCTGTCGATGCCGGAACCGGACTTTTGTGTACGACTGCAACAGGCATTCGAGCACAGACTCGGTGAAATTACGGCTTGTGGCAAACGTAGCGGTTTTGTCCTGTTCCGGGCCGAGGCACCCGTGTATGTTAGCGAACGTATCGTGCTGGCCGGTGACGCCGCTCATAGCGTGCACCCGCTTGCCGGTCAGGGCGCAAACATGGGACTGCTGGATGTTGCCGTGCTTGCTGAAGTTATTGTTGAAGCAAAACAAAAAGGCAGAAACATCTTTTCCCGTCAGGTACTGCGGCGCTATGAGCGCTGGCGCAAAGGTGATAATCACCGCATGCTGATACTGCTTGATACACTCAAGCTGCTGTTTGAGACGGACAACAGCCTGTTGACCAATATGAGAGGTTTCGGACTGAATACGGTAAATTCGATTCCCTGGATAAAATCCCGGATAATGCAACAGGCGATGGGCCTGGAAGGCGATCTTCCGGCCAGTGCCAGGTCCCCCATGTATGCAGAGACGATTTCATGACAGGTAACAATAACAACGCCGGCTCCAATTTTATCCGCCGGATAATTGTGGACGATCTTGATAACAACACTACGGCCGGCCGGGTGCATACCCGCTTCCCGCCCGAACCGAATGGATACCTGCATATAGGCCATGCCAAATCCATCTGTATCAATTTTGGTCTGGCGCAGGAATTCAACGGCAAGTGTAATCTTCGTTTTGATGATACCAATCCTGAAAAGGAAGACGTTGAATATGTGGAGGCCATCATCGAAGACGTCCGCTGGCTCGGTTTTAACTGGACTGACAAGCTGCATTTTGCCTCGGATTACTTTGAGCAACTTTATCAATATGCAGTCGATCTGATCAGACAGGGCAAGGCCTATGTGGATGGACTGAATGCCGAACAAATCCGCGAATACCGCGGCAGCCTGACCGGACCGGGCCGCGACAGCCCCTGGCGCACCCGTGCTATTGAAGAAAACCTGGACCTGTTCAAACGGATGCAGCAGGGAGAATTTAAAGACGGCGAATATGTGCTCAGGGCGAAGATTGATATGGCCTCGGCCAACCTGAACATGCGCGACCCGGTAATCTTCCGGATTCGCAAAGCCTGGCACCATCGCACTGGTAACACCTGGAAGATCTATCCGATGTATGATTATGCCCATTGCCTGTCAGATGCAATTGAGCATATTACCCACAGTATCTGTACGCTGGAATTCGAGGACCACAGACCGTTGTATGACTGGGTCCTGGACAGTCTGCAAACACCTGCACGCCCACATCAATATGAATTTGCCCGCCTGAACCTGGATTACACCGTTCTAAGCAAGCGCAAATTGATCGAACTGGTAAACAACGATTTCGTGACCGGCTGGGACGACCCGCGTATGCCCACATTGTCAGGCCTGCGGCGTCGGGGATACACCCCGGCATCGATCCGCAATTTCTGCGATCTCATCGGCGTAACCAAGAACGATACCCGCATCGATCCTGTCATCCTGGAAAATGCACTCAGGGATGACCTGGGTGAAACAGCACACAGGGCCATGGCAGTACTGCGTCCGCTTAAGGTAGTTATTGAAAACTATCCAGACACGACTGAACTGCTGGAGGCGATAAACCACCCACAGAAACCGGAAATGGGCACCCGTAACGTACCGTTTGGCAAGGTCATCTACATCGAACAGGATGACTTTATGGAAGATGCCCCTAAAAACTTTTACCGGCTGGCACCAGGCCGGGAGGTGCGCCTGCGGTATGCCTATCTGCTTACCTGTCGTGATGTTGTCAAAAATGACAGGGGGGGAATTGTAGAATTACGCTGTAGCTATGACCCGGAAACACGAGGCGGCAATGCAGCGGACGGCAGAAAGGTAAAAGGGACCATACACTGGGTAGCAGAAACCGGGGCCCTCAAGGCCGAGGTACGCCTGTACGATCGGTTATTTAGCGTTGCCATCCCGGAAAAACAGGATGACTGGAAGAGTCTGCTCAACCCGCAATCGGTTGAGGTACTGACTGGTTGTATGCTTGAACCTTCACTGCAAAACGTGGAGCGCGGACTCAACTTCCAGTTTGAAAGGCTGGGCTATTTCAATGCTGACAGTGTAGACCATGATCCCGACCGGCCGGTATTCAACCGCGCAGTTACGTTGAAGGATACATGGGCGAAAGTGAACAAGTGAGAAGTGAAGAGTGAGGAGTAACAGCACTTTTATATTAAAAAAACAGAACTAATGACATTTACAGAATCGGCCTGCATAGCAGGCGGGTATTCGTAGTAGTTTAAATCTTACCAACTCCGTAAAGCCTGTCGGAGTCAATTTACAAGCGTTTTTACTCCTCACGCCTCACTCTTCACGGCATCTAGATGTTGCGGCCGTAAAAGATCTCGTACATCTCCTGCTTCACGCTCTTCGTGATCGACTCACGCTGATCTCTTGTCAAGTCTTCTGCTTCCACATTAAAAAGATACGTGTTCAGATCAAAGTCCTTCAGCAGCATCTTCGTGTGGAAGATGTTCTCCTGGTAGATATTCACATCTATCATCTGGTAACGGTCCTGGGTACCATCATCGATGTAGTTCTGGATTGAATTGATCTCATGATCAATAAAATGCTTTTTACCAACCACATCACGGGTAAATCCCCTGACCCGGTAATCAATCGTAACAATATCCGACTCAAAGCTGTGGATCAGGAAATTCAATGCCTTCAATGGTGAGATCATGCCGCAGGTACTCACATCGATATCAGCACGAAAGGTGCTGATACCAAAATCGGGATGGCTCTCCGGATAGGTATGCACGGTCAGATGGCTTTTGTCCAGATGGGCAACTACGGCCCCAGGGATCGGTCCAGGCTCCTCGCTATTATTCATGCCTTCCGGCGCCTGACCTTCTTCTGAAATCAGGATAGTCACACTGGCACCGAGCGGATCGTAATCTGTCTTGGCGATGTTCAGGATCTTTGCGCCTATGATATTGGCAACATCTTCCAGGATCTTGGTCAATCGCTCGGCATTGTATACCTCATCGATGTAATCCATATATTCCCGGTTCTGGACATCGGTAACAGCATAACAAACATCGTAGGTGTTGAAGCTCAATGTTTTTGTCAGATTGTTAAAACCGTGCAGACGTATTTTATCCATTCACGAACTCCGCCATGAGTGATGGCAAGAAGATGTTCAAGGGCAGGCACATTACACGAGACTTATGACATATAAAAGAAAAAATTTCTAATAATCTGGCGGCAACGGTACAGGTGTGGGAAAATGCATAAAACGCAGCCGGAAAACATCACCATGAAACCTGTAAATGACACACTGTTTCGATCTGATATAAAAAGCCTGGCGCTGATTAACAGCGGCAAGGTGCGGGACATCTACTCTGTCGATAAACAGCACATGCTGATAGTTACGACAGACCGGATCTCGGCCTTCGATGTGGTCATGTCTGATCCCATTCCCGGCAAGGGCAAGGTACTGACAGCCGTTTCGAACTTCTGGTTCGAAAGGTTTAAAGACCTGCTTCCGAATCACCTCAGTAATACTTCCCTGGAACAGGTCCTGCCTGACGCAAAGGAAAGACAGCCCATTATCGGCAGGGGTATCGTCGTCAAGAAACTGAGGCCTCTGCCGGTAGAGGCAATTATCCGTGGATACCTGATTGGTTCTGGCTGGAAGGACTATCAGAACACCGGTTCGGTCTGCGGTATCAGATTACCAGCAGGACTGAAACAGGCGGAAAAACTGGCTGAACCGCTGTTTACCCCTTCGACCAAGGCCGAGATGGGTGCGCATGACGAAAACATCAGTTTTGAAACTGCAGTCGGGCTGCTCGGCCGGGAAATCGCAGAAAAGGTCAGGGACAGCAGTCTGCAGATTTATAAAAAAGCGGCAGAATACGCACTGACACGCGGTATCATTATTGCCGACACCAAGTTTGAATTTGGTCTTGATGATAATAACGTCGTCCACCTGATTGATGAGGCACTGACACCTGATTCATCCAGGTTCTGGCTGGCAGATTCATACAAGGTCGGTATCAGCCCGCCAAGTTTTGACAAGCAATACCTGCGTGATTACCTGGAGACGCTGGACTGGGGCAAGACCGCACCCGGGCCAAAGCTTCCGGACGATGTTATCGCCAACACGGCGGCAAAATACCGGGAAGCGCAAATGATTTTGACGGGGCGCTGAGCTGCCAGGTCGATGAACAACCCCGCGGCAAGCCACGGGGTATCTCAAAACAGCGCGAGCTGATGATCCGAGTGTAATTTGTGATATTCATTGCCTTGATTTTTGACATACTTGCCTATCATGGTTTCATCGCCATGCTTTCCAACCGTGCTTGCGAAAAAACCGTCAGTCCAAAATTCGCCACCCCACAGCTGTTTCTTGACTTGTGGGCAACGCCTGAATATCTCTCGCGCAGTCACGCTCTTCAACATCCTCACGATCTTCGTCACCCTATAAGTCAGTACAGACTGAACCAAAAAATGAACATGATCCTTGTCCGTTCCTATCTCCAAA
>JBCKWF010000013.1:0-25810 GCA_038922895.1 Gammaproteobacteria bacterium
CACCAGCGACTAGCGACATCAGCTCTATACTTCCCTACGCCCTGATATCGCCTGCGACAAGGTCCCGCTATCGATATATTCAAGCTCTCCACCCATTGGTACGCCGTGGGCAATCCGGGACACGCGGATCTTTTTCCTGTGCATGATCTCACTGATAAAGTGGGCCGTGGCCTCGCCTTCGACAGTTGAATTGGTTGCCAGTATCACCTCGCTCACCTGACCTTGATCGACGAGGGCCGATAACAGATCCAGACCAAGATCATCCGGGCCAATGCCATCTAACGGTGACAGGTGACCCATCAGCACGAAATAGACACCTCTATAACCGGCTTCTTCGACTGCATAGACGTCGGCCGGACTTTCAACAATACAAAGCATGGCCTGGTCACGTTTATCGCTTCTGCAAATATGGCAGATGTCGGTCTCGCTGAAATTGCGACAGCGCTGGCAATGACCTATCAAGTCCATTGCCTCAGTCAATGCCCTCGCCAGGTTCCTCGCCCCCTCACGGTTTCTCTGCAACAGATGATAGGAAATCCGTTGCGCGGATTTTTTACCGACTCCGGGCATACAGCGCAAGGCACTGATAAGTTGATCGAGTTTACTGGATTCCTGCATCGATTCTGGATTAAAACGGCAAATTAAGACCGGCGGGTAAATTCAATCCGGAAGAAAATTGCGACATCTTTTCAGAAGACAGTTTTTCCACACGCCGATTGGCGTCGTTCACTGCAGCGGCGATCAGGTCTTCTAGCATCTCGATATCATCACCAATCAGGCTCTTGTCGATCTGCAACTTTTTAATGTCGTGTTTACCGGTCATCGTTACCTTGACCAGTCCCGCACCGGATTCGCCGGTGACTATAGCCTGGAAAATTTCCTCCTGCACCTTTTTCAGGTTCTCCTGCATCTGTTGTGCCTGTTTCATAATATTATCGAGTCCGGCTTTCATTGCTTACCTCATCACTATGATTGCGGTTGTATGGAATTCTGATCGATGCTTGCGTTGAATGCGTCCTGCATTTCCTTTACGAACTGATCCTGCTGGAACGATGCGGTCGCCTGCTGGCGGCGGTCCTGTTCCGCCTGCTCCTTCTGCTGGGTCGGGGTCGGGGTCTTCGGTTCCTCGACACTGATCATCAATTTGACGTCTGCGCCGTAACGATCATTAATCGCCTTTTGTAATCTATCCTTCTGACTGGTCTTCAGCAGATGCTCCTGCGCCGGACGCAGTACCAGATGTATCCGGTTCTGGCCTTGTTCCTTCAGCACACAATGTCCCGCCAGTTCCTTGGCCAGGCCAGTCAACTCCAGTTCGTTGATCATTTGCTGCCAGTCTGGTGTAGCAGCGGCCTTTCGCGGTGCCACAGTGTCTGACTTTACCTGCGGTGCTGCAGAAGGTTTTGGTGTATTTGATGCGATCGACACCGGTCGGCTCCCGGTTGTCGCAACAACCGGTTTGAAAGCCAGCATACGTATCATCGTCATCTCAAATCCGACCCTGGGTTCAGGCGCACCTGGCAGGTCACGCCTGCCGGCCAGAGCAATCTGGTAATATAGTTGTACGTCTTCCTTTTCAAACTGATCGGCCAGCGTGACCAGTTCAGGCCGGATCTGTTCGACCTTGCCTGCGGTCACCTGATATACGGCGATATCATGCAGATCGGCCAACAGCTCGGCCAGCACTGCATCATAGTCCGGATTATGTTCATCCATGCTGTCAATACATTTAATCATCCCGGTCGCATCGCCGGAGGCCAGCGACTGGAACAGCATCGCCAGATCGCTGCTGTCTATCGTACCAAGCATTTCCCTCACTTCGGTTTCTCTCAGCGTACCGTTACCAAACGCGATCGCCTGGTCCAGCAGGCTTAACGCATCGCGCATACTGCCGTTCGCCCCGGCTGCAATTAACCTTATTGATACTTCGTCCGCCTGCACGTTTTCCTTGCTGAGTATATCGCGCAACTGCCCGCTGATTTGATCGCGGGTAAGGTGCTTCAGGTTAAATTGCAGACAGCGTGAGAGGATCGTCATCGGCAGTTTTTTCGGTTCGGTGGTGGCAAGCAGGAATTTCACATGCGGCGGCGGTTCTTCCAGCGTCTTCAATAATGCGTTGAAGCTGTGGTTGGAAAACATGTGTACCTCGTCGATCAGGTAGACCTTGAACCGGCCGCTGCTCGGGGCATACTGCACATTATCCATCAGATCGCGGGTCTCTTCGACTTTCGCACGCGACGCGGCGTCGACTTCAATCAGATCGACAAAACGGCCTTCATCTATCGAGACACAGGCACTGCACTTTCCACATGGTGTCGAGCTGACTCCCTGCTCACAATTCAGGCATTTGGCCATGATCCGCGCCAGCGTGGTCTTGCCCACCCCGCGCGTACCGGTAAACAGGTAGGCATGGTGCAAACGGTCAGAGTCCAGCGCGTTTTTCAGTGCGGCCAGCACATGGGTCTGCCCGACCATGTCGGCAAATGATTGTGGACGCCATTTCCTGGCAAGTACCTGGTAGGTCATTATCTGTCTGCGTTTAGATTCGAAATAATCCGGACCAACGTTTTAGCAACGTCTGCGCCGGTGTGTTATTTAAGGCCAGTGTGGCCTACACCGTTCAAAATCGCACCCGTATCCATTATTACCGCTGCTCCCTTCCGGGCCTGACGGGGTTCATAATTTCACGCCGCGGTCTGTCAGGTGCAGGCCACAGCGAAATAGTAACATATATACATGACCAACCCACACTGAAACGTTAATCTTGTCAGGGCTACGGAATTATTTGCGGGATTTCAGTACTATGACACAATCTTTCGGACATACACTTTCATAAACTCACTGCAGTTGGGTCCAGAAAATACTTTTCAGTTGACATCGGCCCCGGAATTTTCTTCTGCTGATATTACAAGCAGATATTTACCTTGTTTCAATTTCTCGCAAGTCCCCCGAATGAATAGAGTGATCTTTATTTCATGGCCGGACTTGATAGAAAACTGCGTAACATCACTACTGCCCCTGATTAAATATTTTTTGCCTGAATCCCAACAGCCACAGTTCTCACTGATCCCAGACCTCGTTTTCCTCTAGCGGTACTTTACTGCCTTGGGGAGACTTCAAGATATCTTGCTTTCACCGGCTGTCCAGCATGATGTGAATATTAAATATATATTCTGATTGAGGCGTATCCGCTGGCGGATTATCAACCACTTGAAGAAAGGCGCCCCTAGCACAAACTGGCAAAAATCAAGTATCAATTGATCAAAACAACAGGATTGCTACTCCCCCCGGCTCAACCTGCGGTAATACTCCGCCACTGCGTCCTTGTACTCGTCAGAGACCGGTTCGGTTGCGCTGGTCCTGACCTTCTCCGGTTCGTCGCTGTTTATCCCGGCGTCCAGTTTCAACTCCAGTTGTTCCAGCAAGGACAAGGCCGATACTAATTGTTGTTGCAGGATTTCATCATTACGATTGGGGTCAGACAGCGCAACCTGTTGTTCCAGTCGCTGGGTCAGGTCACGGATTGCATTCAGATCATCAAGGCTGAGATCACGCTCGCGCAGTTCCGGCAAGGTGTCGCGGATGGCACGTGCAGCGTCCATAAGATTACGACCATATCTGTCCCAGTCGGCCGGGTTGATACGGCCGCGGTTGGCATAACCACCCCACTGACCATACGGGCCGCCAGTCCCGTTCAATTGCGTCGGTCCTGTTTGTGGACCGCCACTTGCCTGCTGTTGCCCCCCCTGCTGCTGGCCGTTCTGATCTGACTGGCCTGATTGACCGGATTCACCTTGTTGTGCAGTCTGCTGTGATTGTCCGTCCTGGCCTGGTTGACCTTCTTGGCCTTGCAGTCCAGTCTGGCCGTTTTGTGCAGACGGATTGGCCAGTTGTTGCAGTTCCTGTCTGAGCGAACGTGCCTGTGCCAATGTTCGTTCAAGATTGTCATCATCAGAAAAGTCTGTGCCCATTGCGTCTGATTCGGCCTGGCGCAGGCGGTTACTGATTTCATCCAATGCATTCGTTACGGCGCTTTCGCTGCCGGCGATATATGGCGCCGCACCGTAGGCTATATATTCGGCTGCGACATTTAAACGCTCTTCCAGTTGTGACTGGCTGATCACGTCTCTGGCCTGATCCAGTTGCTCAACTGCCTGGGGTGACTGTTCACGGAATTGGCCGGCCGTGTCCTGGATATCCCGTTGCAGTTGCTGTAACTGCTCTGTCATCGATTTCTTTTCCTCTGACAATCCCACCTCTTGCGCTGGGGTCAAACCGCTGGTGATGTCCCCGGTCTGCTCCTTGGTCGCCAATGCACGCTTGACTGCCTGCTGTAACTGCCGTTCCATTTCAACCTGGTCTTCGTACATGCGGTCTGCACGGTCAGACATGTCTGCAAACGAATCTTGCATTGACTGCTGTTGGTCCTGTGCGATCTGTTCTCGCGCACCTTCGAGTTGCCGCCCCGCCTCTTCTGCGGCACGTTCCAGTTGGTCGCGCTGGGCTGGATCGCGCATCGCCTCGATCATTTCATTCATTGCACGTATTGCACTTTCCAGACGACGGCTGGTTTCTGATTGGCTGGTTCCGCCCCCACTCTGTCCACCTTCGGACGGATTTCCGGATGGATCATTCGAGGCAGACTGCTGCCCTTGCTGACCTTGTTGTCCTTCTGCTCCCTGCTGCTCGCCCTGTTGTCCCTGCTGGTTCGACGCCTGTTGCTGCCGATCCAGTTGCTCGTGCAATTGCTCGACCTCACGCCGCAGCATCTCTTGCTGCCAACGCTGCGCCTCGGTCAGGTCCTGCCGGTTACGCAGGTTGTTGGCCAGTAGTTCCTGACGTCGCGCCAGTTCTTCCAGTTTCTCCATCGTGTCATCGGTCTGCTGCGCCTCCGCTTCAGGTGAGGCTGGACTGCCGGTTTCATACTGGTTCTTTTTCAGGTCCATCTCCAGCTCAAACATCTCGGCCAGATCCTGTCCAGCGCGACCACCACCGCCACCACCACCCTGCTGTTGCAGGGCAACCTGTATATCGGTAAACACAGCCTCGGCCCGGAGCAGATGTTGCAAGGCCTCCTGTTCCGGACCTATCGCCTCCTCCAGATCCAGCCCGGCCAGTTTTTCCGATGCCAGTGCCATCACCTCTGCTGCCTTTTCCAGATGCTCAACGAATCGTGCAATATCTTGATCCGCATTCAGTTCCCTGGCGCGGGTACGTTCGGCCAGGGTACGAGCCTGCTCGGCCAGAGTGGTCTGCAGATCCGACAACAGAACCGCATTGTCCTGTGTCGTCTCCTTGATCTCGCCACCGGTCTCGGCCTTTTCGCGGATCAGGTTCCAGGTGGAAATGATGATCTGCTTCTGCCGTTGTGAAATCTCCTGCTGTTCGGATCCCTGCTGGCCGGCTGCGCCGCCAGCCTGCTGTGACTGGGTATAACGACGATCAAATGGCTGTACCTGAATAAAAAACATATCTGTGCTGGAGGTCTTTTCCTTGTCTTTCGCCTCAGCATAATAAGTGATCAGATCTCCTGCCTGGAGATTCGCAAGCCCTGCATCATCCGTCGCAGCCTGCATCGACTCGAGTAAAAACACATGATCGAGTTCGACCTGCCGACCTTCTGCTGTTAATGGCACGGATTGCCACTCACCGCCATTGACGGCATAGCGCAACTGCAGCGACTCGAGTGCGTAGTCGTCCTTTGCCTCGACGCGCACCGTTACTTCTTCAATGCTACTTGCATTCCAGTCACGGCCCGGACGCACCAGTTTGATGTCCGGTTTGCCGTCTTCCATTACCTTGATGAAATAATCATCGGTCAAGCGTACCAGCTCACTGCCTACCCTGGCGGCGACATAATATTGTCCATCCTCGCTGACCTCAAACTGTCCTTTGCCAATCTGTTCTGTCACCTGCAGTTGTTGTGACCCCCCGTTCAGCACCAGTACACCTGAGGACAACGGTGTATTCGTTTTGATTTCGAGTTCAATACCGGTGCCGATGATAGTACGGATATCACCACCCGGTTCGAACACCTCCGGCTGTTTATGGGTCCATTCGGGATAATGGTAGATCAGTTTCAGGTTTTCGAGTTCGGGCAGATCGACCACCTGGATTTCATATTCAGGACTGCGGATACCGGCGGCAGCGACGTAATAGTCGACTGGCTCGCGTAGCGAGAAAAAGGTGAACTCATAGCCACGTTCGGTCTGGACCATCTCCACTTGCTGCCAGTCAGTCTGACCGCTGCGTACATAAACATTGGCGCCGGGCGGTTCAAACCCCTGCATCGTTGCCAGCAACTTTACATTACCACCACGACGCACGGCCTCATCACCAGGTATGACGGTGATCGTCTGCGGAGGCAACAGACCGGACATGGCCCAGCCAGCCCACAAATGACGTATGGCGTAATTGAACAGACCGGGACCGGCGATTACCAGCCAAACTAACACCAGAGCGGCAAGCGCTGCTCCGACCCCGGGCACCAGTAATTCCTTTTTATCGACCTGGCGTTCGGGCGGATATTGTCTGGCCAATTGCAATGCTTCCTCGGCCAGCAACTCGCGGAACGGATTGGCCGGGTCGTTCATACCGGCATAGGTTTCGACACGACCACCGAACGCAGGCGTACGCTGCTCTATCTGCTGTGCGAGTTTCCGGTCCAGTTGTTGCAGCGGGCGGAGGATAAAATGCAAACCTATCAGTGCAATAACAGCAAGTAATATCAGACGGGAGATGATGACGACATCATCGGCAAAACCTGATCGTATCGACCACCAGGCCGTGACAACCGACACCAGCAACAGCCCTGCAGCGAGCAAGGCGCCGCCCTTGAGTATACTGAGCTTGCGCAAGCGATCACGGAACGAGTGCAGATAGTGATCAAGTTGTTGCGCTATCGTAACCATTACACAGATCCTCGCCCGGATCCAAGGTACGTATTTCCGAGCAGCGATTCAACCAATACGACGATTCCAAACAATATTAACAGTATATGCCATAACTGGACCGGATCATGCTGAATCTTGATCTCCCCGGCAGCGTCCGCTGTGACAGCCGACCCGGTGACAGCTTCCTTCCAGCGGTCGATGTCCCCGGCCGCCATCACGCTCAAATCCGATTCACGCAGGTCCGCATTAACCGCAATTAATTGTTCAGAATCAGAGGTATAGATTTCGTAAAATCCGGTCAGCTCCATCTTGATCTGCTGGCTGCGGTGTGTATCGGCGAGCGACAACACGGTCCGCCCGTCCGGGGCAACCACCTGACCGGCCGCTGATCCAGAACGCAATAACTGCATAAAATCACCGGCGATCTGGTTGCGTTTCAGCTGGTCACGGCCGGACAGATACTGGGCGGCCTCAGCGATAAAGTTCACAAACACCGGCCGGATCGGGATATCGTTCCAGCGGTTGTCCAGACTGCTGGTCAGTAATATCAAACGGCCCTGATCAAACCTGCGTTCAAGCAATAAAGGTGCGCCATTATCGAGGCTGACCATTGTATGTGCGTCTGCGTCAAGGACCAGGTCCAGATAGCGCGTAACACTCACATCGCGCCAGCCACTGGTTTCGGCCAGCACCGGGTGGCTTGCATCAATACCGGTGACCGTACTCGGCTGGGCACCTGCAGAGGACAGTATCGCCTGGCGGACCGCGTAGTCCAGTAATGGCAGTTGCGGCTGGGCCAGTGCCCGTTCACCGGCAGCGGCCAGTATGGCGCCACCGGCCTGCAGATATTCAGTCAGACTGGTAACCAGACCGCCACTGATAATCCCAAGATCATCGATCATGATCCAGGGATATCGCTGCAATACGCGCGGATCGAATTCGTTTATATTGACCGGTTCAACCCGATAGCCCTGCTGTCCGGCCTCGACCGCGGCGGTCAGGTAGGTAACCGGCAAGGCCTGTACATCATTCGTCAACAGCAATACCGGACTTGGTGGCGTGTTATCTACGACCGCGTAACGGGTATTATCTGCCTCCAGCCCATCCGCATAGTTGATGACCGCCTCGACCCGGTTATCGGCCTGTTCATATTCGACAACAGTGTAAGAGAGCGTGGCCTGGCTACCCGCATCAAGCATGGCAGACTGTTCCTGTAATAATTCACCATTGATATTCAGTGCGACAGTAATCTCGACCGCTTCGGTATGGTTACCGCGTACACCGATATCCAGACCATGATCCGTGGGTATGATAGTATCAATATACAGATTGCGGATCTCCGTACCGGTCACCGGATATAACTCCAGTTCAGTCAAATGATTACTTCTGGATTCGGGTACCAGATCGGCAAATCGGGACGGCAGCCCACTGGTCTGGAAGTCACTGATCAGATGGATAATGATGTTCTGCTTGTAATCACGTACCACACCGTTGATACCGGACATCATGACACCAAAGTCCAGATGACCACTGCCGGCCTGCAATCCGTCTAGCATAGCTGCCAGATCCGGCCGCACAGCGGATGGCTCGCCCTGTACTTCGATCGTGTTGCTTGCGGTAATGACCTGCGCCAGATCGCCGTCGACCATATTGGCGATGATCTGTCGGGACTGGTCGCGGGCACGATCAAACCAGTCACCGTATTGCATCGAGAATGAAGTATCAATTACGACCAGATGCAGGATCGACCCGGGCTGCATCGTGACCGCCGTCTCACGCTCCCACACCGGTTTGGCAAACGTGATCGCGAGCAGTGCCAGCAAGGCGATGCGCAATGCCAGTAATAAAAGGTAACGTAGTTTTTTCTTCAAATGCACCTGTTGCCGGCTTTGTTCCAGCAACATGGTCGAGCTGAACCTCTGCCGTTCCGGACTCTGTGTCTGCAAACGGTGCAGCCAGACTGGTAAGGCTATCGCCAGTATACCAAACAGGAACAGCGGTGCGAGCAGGCCCATCGTTTATTTCCGCCTCTGCCTGAACATCAAATAATTGCGCAAGGCCTGATCGAGCGGTTCGGCGGTGCTGACTAACACATGGTCTGCACCGATACCGGCTGCAGCCTTGCGAATAGAATCAATATGCTGCCCGATCCGGTCGGTGTAGCCTTCCCGGATAAACTGGCCGGACACCTCGACTGCGTTACCGGTCTCTGAATCTTCAAGCAAGGTTGCTTCACTGAAGTTCAGCTTCAACTCACCCGGATCGAGCAGGTGGAACAGGATAATGTCCTGTCCCTTGAACGCGAGTGGACGCACGCTGGCGATCATTTCCTCGGCATCACAGTAAAAGTCGGAGATAACTACGACCATGCCACGATGTCTGGTGAAACCGGCGAAATGCCGAAACGGTTTGTCCAGATTGGTACCACGCGCCGGACTGGCACGATCGATCGTATGCAATATACTGTACAGGTTGCCACTGCGCGTGGTGGGAGGCCGGTAATCACGCACCTCTTCATCAAAAATTATGCAACCGACCGCATCGTGCTGCTTTGAGGCCATATAGCCCAGGCAGGCTGCAAGATACTGGCCATACTGGAACTTGTTTACCACCCCGGTGCCGTAACCCATTGAGGCACTCGCATCAAGCAATAACACCAGATGACTGTTGGTCTCGCCTATAAAGCGTTTTATATAGGTACGTTCCGAACGCGCATACACATTCCAGTCGATATAACGCAGATCATCACCCTCGGCATAGGGCCGGTATTCCGCGAATTCCTGACTGAACCCGAATGTCGGGGAACGGTGCAGGCCGATCAGAAATCCTTCAACCACGGTACGTGCAACCAGATCCAGCGTGGACAGTCCGGCGAGCACCTCCGGGCGCAACAGCCGGGTCGGTTGTGGTTCCGGTGCGGACATGGTATTCAGTGTCAAACCCTGATTGAATCCAGCACACCCTGCAATACATCGTCTACCGTGATCTTGTCTGATTCTGCATGGTAATTGATCAGCACACGATGACGCAGCACAGGACGTGCAACTGCGACGATGTCCGTCTCGGTGACATGATAACGGCCCTGCAGCAGTGCATGTGCCTTTGCCGCCAGTGTCAGAAACATGGTCGCGCGTACGCTGGCACCAAAATTGACATAGCGTCTGACCATATCAGGCGCATTCGGTTCTTTTGGTCGGGTGGCCCGCACCAGATTGACCGCATAACGGGTGACCGATTCAGACACCGGGACCTGGCGTACCAGCCACTGGTATTTCAGGATCTCCTCCGCATTCGTACAGACATCCACTTCAGGCATGTCCACCCTCGTCGTAAAGCGGTTGACTACGGCCAGCTCATCCTCCGCGTTCAGATAATCCAGGATGACATTGAACAGGAAACGGTCCAGCTGCGCCTCCGGTAACGGATAGGTGCCTTCCAGTTCGATCGGGTTCTGCGTCGCGAGTACCAGAAACGGCGGTGGCAACGTATGGTTCTTGCCGCGTACGGTGACCGAACGTTCCTGCATCGCCTCCAGCAAGGCCGACTGCGTCTTCGGTGGTGTACGGTTGATCTCGTCAGCCAGCAGTACATTCGTGAATAGCGGCCCGGGAACAAATGTCCATATCTTGCGTCCGGTGGTCGAATCTTCCTCGATGATATCGGTACCTGTCACGTCGGTCGGCATCAGGTCCGGGGTAAACTGGATACGCTTGTAGATCAGTCCGAGCGAGTTGGCCAGCGTGCGCACCAGCAAGGTCTTGGCGGTCCCGGGCATACCGGTTATCAGACAATGACTGCCTACCAGCAGTGTGATTAACAGATGGTCAACCACTACATCCTGACCGACGATGACCTTTCTGACTTCGGTACGGATCCGTTCCATGGCGGACCTGAAATTATCCACCAGCGGACGTACATCCTCTGTAACCGTCGAGTTTGTTTGCGTATCTGACATGAGGTTTCACTGCCTCCCTTTAATTATTGTTGCTTGGCCGATTGTTGTGGTTGGTTTTGTGTCGTTTCCAGTAACAGTTTCTGCGCTGGCCGGTAATGTGGCGCAATTTCCAGCGCAGACAAAAGATGTTTGCGGGCCTCGTCGCTACGGTCCAGCAGATGATTGGCCCTCGCAACGCGATAATGTGCATCGGCCAGATCATGCGGCTTCATCCCCAGCACAACCTGGTACTCGGTCAAGGCATGTTCTGTCCTGCCTGCCTCCAGCATCCAGTCGCCCAGGGTAGTATGCAGTTCAGCATCGAACGGCGTGACATAATTGATACTGTACAAGACTTCGATAGCCTCGTCTTTACGGCCGGCCTGATATAACAGGCGGGCAAGCTTCCCGACTGCCTGCGGTACATAGCCACCACGCTGCCAGAACGCCAGCAGGATTTCCAGCTCCTTGTCGACCGCACCAGTGGCCGCATAGGCCTGGGCGAGCTGCACATAGGGGCTATCAGTCTCGACATATTCGGGGAAAATCCTGATCGCGGCCTCTGCCGGTTCAATCACAGCCTCCCAGTCATCTTCGATGAATTTCTGCATACTGTCGCGTTGTAACTCCTTCCAGTGGTCGAGTTCAGCCAGCAGATCGCCATATTCCTTTCCCAGGTAGTTATCAAACTGAATATCAAAATCGGACGGTGTTACTCCAAGCACATTTTCTATTACAGTTGCTGTATCCAGACCCTGTCTGAACTGTTCCAGCATCTCGACGATCTTGCCGAAACCGTATTGCTGTTTAATATAATCACAGATGAGGCCAGCCTGCATATACGAAACAATGACCTGTTCAGCGTAAGTCGGGCGGATAAAGCCGGTGTCAAGCTCAGCAATCGGCAGAAACTTGCGCGCACTCATCGCCTCGTACACATTGACCGGGATGCGAACGCCTTTAATCGGCCCGTAACGCCATTCCTCATACACAGAAATACCTTCGCTGAACCAGCGCGGGATCAGGTGATCAGTCGCCTCCAGCGTAAACACATGGGCCAGCTCGTGCCACAGTGTCGTACCCCAGTGGTATTCGTTGTCCACGTGGGCTGTCGGTGAATCCATTGCAAACACGTATCCGAATGCCGCGCCGAGGATACCAACACCCGGCATACCGATCGTGCGCACCACAAAATCCTCATGGTTCGGGTAGATCTCGATAATGACCGGTTCTTTCAGTTCAAACTGGTAACGCTGTGTAAATTCGGTAATACCCTGGTCCGCCAGTTGTTCCGCATAGGAAACCAGCACCGCGCTTTCGTCCTTGTGCAGCCGGAATGTCATCTTCGGAAACATGTTGGCCGCAGGCCGCTCGGGCCGGTTGATAAGATCATAATCCACAAAGGTATCGAGCAATCGTAGCGTATTGACTGTCTTTGGATTATAGGGGTCGCCCTGATAGGCGATTTGAATATGTTCGCGTGCACGGGTAACTTCATTGTTACGCAACAGGTTAATGCCGAGTTCCATATGCGCTATCCAGTGGTCTGGCTGGATGCGCACCGCCTCTGCATACAGATCGATCGCCTCACGATAACGACGACTGATCCAGAAAAAATAGCCGGGTATCGCATACAAATCGCCCCAGACAGGGTTTATATCCAGCGCCTTGCGTATCCAGGTACTGTCCTTGTTACCCTTCAGCAGATCCATCGTTGCATACAGCGCATAGATCTCCAGCTTCGGCAATCCTGCCTCTGTGGCAATGGCATCAGCCTGCTGCAACTGTTCAATCGCATTGTCTGTGTCAGTCGCCTCCATGGACAGTCGTGCAAGCAGTAATGTCGCCTGCAAGCGGGCACCTGCCGGTGCGGCATTATTTGCCAGTACGGGTTCCAGGTGCTTGACGGCATCCGACTCAAATCGTTCGACCAGGGCGCGGGAGACCGCGACACTGGCAAATGCATTGTCCGGTTCCAGTTCCAGCGCCTCGGAAAACAGGTCCAGGGCATCCTGATACTGGTACGTCTGCATGAACAGATCGCCCCAACGTAACCTGATGCGGGCATCGTCCGGCCTCAGTTTAACGGCAGATTGAAACAGGCTGTTCGCATTTTTAAGATCACCCAGTGCCCAGCTGATCTCTGCCTGTATCGCCACATCGCCGGTTTGTTGCAGCAGTTCACGATAACAACTACCCGCCTGTTGTTGCTGGCCGGTCCAGGCCAGCTTGTCACATGCAAGCAGTTGCGGATCGTCTATTACACCGTAATGGATCTGCCGCACCATTGCTGATGCAGGCACAAGCTGTAACAACAGCATGGCAATAGCCAGCAGACGGCAGAGTCTACTCACTTGCGGGTGGCTCCTTCTGATCTATCCTGTCCTGCACAACGGACAGATCTATCATCAATTGCTGCAACTGGTTCATATATTCGTCCGCAGCCATGTCATTCTTGCGCAGTTGCAACTGCTCTATACCGATATCCAGTTGTTCGCGCCGTTTAATCAGCTCGACCAGTTCGGGATCGGCGCCCTGCGGTGGACGCGAACCAGTCCGCACCAGCACAAATTGCGCAGCCTGCCCGCCCGCCATGACCGCATGTTCGGTTGCAAGCTGACCCTGGGTTTCAAAATAGTCCTTGACCATTCTGGCCGCGTAATCGAACGCTTCCTGCAAGGACACTGCATCGTTCTTGTTCGTATCGGCGGCAGTGTCTGCTAGTGCATTGGCAAAATAGGCACCGAACCGGGTCGCCAGTCGCTCCTCGCCGTTACGGGTTGCTGTAATCACAGTGCGCGTATCAGACTTCAGTAACTCCTGCAGTGCACCGCTGGAACTGCCCAGATTTACAACAATCTGCAACTTCGCCGTCTGCGCATTCAGCATGCTGACCAGGTCTGCATCGGTCAGATCCGGGCCGGAGATATTGAACTTGTATTCATAGCCATCAAAACTGCCATGCCCAACCATAAACACTGCGAGACGATCATCCGCCTTCAGGGTTTTACCCAGCATTTCAAAATGCGCCAGCAGCGTGTCACGGGTCGAGTCCCCGCCAGCCAACAGCTTGATCCGGTCCTTGCCGGTCACTGTGGCCGCAGCGGCCACCAGTTGTTCTGCCTGTGCAGTGAATTGTCTGCCATATTCCGCATCACCATCCAGACCCTGGATGATAGTGACATACAGCTCGGCCGTCGCTGTCAACGGCAACCACAACAGACAGAGTAATGCGAACCTGTTCATCATATGGTTTTCCAATAGCGTCGTAGCGACCATTCCACTGCCTTCAGTAACAGTAACAGCAGAAATACCAGTGGGGCATCCCACAGCGGGTATAGTTTCTGCTCGGTGATCCCGGCGGCGGAATAACTGATCGCCTGTACCAGTTCGTCCAGTTCATCTGCAGGCCAATTGCGTCCGCCGGTAGCATCCGCCAGTTGTTGCAACAGCGCCTGATTTTTGCGCAGCGAATAAAATTCGGCCATACCAGTGTCATGATGCACAGCAATGCGTGCGGAGTCGACCGGTTCATCATTGCGCCGGGAAATCGCTTCTATCGTATACAGTCCAGACTGGTCCGCGGTAAATTCGGCCGTCATCACGCCAGGCACAGCCGCTGATGGCTGTAATTCCAGTGTCGTGCTTGTGCCGTCCGGGGCCGCGACGATCGCAGTCAATTTGAGATCACGCTCCGGTTTGAAGTTATCATCGAGCAGCTCTGCATTAATACTGATCGTATCTCCCGTCACCTCGGTCACCAGTCTGAACCGGTCCGGTGTATTGATGACCAGTTCCCGCAACAACTGTCGCCAGAAGGTCTCGTGACGCTGGTCCTCGGACGGCAGGCTCATCTGCCAGCGCCAGGTGCCACCGGTGGCCATTATCCAGGTCTGGCCCTTTCCGTACGGCTGGGTGATCAGCAGCGGTCGCTCGCCATCTTCCAGTTGCACATTCAACAGTATGGTCGAAGCGGGTTTCATCGCACCGACGTTCTGGTAGTCCGCCAGCTCAGGCAATTCCTGCCACAGGCGTTTGTTCTCTACCGGATCCTGGTCCAGTCTCAGCACCGGAGACTGCATACCAGCCGGGGCAAGCACCGCGCGTGCTTTTGTCCTGACAAAACCAGAATCAGCTTCTGGCAATGTTGCTGGTAGTAATTCGCCAATTTTTGAGTTGCCCCAGCCACCACTGCCAAGTCCATTCGGACCGGCCAACAACATCAGGCTGCCGCCACGTTCATTTACAAAATCGTATATCAGTTGTTGCTGCTCCGCGGTGAAGACTGGTGCCTCGATACTGCCTATAATCAGTGCGTTAAATCCGAACAGTTGCGCCTTGTCGGTCGGGAAGCCTTCTGCAAGTTCGTTCTCATCGCTGATACCCTGGCGATAGAATTTGTTCTGACTGACCCGCAACAGGCTGACCAGTTCAACACTTGGATCCTGCTCCAGTGCACGACGCATAAACTTGTATTCCCAGCGTGGCTCGCCTTCGATATAGAGCACCCGGTATTTTTCTTCCTTGACCTCAACCACCCTGGATTGTGAGTTGTTTTCGGTCACCTGTTCGCCCGGCTTTGCATCAAGCGTGAAGCGCAGGTCACGGTAACCAGACTCCGAAACAGGAACGTCAACCCAGGCAGTGGTCACACCGGTGCCTGGCTGCAACTGGATTTCACTCGCCGTAATCAGCTTGTCTGCGTCATATACCTTCAGCCTTGCTACACCGGGTTCGTCATGGCGTATGGCGACACGGGCCGACAGTAGCGTGCCCGGCATGGCCTGCCCGGGCAGCGTAATATCCTGCAATTCCAGGTCTTCCGGGATGCGTTCACTGCCAATCCCGATCGTATGGACCGGTACGCCAAAGCGGGAGATTTCTGCCAGCTGTTCCTGGGTCAATGCACCGGCATTGTCAGCACCGTCTGTTACCAACACGATCGCCCCGAGTGGGCTCGCCCGCGACATCGACAATACCTGCTGCACAGACTCACCCAGTCTGGATTGCTGCACAGGTGCAGGCAATGGTTCAAAACTGTCGACCATGCGCGCATCGGCAGCAAACACAACACGTTGCAATGTGTATTGTTCTGCTACCTTGCCGATCGCCTCACCATTTATTACTGACAATGCCTGCTGCATGCGCGAGGCTTCATTCTCGCTGTAATTCATGCTGGCGGAGGTGTCCAGCATTACTGCGACCACATTGTCACCCTGACGCAGCTGTTCGACCAGGATGGCCGGTTGCCAGAGGACCAGCAACACCAGTGCGAGCATGGCCGCTTGCAGGATCCCGATAATACCAAGCTGCCAGTACACCAGCGACTTGCGTTTCAGCAACAACATCATGATGATCAATAATGCCATTACCGTAACCAGGGTCATAGCGACCCACAACGGCCATTCCCTGGCCAGTACCAGTTGGCCCTGGTCAAACAGCAGTTGCGGATATTTAAGAAATAATTCAGTCATGATTTAATGTGTCATCGAGTAGATGACATAATTTATACCAAACCGGTATGCCAGTGCGGTCATCGGTTCAGGATAAACCGGGGTATCTGCATGCTCCCAGGCATCGCCAATATCCATATTAAAATTGATAGCAACCATCAAACGCCCGTTGTCATCCATGATGCCGCGCCAGTGTGGAGTGATACCGTCCTTTTCAAAGGTCTGTCCGCTGTAGTAGAACTGCAAACCAGGGATCTGGATCTTGTTATCCAGGTCATACATGACATGCATGACTTCATGGTCCGGATCAATTTCAACAAACTGCCGGTCGGGAAATATCTTTTGCATAGATGACATGAAGCCGCCCCATTCCTGCGTGCCGTGAAAATCATCCACCATCAGAAAACCTCCCCGCAGCAGATAGTCACGCAAACGCGTTGCCTCTGCATCACTGAGATCCCAGTAACCTACCTCAATCGCATACAACCAGGGAAAATTATAAAACTCATCATCTTGCAAGCTGAGTACACGCCCCTCTGCCGAGGCATTGACACGGGTCAACCTGCGCAAGCCCTGCAAGAAGTGATGTTCGGCATCCGGCCAGTCTATCCGCCAGGTCTGTGCACGCCTGTGACTGTAACCGCCAGTGACTGGATTACCGGATGTATAGTACAGGCGCGCAAAGTCGAATTCGGAAACCGGTTCAGTCATCTGCATGCGGGTATTGTTGCTGGCAACGGAGAATATCGCCAACATGAGCAAACCAATCAACACGAATCCTGAAGCTAAAGTACGGTATGAATTCATATCTGCCTGCGCATACAGTTTGTCCTGCACATGAATAAACCTGGATATCGGGTGAGGCCTACTATAGCAGATAGAGGCAGTTGAGGAAGTCATCTGCTACACAGGATCCGGCCGGGTTGTTGATGACTTGTATTGCCTGTTAAATCGATATAATCTGGGGAATTATCGATGTTACCCGATGACCCATCTATTCTGAAATACTATGCAGCAATACGATCTTCCCTGTAATACTGTAGCAGACGGATCTGTCAATAGAAATCGGCAATTCCTCCTGCTCTGCCTGATAGCTGCAGCCAGCCTACTGCAAGCCGCACATGCACAATCAACGAACCCTGGCACGAGCAATCTGCCAGCACTGGCTAACGACGTACAATTGTTCCAGGTAGCGTCCGATAAGTCTATCCTGCGCATCATGGTAGGACGGAATGGCCTGCTGTCCCGTATCGGCCATAACCATGTTGTCGTCAGCCGATCCATCACCGGTACAATCCGGTTCGATAACTGGTCAGGACAGGCAGATGCACATCTGGTCATTCCGGTCGATGAACTGCTGGTCGATGAGGCCGGTGAACGCCTGCGCGCCGGGACCGGATATGAGTCCGTACCGGGTGAAACAGCGAAACTGGACACCCGCACGAATATGCTGCGGCCCGAGGTACTTGATGTTCAGCGTTATCCGGAAATCCTGATTGATACCGCACTGTCCGGATATGATGCAAGCCGGAATACGATTGCGGTAAGCCTGACATTCAAAGGCATACAGATACCCCTGCATCTGCCTGCCACCTTAACAATCACTGCTAACAGCTTGCAGGTCGATACAAATTTCAGTCTGAACCATAAAGACCTGGGACTGCGGCCATTTTCTGTGCTCGGCGGTGCACTGCGGGTAGCGGAAACACTCGATTTCGAATTACATATTGAAGCAGTATCATCGAGGTAAACCCACTCACCATGCTACTGTTACCAGGCTGGCAGGCTGTACCGGGCGGGGGACCTAATCCTGCAGTATCTCAGCATGACTGACATCAATCTGAGCAGCGGGAAGCTGCATCAATACATCACCATCTTTCTGAAGCTTACCCTGATTACCGGTGCGGTTCTGGCACTTTTCCAGGGCAGGATCCAGGTTGCGGTCGAAACGATACTGATATTGTTGATCACCTTTTTACCATTGTTTCTGGGCAGGCGATTTCAGGTAAAGATACCGTCTGAATTTGAACTGCTTGCCATCGTGTTCGTCTATGCGTCGCTGTTTCTCGGTGAGGTTCACCATTATTACCTCATCTACTGGTGGTGGGACCTGTTATTGCATGCCGGTGCCGGACTGTTGCTCGGGATACTCGGTTTTCTGCTGGTGTATGTGCTGAATGAAAAGGCCAATGTGCATCTGAACCTGACTCCCGGATTCATGGGAGTATTTGCCTTTACCTTTGCGATGGCATTCGGCGGACTCTGGGAAATATTTGAATTTGGCATGGACCAGTTGTTCGGCCTGACCATGCAGAAACCGATGATGACAGATCCGTCTGGATTGACTGATACGATGTGGGACCTGATCATCGATTGCGCCGGTGCGCTGATTATTGCGATTTTAGGTTACGGATATTTGCAGACCAGCAAGCCCGACTCATTTCTGGAGCACTGGATTAATGAATTTATCAGGAAGAACCCGAGATTATTTTCGAAGAGTGACAGGTAGAAAAACCGGCGCGGACATCCTCCCCCCGCATAGACACCCGCGCCTTGTCTCATTCTAGGCAACGGTAACTAAAATACCAGTTGTATATTTACTACGTGAATCATGCGGTGCAGCAATTTCTATCGTTTACTTTTTTTATCAATGCCTGCTTTGCGGTGCGGCTTAATCGCTTTATTTCATATTCGCGCTTCAAAGCGCATGATTGGCTCGATAGAACTTCCTGATATACGACGACCACCGGCCGTCTGGCACGGGTATAGGCCGCCGCCAGCTTGTTATTACTGTTATGTTCATTTATCCGGCGGACTACATCCGTAGTAACGCCGGTATACAGACTACGATCCCCACAGCGTGCCATATAGACATACCAGCGCTGTTCCCTCCCGCCGACATCTGATCGATTCTGGATTTCTGTCACAGATTCTTTACTATGTCGACCTTTTCCTGGATTCGGTTTCACATGCACAATTTCGTTATTGGCCAACGCTGGATTAACAATGCTGAACTGCAGATGGGTCTGGGTACAGTCCTGTCTGTAGAGCAGCGTACCATCACCATCCTGTTCCAGGCAATTGGCGAGACCCGTACCTACGCAAAACAAACCGCCCCGCTGACACGGGTGGCGTTTGCTGAAGGTGATACCGTGACGGACCACCAGGGCGTGCAGATGAAGATAGAAAAGGTTGTCGAAACTGACGGCCTTCTTACCTACCTTGTCCAGGACAAGTCAGGCAAAAAACATCAACTGGTGGAGACACTACTGGACAACCAGATCCGCCTGAATCGTCCACTGGATCGCCTGCTGAGCGGACAGATCGATGAAACCCGATGGTATGAACTGCGCTACCAGACCTTGTTGCAACTGAATCGTATCAGCCATTCCGGGATCAGTGGACTGATCGGAGGCAGAACGGACCTGATCCCGCACCAACTTTATATTGCATATGAGATAAGCCGCCGCTATGCCCCCAGGGTATTACTCGCGGATGAAGTCGGTCTGGGTAAAACCATTGAGGCCGGTCTGATACTGCATGAACAACTGGATGCAGAACGGATCCGGCGTGTGCTTATCGTCGTACCGGAAAATCTGCTGCACCAGTGGCTGGTCGAAATGTTGCGCCGTTTCAATCTGCGCTTCAGTCTTTTTGATCGAGAACGCTACCAGGCGATGATGCAAACCGATGCAACCGCCAATCCGTTTGAACAGGAACAACTTGTGCTCTGCAGTCTGGATTTATTCACCGGTATTTCTGCCAGTCTGCAGCATGTACTGAGCGCCGGCTGGGACATGCTGGTTGTGGATGAAGCCCACCACCTGGAATGGTCGCCGGAACATGCCAGTATCGAATACCAGATCATAGAACAGATAGCTGGTGAGACCAGCGGCGTGCTATTGCTGACCGCCACGCCGGAACAACTGGGCAAGGCAGGCCATTACGCCAGACTGCGTTTACTGGATCCAGGCCGTTTCCCGGATTTTGATCGCTTTGCAGAAGAAGAAAAATCGTATGGGCCGGTCGCGGATGCGATCGAGTCATTATTCAGTCACGACCAACCCACTGCTGGTGCAATTAACCAAATTCGCCAACTGCTGGGCGAGCATGCCTCTATACTCGACAATCTGTCCCAGAACCCGGACCTGCAGGCACGTACCGTGCTGATGGACCGGCTGATGGACCGGCACGGTACCGGACGTGTGCTGTTCCGCAATACACGCGCTACGGTCAAGGGGTTTCCTGAACGACAGGCACAGGCGTATCCACTGGCGCTACCACCCGAATACGCTGCCATACTCAAAACCGGTAAAGGGGATGACTGCCAGCAGCTGTTATCGCTGGAATTGTCTTATCAGTCCACCGCGACTGCCGGGTCACGCGATTGGACCCAGTTTGATCCAAGGATAGGCTGGCTGAAGCACAAGTTGCAGTCGCTCAAACCGGCCAAGGTACTGGTCATCTGTGCGGCCAGTCTGACTGCACTCGATATTGCCGAGACGCTACGTCTGAAATTCGGCCTGCATGCCACGGCCTTTCATGAAGGCCTGAGTATCATCGAACGCGACCGCGCTGCAGCCTATTTCGCCGACGATGTGGCCGGAGCCCAGGTACTGGTATGTTCGGAAATCGGTAGTGAAGGACGTAATTTCCAGTTTGCCCATCATCTGGTCCTGTTTGATTTACCGTTGAACCCGGACCTGCTCGAACAACGCATAGGACGACTCGATCGTATCGGACAGACACATCCGGTCCAGATCCACATACCCTATATTGAGTGTACCGCACAGGCACTGATGTATAACTGGTACGATCAAGGTCTTGACGCATTTTCCCGGCCTTGTCATGCCGGATCAGCTGTGTTTGAACAGGTAAAACAAGACCTGCTGGATGCAATATTCAACAAGCTCACCGATAACGAACAACTGATACAGCAATCACGCGCGCATAATCACAGACTGAATGAGGCGATGGAAAAAGGCCGCGACCGTCTGCTTGAATATAATTCCTGCCGACCTGAGCTAGCGAACAGACTGCATCAGCTCGCACTGGAGGAAGACCGGACATCCACACTGGCCGGGTTTATGGACCGGGTGTTTGACTGCTTCGGCGTCCATTCAGAAGAACATGGTGATTCCAGCCTGATCTTGAGTCCGGCGGAAAATATGCTGACCACCTTCCCGCATCTGCCAGACGATGGCCTGACCATTACATATAAACGCAAGACTGCACTTGCACATGAGGACAGGCAGTTTCTGACCTGGACCCATCCGATGGTAACCGGTGCAATTGAACTGATACTCGGTAATGAACATGGCAATACCGCCGTTATCGCTATCAAACATCCGGCACTCAAGCCCGGCACCCTGTTACTTGAATGTAATTACCTGCTCGATTCCGCAACAGCGAGTTCACCTCGCATACGTCGTTATCTGCCACCCGCGTTGATCCGGCTGGTGCTGGATGACAAGGACAAAAACCATGAGAAACTTGATTGTCAGACCATTGAAAAATGTATGTCCATCATCGATGGGGAAACGGCCAGAAAAGTGGTTGCCTTGAAACAGGCTGTAATCAGGCAGCTGACCGGGCGTAGTAATACTTTTGCGCTCGACCTGAAAAACGGGGTTGTTGAAACTGTGCGGGCAAGCACCACTGCGCTGCTGACCGGTGAAATTGAACGTCTGCGCGAACTGGCCAGGGTCAATCCTAATGTACGCGCAGATGAAATCGAATTTTTTGAATCAGAGCTGCGTGAAGTCAATAAAATGCTCGATTCCGTGTTACCGCGGCTGGATGCAATAAGGGTATTAATTGCAACCTGAAGCACGCTAAACCTGTTGCCATGAACCTAATCTCAAAATTCAGCGAGCGCAGGCGACATGGATGCAGGTGGTAGAGCGAAGCACGACTGCATGGATGCAGGAGTTAGAAACGCGTCTGGACGCCTACATGGATGTAGGCGGTACGATTCCAGGGATGGAATCGGTAGAGTCGAGTCGGGACGCCTACACGGATGTAGGCGGTAGAAAACGTCCGGAACAGGTTTTCGAACGGAGACCGGGGAAACGTCTGGAACAAGATTTCGAACCAGCGTTCGAGGACGCCAAAGCCGAGTGTACACGCCAGTTTGCCGTTTCGCGGCCCCGCATTCCGGGTCCATTTTTAACGCAGTATCGCCAGGCGCAGCTATTTTGAGATAGGTTCATCTCTGAAATCGTGTTTTAATCGCGAATATGCGTATCGACCTGCATTCACACACAACTGTATCTGACGGCAAGCTGGCGCCCGCCGAGTTGATTGCACATGCAATAGCATCAAACCTGGACATGCTCGCTATCACCGATCATGACAGTATCGATGCGTATGCAAAGATACAGCAGAAGGACACACTGCCATTCAGGCTCATCCCTGGGATTGAATTCTCAACCCAATGGCTGAACATCGATATTCATATACTCGGACTGAATATTGACCTTGACAGCGATACACTCAAATCCGGTATCGCCATACAGCAAAGACACCGGTCTGAACGGGCCGGCCACATCGCCGATAAACTCACACGCGAACTCGGCATCGACAACATACTGCCAGCTGTACGCAAGCTCGCCCACAGTGACCATAATATAGGCCGGCCCCACTTTGCCCGTTATCTGATCGAGACCGGTGTGGTCAAGGACGATAAAGATGCCTATAAGAGTTACCTTGGGATTGGCAAGAAGGCCTATGTAAAACCGACGTGGGCAGAGATGCCGGAGATCATCAGCTGGATCCGTGCGGCAGGCGGGACGGCTGTGCTGGCACATCCGGCCCGATACAAATTGACCCACACCCGGCTGAACAAACTGCTCGATGCATTTATTGCGGCCGGTGGACAAGGGCTCGAGGTCGTCAGCGGCAATCAAACCAGCGATGTGACCAGTGAACTGGCGAAGATCTGCCAGAAAAAGAACCTGTTGGCCTCCTGTGGTTCGGACTTTCACGGGCATGAACAACTCTGGAGCAAACTGGGTCATTGCCCTGCCTTGCCACGCAGCTGCGAACCGGTATGGGACAGCTGGCAATAGCATGCAACTACAGGTTTTCAGCAAAAACAAGTATATATGCAGACAATTTAATTTAATTAGTGTTATAGTATGCCATCGCAGGCAAATATCGGTCGTCGCCTGTCATCGTGGTAACCCATTCCGGCTTTCCCCGAAACTTTAAATCAATCCAGCCTAGACCGTTCCCATAGCACAAGCTTAAGGTAGGCGGATCCAGGAGTACATATTATATATGTCATTTGAAACATTCGGCCTGTCGGCCGGAATAGTTCGTGCTGTCAGCGAACACGGTTACACCATACCAACCCCCATACAAATAAAAACGATACCGGCGATACTGAATGGCCGGGACATCATGGCCGGTGCCCAGACCGGTACAGGCAAGACCGCCGGTTTTACCCTGCCGATCCTGCAACTGCTTGACACGGAACACCATAACAAAGGCTTTCGTCCGGTCCGTTGTCTGATCCTGACCCCGACCCGCGAACTTGCGGCCCAGGTGCATCAGAGTGTCAGGACCTACGGCAAATACACAAACCTGCGTTCGACAGAAGTTTTTGGCGGCGTTAATATCAACCCGCAAATCAAGATGCTGCAGAAAGGTGTCGATATCCTGGTGGCCACACCGGGGCGCCTGCTTGATCATGTGCAGCAGAGGACGCTGGATCTGTCACATATCGAAATCTTTGTGCTGGATGAAGCAGACAGGATGCTGGATATGGGTTTTATCCGCGACATCCGCAGAATCATGCAATTAATACCGAAAAAGCGGCAAAACCTGCTGTTTTCAGCGACCTTTTCCAGTGAAATGAAAAGCCTCGCGAGCAGCCTGCTGACGAAACCCGAAGTGATACAGGTGACGCCGATCAACTCTGCAGCGGCCCAGGTTGAACATATGGTGCACCCGGTGGACCATTCCAGAAAACGTGAATTACTGGTACATCTGATCCAGACGAACAACTGGCCGCAAATTCTGATCTTTATCAAGATGAAGCACACGGCGAGCCGCCTGTCACAACAACTGAGCAAGGCTGGCATACATGCCACATCAATCCATGGCGATAAATCGCAAGCACAGCGGACCAAGGCACTGGAAAGCTTTAAAGCAGGCAAGGTGACCGTACTGGTTGCGACCGATGTTGCCTCCCGGGGACTGGATATCCAGCAGCTGCCTCTGGTGATCAATTACGAACTGCCGAATGAAGCTGGAAACTATATCCACCGGATTGGCCGAACCGGCCGCGCCGGAAATACCGGCAAGGCCATCTCACTGGTAGCGGCCGACGAGTATGAGATGTTAGACCAGATTGAAAACTTGTTGAATCTGGACATCGAAAAGGTGGTAGTACCCGGTTTTGAACCGGACCCGCGTATCAGTCACAAGCTGGTGCCGCGTAAGCGCAGACAGGCAATGCCACAGGACCACATCCAGAATTCTGCACCGGCTATAGAAATAGATGGGAACAAACCGGTTGAACACTGGAGCAGGCATACTGCTGCCAAACCCGGCAATAAAAGGAGATTTCAGTCCTCAAGACTAGGTTCCAGCCAGTAAGCTGGCGGGAAGTACTACAACAACCGGCTGATTATTTGGTGGCCGGTTGTTTGTTGGCCGGTTGTTTGTTGTTCTTGCGGGTCATCCACAGCGAATAACCGCCGTTGCCATGGCGGGAATTGATGTCCGCCACATATTCGCGCACATATTCCTTGACCTGTTCGAGCGTGCCACGTCTGTTACCGACGATATTGGTCAGGCTGTTACGTTCGATAGTATAGGTATACCAGTTGTCTCCCTCTGCTCCCTTTGGTGCAGCTGTCTTTTCAAACTTGACCACATGGTATTCCGAAGAACTGCCCGCGTTACTACTATTCAGGATTTGCATAAAATCGCCCCCACTCTCATATCATCTCTATGGGTTTCTATTCTACACTAAAAGCGGGCGCACTATTCAATTCATACACAAATACAGACATAACGAGACAGTATCCGCAAACAATCAATGCTTATGCTAATTAAGCTAATCCAGTTTATCGGAACACCATCTACCGGTGGATTCACATTCGAAGTGCAACATTCAGTGCTGGCTTAGCCCATGTGCTGGGTTGTCCGAAGAATACCTCATGCGGCGTTTTCCAGTCCAGGCATTTTCGGGGCCGATGGTTCATTTGGTTGATGGCGAATGTGACCTGTTCAGGGGTCACGTTCAGCAAGTTGGTGTCTTTGGGGAAGTACTGACGGATTAAGCCGTTGGTGTTCTCATTCAAGCCACGCTCCCACGAATGGTAAGGATGAGCAAAGAAGATAGCCACATCCAGGCCAGCGGCGATAGTTTCATGCCCGGCGAATTCTCTCCCATTGTCAAAAGTAATCGTGTGGCAGCGGTCGCGGTAAGGTTCAAACAGGGACTGGATGACAACCGTTACCCCGTTAGCATGTTTGCTTTTGACCAGCCCAGCCAAGGTGTAGCGTGACACACGGTC
>JBCKWF010000014.1:0-24771 GCA_038922895.1 Gammaproteobacteria bacterium
CGATCAGTACTGCCTGCGCTACGATCGCATGACCTATGTTGAGTTCATGCACATCAGGCAGTGCTGCAATCGCAGCTACATTTTCATAATTCAGACCATGCCCTGCATGCACCTGTAATCCGACAGAAATTGCCAGTGACACTGCCCGACTGATCCTGATCAACTCATTACCCTGCTCCGTGCTAGTGCTAGCGCCGGCGTAATGCCCTGTATGGATTTCAATTGCCTTTGCACCTATCTCTGCAGCAGCTTCAATCTGTCCGGGTTCTGCATCAACAAACAAGGATGCGCGTATGCCCGCCTGCTCGACACGTCTGCAGGCAAGCCGGATCCTGTCCTTGTTGGCCGCGACATCCAGCCCGCCTTCGGTGGTCAACTCCTCACGTCGTTCAGGCACAAAACAGCAGTATTGCGGTTTGATTGTTTCAGCAATTGCCAGCATCTCGTCGGTTACCGCCATTTCCAGATTCAACGGTACATTGATTATCCTTTGCAGGTCGATTACGTCCTGGTCCTGGATATGTCTCCTGTCCTCACGCAGATGTACGGTAATTGAATCTGCGCCGGCGCTAATGGCCAGCAACGCAGCGGTCACCAGATCGGGATAAGGCGTGTAACGCAATTGCCTCAGCGTGGCCACATGGTCAATATTCACACCCAGTAATGCCGGATTCATGCTCTTTGTCCGTTGATTATTCAAGCAACCCGGCAGCAAACCTGAGCTTCGCGCCTGTTAGCATTGATATTATTTGATGTAGCTGTTGCCATACTGCCGAGATTTACTGTCTTGTTGATGCTGTTTAATTTATTACGGTGTTTTGCAGATAAGACTTGTACAACTCCCGGCTGGCCAGCGGTCTGTCGCCGGTATAATTGTCAAGTATGGCCCTGAACAGTCTTTTTGCCTCGCGCGCAATCTGATCATCCCAGCAATCTTCACTGTTCAATGCCCGCAAGGTCCTGCCGGAAATACCTATATTGGCCTCATGCACCGGTTTGTCACTCTGTGGACCGGCACCGATCTGGTAATAATAGTCAGTCTGGTCGTTAATGGCTTGGCCGGTCGTCATGTCCTGATCAAGTATCAGGCCGTATCCGAGTGACTTCAGTAAATATTTCTCGAATATCCTCAACACACGATCTTCCGATTGCGTGCCTTGCAATTGTATCAGTGCCTGCTCATATTTGCGAAACAGTTCAGGGTGCGATTCATGCTTATGCAACATCCTGATCAACAGTTCGTTCAGGTAAAAACAGGAAAACAGTCTGCGGCCAGACAAGGCATAAGCCGGCCCGACCTGCTCAACCGCGCTTAAGGTCCCCATCTCGGATCGCATCGACCATGCCAGATTCAGTGTCCTCGCAGGTTGTAACAACAAGGACTGGCTGTTTTTCCCGCGCTTGGCACCCCTCGCGACCACACTGACCCGGCCAAACCCGGACGAAAATACATCCAGTATCAGGCTGGTTTCCCGGTAGGCCCGCTGATGCAGAATAAAACAGGGGTGTAAATCGACCTTCATACGGACTGATACCGATCAGGCCTGCGGGTTGTGATAACCCAGTTGTTGCAGCGATTTTTCGTCCATGGTCCAGTTCTTCTTTACCTTGACCCAGTTGCGCAAAAATACCTTTTTCTGGAACAGTTGTTCCATGTCCTTGCGGGCAGCCTCACCAACGGCCTTCATCACATCACCGCCCTTGCCGATGATAATGTTTTTCTGGCTTTTACTTTCAACCCAGACAACGCCTTTAATCGATATCAGCCCTTCGTCCTCAAGAAATTCCTCTATCGTGACTGTGACCCTGTACGGCAACTCATCTCCCAGCCGTTGTATCAGTTTTTCCCGTATAAATTCCGCCGCGAAAAAGCGTTGGTTACGGTCAGTGATCTGGTCCTCCGCATAGACAGGCGGCCGCTCCGGCAACCTGGCCAGCACGGTTTTCTCCAGTTCCGCAATATTGTCGCCGCTTTTGGCCGAGACAGGCACAATTTCAAAACCGTTTGCTGTAAGCGTGGCGAGCTTCTGAATAAATGGCAGCAATTCAGTCCTGTTCTTTATCTTGTCAATCTTGTTGATCACCAGGATAGTCGGCAAGCTGGCGGACTGCACCAGCTGCAATACCCGTTGGTCCGCCGCAGTCCATTTCATCGCCTCGATCATGAACAGGACTACATCGACAAATTCCAGGCTGCTTACGGCCTCTCTGGTCATGTGACGGTGTACCGGGCTGTTATATTCTGACTGGATACCCGGTGTATCGATATAAATCGCCTGGTAATCACTGCCTGATTTTATTCCCAGCAACTGCCAGCGCGTCGTTTGTGGTTTACGTGAGGTAATACTGATTTTCTGTTCTAGCAGGTAATTCAGCAGCGTGGATTTACCTGCATTTGGCCTGCCCAGGATAGTGATATAGCCACAGCGAAATCCGGCAACATCCGTTGCTTGTTCCGGGTTCATTTGCCGCTGTCTTCTATCTGTTTCAATATCATACCGGCTACGGCCTGCTCCGCTGTACGTTTACTGCTGCCGTTCGCACTGACCCTGGGAGTAATCTCCGCTATTTCGCAGGTCACCGTAAAGGTTTTATGGTGTGCCTCACCATATTCAGCGATTACCTGATATACGGGCAAGGGCAGTTTTCTCGACTGTAACCACTCCTGTAATACCGTTTTGGGGTCCTTGCTGATACTCGCAATGTTCAGCTCCGCCAGCATGTCCTGGTATAGCCGTAATATAAAACCGCTGCAGGCATCCATACCGGCATCCAGATAAATGCTGCCTATGATGGATTCCAGTGTATTGGCGAGAATGGAGTCACGGCGCCAGCCACCACTTTTTCTCTCACCCGGCCCCAGTCTGACGAGCGACCCAAGGTCAAGTTTGCGCGCCAGCCTTGCCAGCGTTTCCCGTTTAACCAGGTTGGCCCGCAGCCGGGTCAGCACACCTTCCGGCGCGTCAGGATAGGTCCGATACAGGTTTTCGGTAATGACAAAACCAAGGATTGCATCACCCAGAAACTCCAGGCGCTCATTATTGATTTTACCTGCGCTTCTGTGGGTTAACGCCTGCTCGAGTAGTTCCGGATCATTGAATGCATGCCCGGCCAGTTCTGACAACAGCTGCAAGTTCCTGGTTAATTGTCACTCGGGGTGCCGGTCGTTCCCAACGGGAGTTGTTTGTCAAAGGCCATTAGTAACTGGATGTCTGCAAATAGCTTGTTGGTTGCCTGATACTTTACATGCAGCAGCGGTGGTTCGCCTGATTTTGCCGGCTTTTCTACTGTGACATACTCCTTCACAGTCTTGTCGTTAAAGCGATTGATATTGGTCACTGCGAGCGCCTTCAGCAAGGCACTTCTGGTCTCGGCAATAGACTTTTTAGATGCGTCAGGCTGGGAGGCAACGGTCTGCATTGCTGCCTCAACCTGGAATTTTTCGTTATACAGCGGAAACAACCTGAGGACAAATACAACCACGATCGCTATAAAAGACAGGACAAAACACACGCCGATAAAGGTTATTCCGGTTTGTTGTTTGAGTGAATGTTTCATTTTTAACCCCTTAAGATAATAACTAATAGTTTATTCGAGTATGGTACCAATACGGCCCCAGCCTATCCAGTCTATAACATCCTTTTTACTGTCCCAGTTCATCCAGATGTAAAAGGCCCTGCCGATCAGGTTTTCATCCGGCACAAAACCCCAGTATCTGGAATCGCGGCTGTTGTCCCGGTTGTCCCCGAGTACGAAGTAATTGCCCTCAGGCACGGTGACTTCAAACCCACTGCTGGAACGACTGGACCCTGTAACCAGGATCTCATGCGCATTATCCTCGAAAGTTTCGGACAACCATAGATCACCATCCGCCGTCACACCCGCACCGACGCCTTTATAGTCACCTTTTGATGTCTGAACCTGCTCTACCCCATTAATATATATAACTTTATTTCTGTATTCGACCTGGTCGCCCGGAATCCCAACGACCCGTTTAATGAACGGGATGGACGGATCTTCCGGATAGCGGAATACCACGACATCACCCCGTTCCGGTGTCTTGTTGCTGATAAGCAGATTGTTCAATACCGGCAACCTGATGCCGTAGTCATATTTGTTTACGAGGATAAAATCACCTATCAACAGTGTCGGCATCATTGAAGCAGAGGGAATCCGGAAGGGTTCGACAATAAAGGACCGCAGGACCAGCACAATAAGAAATACCGGGAAAAAGGAGCGTGCATATTCAACAAACAGCGGTTCCTGCCGGTACTTGGCCGTATTCTCCCCGGCCACCGATGTATCAGCTGCTTGTGCCTTGCGCCGGTTCGGGGCAAGCAATATTGCATCAAATATCAGGATAATACCGCTGATAAACGTGAACAACACCAGCCAGGCAGAAAAGTCAAAATTCATCCGTGTTTACCCACGTGTAAAATCGCCATAAATGCAGACTGCGGTATCTCAATCGAACCAAACTGCTTCATGCGTTTCTTGCCTGCCTTTTGTTTTTCGAGCAGTTTGCGTTTGCGGGTGATATCTCCACCATAACATTTGGCGGTAACATTCTTGCGCAATGCCTTCACGGTTTCTCTCGCGATAATCTTTGAACCGATGGCGGCCTGTATCGCCACTTCATACATCTGCCTCGGTATGAATTCTTTCATCTTCGAGGCCAGTTCCCTGCCACGGCGCTCTGCCAGATCCCGATGTACAATGGATGACAGCGCATCAACACGTTCATTATTGATGACAATGTCCAGCTTTACCAGTGATGCAGACTGGTAACGGATAAAATGATAATCGAATGAAGCGTAACCCCGGCTTGCAGACTTCAGTCGATCAAAAAAGTCCAGTACAACCTCACTCATCGGCAATTCAAACGTCAATGAGATCTGTTTGCCGACATAAAGCATTTTTTTCTGGACACCACGTTTTTCAATACACAGCGTAATAATATTGCCAAGATATTCCTGCGGTACCAGGATATCCGCCAGGATTATCGGTTCACGTGTCTCGCTGATTTTATCCACCGCTGGTAATTTGGCCGGATTATCCACATACAATACCTCACCTGACGTCTTCAGCACTTCATAGATGACCGTCGGTGCTGTGGTAATCAGGTTCAGACCATATTCACGTTCAAGCCGTTCCTGGATGATTTCCAGATGCAGCATACCGAGAAAGCCGCAACGATAACCAAATCCGAGTGCCTGTGAGGTCTCGGGTTCATAATGCAGGGCAGCGTCATTCAGACTCAATTTGCCGAGCGCTTCCCGTAATTCTTCGTATTCGCTCGAATCAACCGGAAACAGTCCGGCAAAAACACGCGGTTTGATCTTCTGAAACCCCGGTAATGGAGCTAAGGCAGGTTTTATGTGCGAGGTGATGGTATCACCTACCGGTGCACCATGGATGTCCTTTATCCCTGCCACTACATAACCGACCTCACCCGCCTGCAGCGCCTGCTGTGGTGTGCGCTTTGGTTTAAAAACCCCTACTTCATCAATCTGGTAACTGATGCCTGTCGACATGATCTGGATCTTTTCGCCGACCTGGAAATGGCCGTCCACGACCCTGACCAGCGAGACTACACCCAGATAGTTATCAAACCAGGAGTCAATAATCAGCGCGCGCAATGAATCATCGATATTGCCTTTCGGCGAGGGGATCCTCTTGATTATGGCCTCGAGCAGTTCGGGTACACCCTGACCTGTCTTCGCACTGACGCGCATTGCGTCATGTGCCTCCAGACCGATAATCTCCTCAATTTCCAGGACGACCCGATCCGGCTCAGCCGCCGGCAGGTCTATCTTGTTGATTACGGGCAAAACCTCGAGATTGTACTCAAGCGCGGTGAGGCAGTTGGCTACACTCTGCGCCTCCACACCCTGGGCCGCATCCACAACCAGTAGCGCGCCTTCACAGGCACTCAGTGAACGTGAGACCTCATAACTGAAGTCCACGTGCCCCGGGGTATCAATTAAATTCAGTTTGTAGGTGCGACCATCTACCGACTTGAAATTAAGGGAGACACTTTGCGCCTTGATGGTAATGCCGCGTTCCTTCTCAATATCCATCGAATCGAGGACCTGCTCGGACATCTCCCGTTCACTCAGGCCACCGCATAACTGGATAAAGCGATCGGCAAGCGTGGATTTGCCATGATCAATATGCGCAATGATCGAGAAATTCCTGATTAACTCCATGTTATTCAATTGGATGGACTACGTATTTTCAAAAATTAGTTCAGCACCAGGATCTAAACAGCAAATGTCCAGAGAGTATACAAACGGGGGGATTCTAGCTGATTTATCAGGCAATTATAACTGTTTTAATATGACATGCTTATGGACTGCTACCAAACAGTCTGGCGACAGCAGCCTCGTTATACCTGCCCTCACAGACCTCGGTATCCCCGGCCACCAGTACCGGGATACGCGCACCGTAGCGGTATTTTAATTCCGGATCGGTATCAACATCGATGGTATGGTAGAAAATTCCTTTCGCGTCGAGACTGTCCCTGAACACATCGCAGGCTGTACAGCCCACTCTCGTATAAAGAAACAGTTCAATATCATTCCTCATCCAGTTTGAAGGCCAGAAAGGTGGGGTTACCTTGCCGCTGTATCAGGATCGGTATCGATTTGTTTTTGGGTAATTCACCCAGTAATTGTTCAAACTGGGCTGGATCGGTAATTTTTTTATTGTCAATCTGCAGGATCACATCACCCGGATTGATCCCGGCACGGCCGGCCGGGCCTTGGTTGACCGACTCGACCACAACACCGTAATCCTCAAGCTGTAACAGTTTACGCTGTTCATCATCCGGTTTGACGACAACAATACTTAATGCGTTATCGGCCCGGGCTGCGGGAGCTGCCTTGTGGTCTGAACTGTCCGCACTCAGGGTTTCAGGCAGTTCCTCTATGGTGATCGTCAGTGTCTGTGACTTGCCTGCGCGTATTACTTCCACAGGCACCTTTGTGCCTACCTTGGTGCTGCCAACTATCGGCGGCAAATCGGAAGACATACCTACGTCCTGGTTATTGAAGCTGGTAATAACATCACCGATTTCCAGTGCAGACCGGGCTGCCGGGCTGTCTGGCAATACTTTTGCTACCAGGGCTCCGCGGGGCACAGGCATATTAAATGATTCTGCGAGATCACGGGTAACATCCTGGATAATGACGCCGAGCCAGCCCCGGGTTACTGAACCCTTGTCACGGATCTGTTCGTATACATCGTTAACTACATTAATCGGTACCGCAAACGACAGGCCCATATATCCGCCATTGCGGCTGTAAATCTGCGAATTAACCCCTATTACTTCCCCATCCAGATTGAATAGAGGACCACCGGAATTACCCGGATTGATGGCTACATCGGTTTGTATAAACGGTATATAGCTGTCATTTGGCAGTGCACGCCCGATCGCACTGATGATGCCCTGTGTGACTGAATGATCAAACCCGAACGGTGAACCAATTGCCAGCACCCACTCTCCGACTTTCAGTCTGGTCGAATCGCCAAAATTCAGTACTGGCAAATCATCTGCGTCAATTTTTAATACTGCGATATCGCTGCGTGGGTCAGTCCCCACGACCTCGGCCAGAAACTCGCGACGATCATTCAGCCGGACAATAATCTCGTCCGCATCTGCAACAACATGATTGTTGGTTATAATGTATCCGTCTTTCGAAATTATAAAACCTGAACCAAGCGAAGACCTTTCACCGAATGGCTGGGGACCACCTTCCGGCATCTGCTCAAGAAACTTTTCGAAAAAATCATGCAAGGGACTGTCTTGTGGAACTTGCGGCATATCATATTGCGGTTGCGCAGCCAGGTCCTTCTTCAGCGTTGTACTGATGTTGACCACACCAGGCGAATTTTTTTCGATTAAGGGCGTAAAGTCAGGCAGCGATTGTGCGCATGCAAGGCTGCTACCCGCCAATAACAATAACAGACTGAAGATAACTGGATAAGTGTTAATCGATTTCATCATTTTTGTCCTGGAAAGATTAAAAGAATTCATACATCAATCACTGGCTTGTCACCACTGAATCAACTATGCGCATTACTGTGGTCTGCGGCACCTCACCGACCGCGGTAATCTGATAATTACCTGAGGATCTGGCATATACATTTACTCCCCCGAGTTTGTGCGGGCCCGTATTGGCAGTGGCGCCTGCCGCCAGCTTTTCAATAAAAATTGAAACCATTGAAACCCCGTCCGAGTAAATCATGTGTTCAAGAAAATCTCCTGCAACAGACGTGCTCTTCTTATGGTAATTACTCAACCTGAATCCGGCCGGCAGCCAGGTTACCTGCCATTGTCCGGTGTTATTACCGGATATATCCTCCTGGCCTTCATCCTGCTCGGTATATTCATAGCGGGTGTATTCTTCGCCGGTAATGGACGGGGCAAATAACTCGTCAGCGAGGGACTCACGCATCTGCAGTTGGGTGAACATGATCACCTCGAGAGGGGTCCCGGACTCGTCCCGTAATTCAGATTTCAATAGCAGATAGGTGTCCTTGTCTATCCACAACTGATACCCGTAGCGGAAATCATCTCTGGGGGCGACACTGACTACCCAGGTGTCCCTGCCGGCGATACGTTCGCTGCCTGTGGTGGAATATTGATAAAAATCGGCAATCGTTTGTATCTGTTCCGGCAGATTGGTCGCAAAACTCTGGGCCCGGCTCTGTTCAATCATTACCTCCTGTGTATCCGGAAAAATACAGGTCACGGTCTGGTTGTTACGGATGATCTCCCTGGCGGGCCCTGTCAATGAGATAATTTTTTCACGTTCACCATTACTGTCGGACTTATGCAATATACGCATCACATCAATATTATTGCCACGGGTATAAACAAATTCGCCTTCGTAGGTCAGCTTTTTTGTAGCATCAGCCATCAGGTCAATCAATTCCTGACTGGATGGGGCATCAACTAACTGATCAGCAGACTGCGTCTGGGCCTGGGCCTGTAACAGACTGCCGCAGAATAATACTATCGGGACAAGTCGAATCATTTTCTATCGGTAGCCACCAACCTAACATGCGGCACGACACCATGCAGGCCTGTATTTGACCGGTATTCATTATGATTAAGTATATAGCGACTCATTTGAACATTATTTATGTTGATACTGGTCTGGACAGCTTGCCGTACCGGCCGGACGTTGTCCGCAGCAACGATCTGTAATGGTACTGTTACCTGATTGACAGGCGCCTGTATCGGGCTGTTACTGGCAGCGATAACCATTGTCTCCGGCATGACTGTACCGGCACGGTATTGCTGCACACCCAGGATCGCCAGTGCGGCGACCGAGGCAGCGATTGCAGTACCTGCGACCGGTTTAAGATAGTTCAGCACATTCCGCCGTGTAGGGGCAACAATGGCAGGTTCTTTTTTAATCAGTTCAGAGATACGTAAGGTAAGCTGGGGATTGATATTTACGGGGGTGCGGTTCTGCAGAATATCGGAAATAGTATGATAGCGGTGCCAGCATTGCCTGATCGATGTGTCCTCCAGCAGTTTATTAGCTGTGATATCGTCCAGTTCACCGTCCATCAGTGCGGATAATTTTTCGTTGTTCTGTTCTGTCATCGTATTTGCTCAATCATGAATTAAAGGTTCCAACAGCTTGTCTATAGTTTCTCTTGCCCTGAATATGCGTGATCTGACTGTCCCGATCGGACACTCCATTGTTTCAGCAATTTCATCGTAACTTAAGCCTTCCAGTTCCCTGAGCGTAATTGCTGTCCGTAAATCCTCGGGCAGGCCTTCAATTGCCCGGATCACCGTATCCTGGATTTCCCTGGCCAGCAGCAGATGCTCGGGGGTATCTATATCCTTTAGAGCATCACTCTGGTCGATTTGTTCCATCTCGGAGGCATCCTGGTCCATATCGGCGGTCCTTCTACTTGCCTGCAGGGCCAGAAAGTTCTTCGCTGTGTTGACAGCAATCCGGTACATCCAGGTATAGAAGGCGCTTTCCCCCCTGAAATTCGGTAAGGCCCGATATGCCTTCAGGAAGGCATCTTGTGTGACATCCTGTGCATCGGCATGGTTCCGCACAAACCGCGAGACAAGGTTGATAATTCGTGACTGGTATTTGATAACAAGCAAATCAAACGCTGCCTTGTCTCCCCGCTTGACCCTGTTTACCAATGCCAGATCGGCTTCTGTACTTCCCACGTTCAGTTCCTGGAAAATTCGTTCAGTATATATTTCCGGCCATACCTGCGCCATACAATGTCAGTAAAACAAACCGGAATGCGCTGATTATCAGCAATCATGTCTGGCATCAGGGGTCTGTCCCTGTGCGTTATTAAGTGGTATCTGTACTGACCGTTTTCAAGCCGGTATCGCGCAAATCGCGGCTGTTTGAACCAGAGACTAGCGCACTGGAATATCCATTCATTTTTTAATGGCATGGACTGTACATCAGTTATATTATCCCAGTTCTTATGAGTTACCAATACCAACATGACGTCCTGATCATCGGCAGTGGTGCCTCCGGGCTGAGCCTAGCGCTGCAACTGGCCGGGTCGGGAAACATCAAAATTGCCGTCCTCTCAAAGGCAGCCATCAGTGAAGGGGCGACATTTTATGCCCAGGGCGGGATCTCCGCCGTACTCGACAACCAGGACAGTATTGAATCCCATGTTGACGACACCCTCGTGGCCGGTTCAGGCCTATGTGACCCTGATATCGTCAAATTTGTGGTGGAAAATGGCAAGGAAAGCATACGCTGGTTAATTGATATTGGAGTCAAATTTACCCGTTCTGCTGACCCTGACGCTAACGAATTTCACCTGCATAAGGAAGGTGGACACAGCCACCGTCGTATCATCCACTCAGCCGACTCAACCGGCAAGGCTGTAGAAAGTACCCTGGTCAGCCGGGTCAGGAGCAACGCCAATATTGACCTGTTCGAGTTCCAGACCGCTGTAGACCTGATACTGGCTAACAGGATCGGTATGGCAACTAATCGCTGTCTGGGTGCGTACGTTTATGACCAGAAGATGGATAAGGTCAATGTCTACCGTGCAAAAACCGTCGTGCTTGCCACTGGTGGCGCCGGCAAGGTCTATCTGTATACTAGTAATCCCGATATCTGCACCGGTGATGGTATCGCCATGGCCTGGCGTGCCGGCTGCAGGATAGCCAATATGGAATTTATCCAGTTTCATCCGACCTGCCTGTATCATCCGGATGCAAAATCGTTCCTGATCTCGGAGGCATTAAGAGGTGAAGGGGCGAAACTGTTGCAGCCTGACAGGACACCGTTTATGCAACGTTATGACAGCCGGGGTGAACTGGCACCCAGAGACGTGGTTGCCCGTGCCATCGACCATGAAATGAAGCGCCTGGGGGCAGACTGCATGTATCTCGACATCAGCCACCAGAGTATCGATTTCATCATCGAGCATTTCCCGACGATCTATGCGCGTTGCCTGCAACACGGTATAGATATCAGTAAGGTCCCCATCCCGGTGGTACCTGCGGCACATTACACCTGTGGTGGAGTCGTCATCGACCGCCATGGCCAGACCGATGTCGACGGTCTGTACGCAATCGGTGAAGTATCCTGCTCCGGTTTACACGGTGCCAACCGCATGGCGAGTAATTCACTGCTCGAATGTGTCGTGTTCGCGCATTCCGCCTATAAGGACATCCGTAAAAAACTGGCTGGAATCGACCTACCCGCAGAACTACCGCCATGGGATGAAACCAAGGTCACCGACTCGGATGAAGATGTCGTGGTTGCCCACAACTGGGACGAGATACGCCGGTTCATGTGGGACTATGTCGGTATCGTGCGCTCAGGCAAACGCCTGAAACGTGCGCAGAACCGCATACGTCTGCTGCAGGGTGAAATCGAGGAATACTACAGCCACTTCCGCCTGACCAATGATTTGATTGAACTACGTAATCTTGCCGTCGTTGCTGAATTGATTATTGAATGCGCAATGGCCCGCAAGGAAAGCCGCGGCCTGCATTACTCACTGGATTATCCGGTACAGTCGGTCAATGCGACAGCGGTCAATACGGTGTTGCAACGCAAACCTGGCCAGAAGAAACCAGCCGTCTCGTTGCCCTAACTGAACCAAAAGGATCAGATCGACTGATCCACTCACTGATTCAGCAGACCCAGCAGTTCTGCCTCATCAATTATCTTCACCCCGAGTTTTTCTGCCTTCTCAGCCTTGCTGCCCGGTGTATCCCCAACCACCACATAGTCTGTCTTCTTCGAGACGCTATTACTGACCCTGGCACCTGATGCGGCCAGCTTATCATTGGCCTCATCTCTCGACATCGAGGTCAAGCTACCGGTCAGGACAAACACCTTTCCATTCAGGGGTCTGGCTTGGCCTATGATTATCTTCCCGGGCCAGTTCACCCCATAATATTGTAATCGATTGATGATCTCGCGATTATGTAGTTCATCGAAAAATGCCCTGATGTTATTTGCTACTACAGGGCCGACGTCCGGTACTTCGAGCAATTCCTCGACCCTGGCCGACATCAGTTTTTCCAGCGTGCCAAAATACGTACTCAGGGTCCGGGCGGTCGATTCCCCGACCTCCCTGATCCCGAGCGCGTATAAAAACCGGTGCAGTTCGGTTGTCTTGCTTTTCTGCAACGAGGTGATCAGGTTAACCGCTGACTTGTCCCCCATCCGGTCGAGTTCCGCCAGTTGCTCCTGCGTCAATGTATACAAATCCGCGACGTTGCGGATGGATCCCTTGCGGAATAGTTGTTCGACCAGTTTGTTACCCAGACCCTCAATGTCCATCGCGCGGCGCGAGGCAAAATGCAGGATAGACTGGATACATTGAGAGGGACAGAACAGGCCACCAGTGCAGCGCGATATAGACTCCTCCTTCGATTTATCCACGGCCGACTTACAGACAGGACACTCTTTCGGCATTATAAATGGCTGACTATTAACTGGACGTTTGTTCGTGATAACGCTGACGATCTCCGGGATAACATCACCGGCCCGGCGGATAACCACCGTATCACCAACACGTATGTCCTTGCGTCGGATCTCATCCTCATTGTGCAGGGTAGCATTACTTACCATCACTCCACCCACAAAAACTGGCTGTAGTCTTGCGACTGGTGTCAGTGCCCCTGTCCTGCCAACTTGAATATCAATTGAGAGAACTTTCGATGACTTTTTCTCCGGTGGATACTTATAGGCTATTGCCCAACGTGGGGCTCGAGAGACGAAACCCATGACATTTTGTTGTTCAATCAAATTTACTTTGAAAACTACACCGTCAATATCATAGGGTAAGGTAGAACGCCTCCGGCCTATTTCATAATAATAATCAACACAAGCTTGTAGCCCGAAAACAACTTTCATATCTGGTGAAACTGGTAATCCCCATATTTCAATTTTTTTCATAATCTCAGTATGTTTGGCAAAGCTTAGATCATTACTATAGTAGCCTAGACCATATGATAAAAATGATAATGGCCGATTTGCAGTAATAGTTGGATCTAGTTGACGTAAACTACCTGCGGCTGCATTTCTTGGATTAGAAAATTTCTTTTCATTTTTTAGTTTTTGTTGGTTATTTAGTTCCTTGAATTTTTTTCTTTCCATGATTACTTCACCGCGAATCTCTAGAATCTCAGGGACCCCTGTACCGTTGAGTTTTTGAGGTATATTTCTTATCATTCTCGCATTCTTGGTTACATCTTCTCCATTATGACCGTCACCACGTGTAGCAGCTTGGATCAAACTACCTCTCTCATATAACAAACTGATTGCCAAACCATCCAACTTAATCTCGGCAGCATACTCAACCAGGTTGATATCTAATTTTTCACGAAGTTTCCGATCAAAATTCTGCATATCCTTTTCGTCAAAGGCATTTAAAAGAGATAGCATTGGAATTTTATGTTTTACTTGATGAAAGGCTTCTTGCGGCATAGCCCCAACAAGCTGAGTTGGCAAATCTTCTTTAAAAAAATCAGGAAACTTCTCTTCTAAAGCAATTAGCTCATTAAACAAACTGTCATATTTTGCATCAGATATAGTTGGCTGATTCAGAACAAAATATTCATGTTTATACTTTGTAATAAGCTTTCTTAGCTCATACAATCTATCTATCGACTCGTCATTTTTTAGAAATTTATTATCTGCCATAGTCTTTGATAGAACGATTAATACTGTCTATGCCCTTCTGGTCGAGTGGCTTGCGGTCGGGTCCCAGGATGCCGGCACCCAGCCTGCTCGCAAGCCGCCGGATGATTTCAAGCATATAGGGAAAAACGATGTCGACGTTATGCTGGATTGGCAGACGGGTAAATACCGAGAGTCCGCGGGTCGTAAAGCTGTCCATCTGCTCAATATCGAAATAACCCGGCTCGTACATATTGACCAGACTGAATATCGGTTTGGCGCTTGCCAGTTCGCCTGTGCCGTAATGATGGAATATATTCATTTCTCCGAACTTGAAACCAAGCGCCGTCAGTGCGGTCTGGATATTCGGGCCTGACAGAATTCTGTCTTCTGGAACGACAATAAACAGGGTAATGACGCTGTCGGGGCTGACATCAGCGGCATTGGCGTCGGACTGCTGACGGGCAAACGCATCGGATTGCTCAGGTATAACAAGGGACTCCGAGATCGGCCGTCGTACCGGTTGTCTGGAAGGATCGCGGGAGATAAAGATTTCGCCGACAGCGTCCTCGTCCAGATCAGGCTCATTGTCGATGAAAAAGGCATCCATTTCTTCCAGTCCTGCGGCAAGCTGCTCATCGTTTGCTGTCGCTGATATGACCAGACCAGGATCCCGCCGCTCATTGAACGTGGCATTGACAGTCTGACGTCTGGCTTGTTTCCTGGACTGGATCTTCTCCCAGAAATAAATGGCGGCAATGATGCAGACGGCGGCAATGATTAATATAAGGCGCAGATTGTCCATTATTAAACGCTATTAACGTGCGGTAGACAGTTTCAATAATACCACCTTCAACCTTCAATGTAGCGGGAGTTGTCCCGCCGGGGAATGATCAGGCTGTAGCAGCCATTTTTACTGCTTCTTCAATATCAACCGTAACCAGGCGGGATACGCCCGCTTCATGCATGGTCACGCCCAGCAGCTGGTGGGCGATTTCCATCGTGATCTTGTTATGGGTAATAAACAGGAACTGCACCTCGGACGCCATCTGCGCAAGCAACTGACTGAATCTGCCCGCATTGATATCATCCAGTGGCGCATCAACCTCATCGAGTATACAGAACGGTGCCGGATTCAGTTTGAATATCGCAAATACCAGCGCAACTGCAGTTAATGCCTTTTCGCCACCCGAGAGCAAATGGATACTGCTGTTTTTCTTGCCCGGCGGTCTCGCCACAATGGTCACGCCTGTTTCCAGCAGATCGTTGCCTGTCATTTCCAGGAATGCTACGCCACCACCAAACAATACCGGGAACATCTCCTTCAGATTCGCATTCAGTTTATCGAAGGTCTCCTGGAACCGGGTCCGGGTTTCCTTGTCAATCTTCTTGATCGCGTTCTCCAGCGTAGTCAGTGCCTCGGTCAGATCATTGTTCTGGCGGTCCAGGTATTCTTTGCGTTCACTCAATTGAGTGTACTCGTCAATTGCGGCCAGGTTGATCGGACCAAGTCTGTGGGTTTTCTGTTCGGTATTGCTGATTTTTTCCTGCCAGTCCTGTTTATTCGCGTCCGCCTCAATATGCTCAAGAATCTGCTCAGGCTGATGATTTCCTTCCTGCAACAATTCATGCACGGTCTGTAATCTGACCTTGATCTCCTGTGAATCCAGTTTCAGTTTTTCCAGTGCTACCCGGTTATCATCGACAGCCTGTTCAGCACCGATACGTTCCTGTTCCATTGCGCGGATAACGGTATCTATCAACTGGACATTCTCACGTGCCTTGCTTAACTGCTTTTCTGTTTCCAGCCGTACCGCCAGCCTGGCTTCCAGTTTCTGGTGCAGTTCTGCCAGTGGTTCCCTGACCTGCAGCAACGCCTTTTGCAAGTCGGCAAGATTGGCAGTCATATTGCCTAACTGGATTTCATTGCGTCTGATGGCCTGGTCCAGCGAGGCCTTCTGCGAGCTGAGCGATTCCAGTTGCAAGGCAATTTCATGACTGTGTTCATGGGTTGACTGCCAGTTGGTCCTGGCCTGTTCGAGCAGGCCCGCGTGTTTCTCCCGCAGTTCAACCAGCGTGGTCTTCTGCGAGGCGAGATTGGTCTGGTCCGTCCGGGTCCGTTCAAGCATGTTACGGATATTGTCTATTTCCTGGCGGCCGGACTCTTCCCGGTTCTGCAATGATTCCAGTTCCTCGTTAATCTGTTCAATCCGGCGCGCGAGTTGTTCGCGGCGCAGCTTGAGGTCGGCATGCTGGGCCTGTGCCAGTGTATGCTGGTTCTGAAACTTCCCCAGACTGTCCTGCAATTCCTGCTGTTGCTGTTCGGCATTTTCCAGACTGCTCCTGGCCTCGGCAAACTGTTTCTGCAGATTGGCAATCGCTGACAGCACCCCGGTATTTTCCACCTTCAACGCCTGTATTTTCTGTTCGCGCAACAGGATACTGTCTTCCGATTTGGTCTGGTGGACCCTGATCCAGCCCATACCAATCCAGATGCCGGACCGGGTAACAACAGACTCTGTCTTGCCAAGTTGTGGATAAATCTTCATTGCACCCACGAGATCGTCAGCGAGATAGACCCTCGCCAGCAAACTGTCGAGTGAGGTACCGGAGACAACCTTGTCTATCAGACGGGGCAGATTGCGGGTGTTTGCAGACGCATTTTCACCTGATCCGGTAATAATACTGATATTACCCTGACCCCAGTTTGCCAGCGCGCCAAGCGCAGCATCAAAATTGTTCACAATGACGGACTGCAGATGCTGACCGAGTACGGTTTCCAGTGCCTGTGCCCAGGCGGGCTCGATATTCAGCTGTTCGAGTAATCGGGGTGAGGATAGCTCACCCAGTGAAGTCAGCCAATCTGTTATACCGGCCTGATCCAGACTGTCATCTCCCTGTTGCAGCGGTATCAATGCGGCAAGCGTACCTTCAAGTTTCTGTTGTTGTGTACGCAGATCCGCAATCTTTTCCGTCAGGGTATGCACCTGGTCCCGATAAGCACGTACACCGGTGATCTTCTCTTCGAGCAAGGTCCGGGCGTTATCAACCTGTCCGTTGCGGGTAACCAGCATCGTTTCAAGTTCAAGCAGTTGCTTGTCCAGATTTTCGTTCTCGGCAATTTCAAGCTCTTCCGTCAGCGACTGTCTGCGATAAACAGTCTGTTCGAGGCTTTCACCCAGATAGGTAACCCGGCTATTGCCGACCTCAACCTGCTGTCTAAAACCGGCGTCCGTCTCCTTGAATGCATCCCATTCGTCCTGCCACTTCTGCATGGCCTGTTCGGCCTGGTTCAGCGAGTCGTACGCCTTGTTACTGTCACTGCGGTAGTCATGCAGTTTCGGTTCGAGCGATTTTACCTTGTCGGACAATTCCAGCAGTTTTTGCTGATCATGTTTGTGCTGTTCGTCGGTCGTGCGGATCAGTTCCTGTACCTTGCTGATATCAGTCTCAAGCGAACTGATACGCTCCTTCGAATACTCTATTTTCTGCTCAACCTGGGAAATATCCGCCCCGACCTGGTAATAACCGGACTGGACCAGATTAAATGCCTCGTTGGCGGAAACCAGTTCGTCGCGTTTCTTCTCGATTTGGGCCTCGATTTTTCGCAATATGGCGATACATTCTTCAACCCGGGTTTCCTGGGTACGCACCTTCTCATTACGTTGTGCTACCTCGGTCTTCAAATCGCGATAGTTCAGCGCAAGCAACTCCGCCTTCAGTTGCCGCTCTTCCTGCTTTAACAGCTGGTAACGTTCCGCCGCCTTCGCCTGTCGCTGCAGGTGGTTCAACTGTTTTCCCAGTTCATCCCGGATATCCTGCAAACGCTCCAGGTTTTCCCTGGTATGGCGCATACGGTTCTCGGTTTCCCTGCGCTTCTCACGGTATTTCGAGATGCCTGCAGCTTCTTCAATAAATACACGTAGTTCGTCCGGCTTCGCTTCAATCAGTCTTGAAATCATGCCCTGTTCTATAATCGAGTAACCGCGTGGCCCGAGACCGGTACCCAGGAACAGGCCATGGATGTCCTTGCGCCGGCAACGTGTCCCGTTGAGGAAATAGGTGGAGATACTTTCGCGGTTAATCTGGCGTTTGATGGCTATCTCGTTATAGGACGCATACTGGCCCCCGACCCGGCCTTCCGAGTTATCAAAAATCAGTTCGACCATGGCCTGGCTGACCGGCTGGCGTGTCGTTGATCCGTTGAATATGACGTCAGTGAGCGATTCTCCGCGCAGATGCTTGGCGGAACTTTCCCCCATTACCCAGGTGATCGCGTCGATAATATTGGATTTACCACAGCCATTCGGACCCACGATACCGACCAGGTTCCCGGGGACTATAAGTGTGGTTGGATCTACAAAAGATTTAAATCCTGATAGCTTGATTTTGCGTAGTCGCATGGGGCGTAACGATACCGGTTCACCCGGATTGGCACAAGAAGGAAATTCGGATCAGCGCGTGATTAAATTATTTTTTATTCATGTTTTTGTATTGCCAAATATGATACTTTAGTGGCGTGTAAAACCACATAGCAGATACAGGATTTTTCACTTGCCCGGAATGTCAATCTCACTGTGGTAATTGATGAACAGGAAGCCGGCATGACAACGAAACCCTCATCGAAATTCGAGACGTTTGACAACCCCGCACCGGAGCGTGATTACACCATCCATATGGAAATCCCGGAGTTTACCTGTCTGTGTCCGAAGACCGGGCAACCGGATTTTGCCACCCTGCTGATTGATTATGTACCGGACCAGCTCTGTGTCGAATTAAAGTCACTGAAGCTGTATGTCTGGTCGTACCGTGAGCAGGGCGCCTTCCATGAAGCGGTCACCAACCGCATACTTGCCGATCTGGTAAGCTGCACACGCCCCCGGTTCATGCGTGTTACTGCCAGGTTCAATGTGCGCGGCGGTATATACACCACGATAGTGGCTGAACATGCGAAGGAAAACTGGATCGCGCCGGTTCCGGTAAGCCTGCCCTGAGCGGCCGCATGGCGGAATTTCTTGCGGGACTCCGTTACTCAGTGTCCGGATTTGGTCTGTTGGGCCGCCCTGGTATCCGTATTTATGTACTCATCCCCCTGCTAGTCAACTCGGTATTATTCACCCTGACCATCGTCTATGGCACTAGCCGTTTCAGTCGGTTGCTGGACCAACTGATTACACACTGGGCCTGGCTGAAATGGGTTACCTGGCTGCTGTGGCCGTTGTTCCTGCTATTGATGCTTGGATTTGTATTTTTCTGTTTTTCGATGCTTGCCAATCTGATTGCGGCCCCGTTTAATGGCAGGCTTGCGACCGCGGTAGAGCAGGAACTGACCGGAGCCCCGAACCCGGAGTCGGCAGCTTCGGTCGGTGTTATTGCCGAGACCATCAACGCGGTCCGTTCCGAGGCAGAAAAAATCAGGTACTTTCTGTTACGGGGCGTGCCACTGCTGGTCCTGTTTCTGATACCGGTCATACAGTTAGCGGCACCATTGATCTGGTTTATTTATGCCGCATGGATGATCGCGCTGGAATATCTGGAAATCCCGCTGGGAAACCGGGGCATGCTGTTCCCCCAGGTCCGCACTCTCGCCAAGGCTAACCGGAATATTGTCCTTGGCTATGGCACGGGGATCCTGTTATTGACCATGATGCCTGGCGTTAACTTGATGGTTATGCCGATTGCCGTGTCCGGCGCGACCAAAATGGCACTGGAAAGACTGTTTGGTAACAATAAAAGTTAAATCCAGTTTGCCTAAGCTGGTCATTCTTGGTATATATTGAGGTTTTATTTTGGTGGTCTCTGGAGCATATATAAATGGTTGCTAAAAAGAAGGGTGGAAAAAAGTCTGCGGCAAAAAACAAACCGGCAGTAAAAAAGCCGGCAAAGAAAGCCAGGGCGAAGGCCAAACCGGCCAGGAAAACCGCCAAACAGAAGCCTGTTAAAAAACCGGCGGCGAAAAGGCCTGCGAAAAAGGCAACCGTGGTAAAAAAGGCCGCTAAAAAGAAAGTGGTCATTAAAAAAGAGGCCCGGGTTAAACCGGCCGTACCAAAAAAGAACCTCATAAGCAAAGCGCCCAAAGTGCCGGTTAAATCTGTAGCGCCGACGAAACCCGACAAACCCGCGAAGAAGCCCCTGGCCCCGGAAAAAACCGGCAAGGCACAGATCCTGGCGCTGAAAAACAAGGTATTTCGCCGTAACCCTACCGAGGTACAACCCTTTATGCCCTACCGGGTTGGACATGGCGAGGAGTATATGAATACTGCCCAGAGAGAACATTTCCGTACCATCCTGGGAGACTGGAAAAAATTGCTGATGGAAGAGGTAGACCGTACCGTCCACCACATGCAAGATGAGGCCGCCAATTTTCCTGATCCGAATGATCGTGCCACCCAGGAAGAAGAGTTTGCACTGGAGTTAAGGACGCGGGACCGGGAACGCAAACTGATCCGTAAGATCGACGAGGCCGTGATCAGCCTTGAAACCAGTGATTATGGCTATTGCGAAGTCTGCGGAGTGGAAATCGGGGTAAAACGCCTTGAAGCCCGACCGACGGCAACTCTTTGTATTGACTGCAAGACGCTGGACGAAATCAAGGAAAAACAACTGGGATAACTGAAATCCCGGTTATCGCTTCGGGAGCGACAGCCCTTAGCCTTCGCAAGGGCAGGCCTCGTCGCGAATTGTATGGCCTGAGGGCAGGCTACACTTCTTGATCCCTGTGTTTCTGTCACCAGCTCGAAACCCAGCGGCTATATATTTTGTCAGCGATGCCGTTCAATCGCCTGATCCTGTTCTGCAGATCATGTAGCATCTCGTCACCAGACTGCACACTTGCTGATACAAGCAATTCACCCTTACTTTCGTCCACCCATTTTTTTACCAGCGGTGCGGTCATTTCGATATGACACTGGAATGCCAGACAATTGCGATAGACAAATGCCTGGTTCTGACAGAACCGGCTTTGCAGTAATGGTCTGGCCCCCACCGGGATATCGAAGGTCTCACCATGCCAGTGAAACAGTTCAGCTTCATCCGGGATCTCTGTTAGCCATTCTCTTGATTCCGGATTGTCTATCCTTTCAGTAGTATGCCAACCAATCTCAGTCACCGGGTTCGCATAGACTCTGGCACCCATTGCCTTCGCCAACAATTGGCCTCCCAGACAATGACCAAGCACAGGGATGTTTTTCTTCATTGCCTGCTGGATCAGACTAATTTCATCCGCAATCCAGGGCAACGGATCGTTCACACTCATCGGTCCGCCCATAAATACCAGCGCGGAGGCATGGGCCGGCGTTTCCGGTACCGGTTCACCCTGATCAACACAAACCATATCATAGGGGATCTGTTTAGCTTGCAGGAAATCGCCCAGATAACCGGGTCCTTCATGCTGTATGTGCCGAAAGATCAGTACTGGGGACATAATATTGGATATATCCGATGCTGGAAATGGTCCAGGATATTTTACTATTTTTGTTGTTCAACAAAAAAACCTCGTCAGGCGCCTAACGAGGTTTTTCATGCCAAGGATGTTGGCATGTGGTGGGGGATGTACCCGCATACTAAGTCTAGTACAAAAATAATATTTAGCTGAGGTTTTGGAAAATACGCAAAATTGGCGATATGCAGGCTGTTTTTAGGGCTACATTTACCAGCTTAGGCACTTTTCCCTATAATCTGGACTTCAGTAACAAAGGAAGGAAACGCATCCCTGCAACCAGGTTCCGGCCTCGGTTATGTAGTCGTCGACTACGCCCAGGATAACACCCAGTTCCAGTGACCAGTAAGCAGCAACAAGCGACTGATTTAAACGGTCCAGGTCTCCCCTGCCCTCAGATGTTTCCTCAAATCACCCTTGCCCTGGTTCTGCTGCGCAGTCTTGATCTGCTCATCCAGCATCTCACCATAGACCGGTCGATTGATCGCACGGAATACGCCCAGTGGCACCGGGAACTCCGGTGTCTCCATCTGGGCGAGCAGATAGGGTAAGGTCGGGTTTGGCGAGGCCTCATCGTGGATCAGAATTTCTGACGGATCTACATCAGCTACATTGACCACCTGCGGCTCAATACTGCCATGTCCGGAGCGGATGGCGATCGCCTTTTGACCGTCCTTGCCGAAGATGACCGGTTTGCCGTGTTGCAGTGGCACGGTAAATTCGAGCTGGTTCTTTTTGTCGGCGAATGAATCAAATGCACCGTCATTGAACACATTACAGTTCTGCAATATCTCAATAAAAGCCGTACCCTGATGGCGTGCAGCACGCATCAACACTTCACGCATCTGTGTACCTTCTGTCGCGATTGCGCGGGCGATAAAGGTGGCCTCGGAGGCTATTGCAATCGACAACGGGTTCAGTGGTCTTTCCACCGTGCCGTGCGGACTCGACTTGGTCTTTTTGCCAATCTCGGATGTGGGTGAATACTGGCCTTTGGTCAGACCATAGATGCGATTATTGAACAGCAGGATCTTCACATCGATGTTACGGCGCAGGCAATGAATCAAATGATTACCACCGATACTGAGACCGTCACCATCGCCGGTAATGACCCATACCTGCAAATCCGGCCGGGTCAGTTTCAGTCCGGTCGCAATGGTCGGGGCACGCCCATGGATCGTATGGAACCCGAAATTATTCATGTAATAGGGAAACCGGCTTGAGCAACCTATACCGGACACAAACACAATGTTTTCCTTTTTAAGGTTTAAGTCTGCGCAGATCTCAGGCATGACCCGCTGGACCTGTGCGAGGATGGAATAATCCCCGCAACCGGGACACCACCGGACTTCCTGATCTGAACTGAAATCTTTCCTGGTATATTCCGCGACTGCACTCATTATTTTTTCTCCAGCCTTATCTGTTAATCTATTGAAGCACCGGCAACCCGCAATTTCTGTTTACCCAGCAGTTCATATATCCTGTTTTCTATCTCACTGGTCTTGAACGGCTGGCCCTGCACCTTGTTCAGGCCGATAATATCGACCAGATATTTTGCACGCAAGATCAGGCTAAGCTGCCCCAGATTCAGCTCGGGTACCAGCACGTGCTTGAAGTTTTTCAGCACAGTTCCCGTATTGGCAGGCAACGGGTTCAGATAACGTAACTGCGCGCAGGAAACTGAATACCCGTGTGCCCTGGCGTTATCAACCGCATGCCGGATCGCACCAATCGTGCCGCCCCAGCCGAGTACCAGCAGATCGCCCTTTGCATCACCGTGTACATGCAGATCCGGTATAGACTGCACCGCACCGGCAACCTTGTTAACACGCAAACGTGTCATCAACTCATGATTGTCTGCGTCATAGCTGATCTTGCCGCTGATATTTTCCTTCTCCAGTCCACCGATCTGGTGTTCCAGTCCGGCCGTACCCGGAATAATCCATGGCCGCGCACTGGTCTGCGGGTCACGTGAATAAGGCGGGATAAATCCGTTCTCCCCGGTCGGGAACGTCACATCAAACCGGCTCAACTTGTCCAGGTCCGGTATACGCCAGGGTTCCGACCCATTCGCAAGATAACCATCAGACAGATAAAACACCGGCGTCATGTAGGTAATGGCCAGTCTAAATGCCTCAATCGCCATATCAAAACATTCACCCGGTGTGGCCGGCGCAACAACGATGACCGGGCACTCACCGTTACGTCCGTATATCACCTGCAGCAGGTCCGCCTGCTCAGTCTTGGTTGGCAGACCGGTTGAAGGACCGCCGCGCTGCACATCTATAATAACGACGGGCAGTTCCGCCATCACTGCCAGTCCGATTGCCTCGGCCTTCAGCGCAACCCCGGGTCCACTGGTACCGGTCAGCCCAAGACTGCCGCCGTATGCAGCACCGATGGCCATTCCGATCGCGGAGATCTCATCTTCCGCTTGCACGGTCCTGACACCGAAATGTCGCAGTTTTGATAATTCATGCAATATGTCGCTGGCCGGCGTAATTGGATAGGATGCATACAGTAGAGGCCTGCCGCTCAGTTCAGCGGCGGCCAGGAAACCCAGCGCGGTCGCCTCGTTTCCGGTAATGCGCCGGTATTCACCCGGTGGCAACTTCATCTTGCTCACACTGTAGCGTGCCGTAAAAACTTCTACCGTATCGGCAAAATTGAAACCGGCCTGCAACGCCAGCTTGTTCGCCTCTGCCAGCAATGCCTTCTTGCCGGTAAAGATCTTGTCTATACGCCGTTTAATCATCTCCAGCGGACGATCGAACATCCAGCAGACCAGTCCAAGCGTAAACATATTCTTGGTCAGTTCCGCCTGACGTTTGGCCAGACCGACAGATTCGACCGCAGCCACACTGACTGAGGTAATCGGAAGATCATAAACCGAGTAGCCGGACAGGCTCCCGTCTTCGCGCGGGTCAGTTGTGTAACCGGCCTTTTTCAGATCGCCCTTGTCGAATGAATCATGGTTCAGGATGAGTGTGCCACCCGGCTTCAGCTCTTTCAGATGTACCTTTAACGCCGCCGGGTTCATTGCCACCAGTACATCCGGTTGATCACCAGGTGTATGAATATCAAATGAAGAAAAGTTTAACTGGAAGCTGCTGACACCGGCCAGCGTTCCGGCCGGGGCGCGGATTTCAGCCGGGAAGTCAGGCAAGGTGCTGATGT
>JBCKWF010000015.1:0-24607 GCA_038922895.1 Gammaproteobacteria bacterium
ACGGGCAACTTGCATATTTCGTTAGAAATATTCGATGCCTTCAGAATTATGCGAAAGGGGGGTGATTATAACTAAAACGGCCTGTTTATGTCATTGTGCAACAGTACTTTATATACTGTAAATAAATGACAACAATACGTGGAGTTTTACGATTTTTAAAGAAATTAACAGATTTAAAGGGACATATGTTGCGGTAGATACAATAAAGTCGTATTGGGATCGGCCGGATACGTCGGATTGGATGGCTTAACTACTGGCTGAAACCGCTTGATCCGTAAAACAGGGCAGGCTAGCTGGCAGACTATGCCAAACTTTCAGATTCATTAATCGCAAAGCGATCTGTCATACCGGCGATATAGTCTGCGATTATTCTGGCTTTTAAATTATTCATGTTGTCGCCAGCTATCTGTTCCAGGCTGGTCTGGATCCCTACTGATAATCGGGAAGGGTCCTGCATATATACATTAAAAAGCCGGGTAATAATTGCAGTCGCATTTTCAGTCATTTGCATTACCTTCTCGTGCCTGTACAGGTTTTTATACAGAAATTGTTTCAGTTGCATATGTTTTATCCTGATACCTTCACTCAGACAGATCAAGGTTTGGCCAGCACGTCGCGCATCTTCAATATTTTCAAGTTTATGTTGTGCAATCATTTCCTTGCTGTTATGGATCAGATCAACCACAACCTTGTTAATCATCCGTCTGATCAGCTCATGTTTAGTCCGTTTCTGATCCAGCCCTGGCCACTTGTCACGAACGATGTCGTATTGTTCGCTGAAAATATCACATTCGCATAACTGTTCCATACTCAACAATCCCGCCCTCAGACCATCATCAATATCGTGATTGTTATAGGCAATCTCATCTGCGATATTGGCAACCTGTGCCTCCAGTCCGGGCTGGTGTTTCTCGATAAATCTAAGGCCGAGAGCACCAAGCTTGTTTGCATTGTTTATTGAACAGTGCTTCAGTATTCCCTCGCGTGTTTCATACGTCAGGTTCAAACCGGGAAAATCTGCATATTTTTCCTCAAGCTGGTCAACTACCCTTAATGACTGCAGGTTATGTTCAAACCCCCCATAGTCCTTCATGCACCTGTTTAACGCATCCTGGCCTGCGTGTCCAAAAGGGGTATGTCCGAGGTCATGCGCGAGACATATTGCTTCAGTCAGATCTTCATTCAACAGCAGCGAACGTGCGACAGTTCGTCCTATCTGGGAAACCTCCAGACTATGGGTCAACCTGGTCCTGAACATGTCACCTTCATGATTGACAAACACCTGGGTTTTATATTCCAGACGTCTGAATGCAGAGCTATGGATAATACGGTCCCTGTCCCTCTGGTACTGGGTACGATGGCCTGGTTCCGCCTCACTATAAATCCTGCCTCGTGAGTTCGACTCCCAGGCAGCATAGCTTGCCAGTGTATACATTGTTCAACCTTGCGAATGGAAGTGATTAATCGTTTCCAGCAGTATCTTTTCCGGAAAGTCGTCTGTTATCACTGCGGCGCCGATATCCTTGAGCAAAATAAGTTTCAGCCGGCCATGGCTTACCTTTTTGTCGACAGACATCAGGTCCCGTATATCGGCGTCCTTCAGCTCAGCCGGTAATTTTACCGGCAAGCCTGCGCGTAACAGCAAGGAACGTATGCGTTCACATGCCTGTGCTGATATCCATCCTGACAACATCGACATATGCGCCGCCATTAGCATACCCAGTCCTACTGCCTCACCATGCAGCCAGTATTTATACTTCAGACCGGTTTCAACTGCATGGCCAAATGTGTGCCCGAGATTCAGGGTGGCACGGACACCCGTCTCTGTCTCGTCTTCGGAAACAACAGCCGCCTTGTTAAAGCAGGAGCGTTCGATCGCATATTCAAGTGCAGCAGGATCTTTGTTGATCAATTTGTCTATATTTGCTTCAAGCCATTCATAGAACTCACGATCACGGATCAAACCATATTTGATTACTTCAGCAAGACCGGAGCTGAATTCCCGGCCCGGCAATGTCTGTAACACCGAAACATCAGCAACTACGCCACAGGGTTGATGAAAGGCCCCTATCATATTCTTTCCCAAGCTATGGTTTACAGCTGTTTTCCCGCCAACGGAAGAGTCAACCTGTGCAAGCAAGGTCGTTGGAACCTGCAGATATTTTATACCCCGCTGGTAACAAGCAGCTGAAAAACCGGTCAGGTCACCGACCACGCCACCGCCCAGAGCAATTAAACAACTGGTCCTTGCAAATCTGTTCTTTAATAAGGCAGTAACGATATCGTTCATCGTTTCAATATTCTTATGGATCTCGCCGACCGGTATTACATGACTTACCACTTCAAAGTCCTGAAGTGATTGGAGCAGTCCCTGCAAATACAGTTTTTCTACTGTACTGTCAGTAACTACCATCAGCTGGGATGACGGTACCAGTTTTCTGAACAAATCCGGGGTATGTATCAGTTTATTACCGATGAATACAGGATAACTTCTGTTACCAAGATTGACTGTAAGCTGTTTCATACAGATTTGAGAAACTCGGATATACACTCGATAATTTGTTTAACAGACAATTTGTCTACTGTCAGATTCATATCTGCAATTTCAGCATAGAATGGCTGCCTCTCATTCAATAATGATCTGATCTTTCCCAACCTGTCTTTCGTTTGCAGTAATGGTCGAGTGTGATCGTGGGCTGTTCTTTTCATCAGTAATTCAGGTGTTGCAGCAAGGTAAACAACCACACCCCTGCTGCTGAGTATATCCCGGTTTAGCTTCGCCAGCACGGCGCCACCACCGGTAGCAAGCACAATCCCGTCTTCCAGGGTCAATTCATCTATCAGTTTGCTTTCACGTTCACGAAAGCCCCGCTCTCCTTCTACATCAAATATCAGAGGAATAGCTGCTCCAGTCCTTTTCTCAATTTCCTTGTCGGAATCAATAAATCTCTTGTCCAGTTTTTTCGCCAGTTTTTTACCGATTGTGGACTTGCCAACCCCCATCGGTCCTACCAGAAAGATATTGTCTGTTTTTGACATGAAGTATAAATAAGAGGTTTTTAAGATTACAGGATACAAAAGTACCCGCCAATGTAGCGTATTTCAAGCAAGATCAGGAGTTCTGAAGCCTGAAAAAGCAATGGCCGGTATAACCGGCCATTGCTTTTTCATGAACTATACTGGGTTTATGAAAAGTATTGACCTATATAGTCAACTCTTCTCTCAATATCTTTGGTGTGACAAATATCAGCAATTCGGTCCTGGATTTTTCAATCCGGTTCTTCTTGAATAGAAATCCGAGATAGGGCAGGTCCCCAAAGAACGGGACCCGATCCATCGAACTTCTGTCAACCTGGTTATAGATACCGCCGAGAACGACTGTTTCTCCATCATCTACCAAAACCTGGGTCACCACATTTCGCGTATTGATTGGCGGCACACCCAATACGTCAGGTGAACCTCTGGTATCCTGACTCACATCCAGGTCGAGCAACACCCTGTTGTCCGGAGTAATCTGCGGTGTTACCCGTAATGCGAGTACCGCCTTCTGGAAAGAAACTGACGTAGCACCGCTGGATGTTGCAGCCTGGAACGGTATTTCGACACCGGATTCTATCAATGCCTCAGACTGATTTGCTGTAATCACCTTTGGACTGGCAATATCTTCTCCACGTCCTTCAGCAAGCAAGGCAGACAGTTCCAGTTGCAGCAGATATGAGCCGATTTTACCGACCGCCAGACCCAGCGTAGAGGTAGCACCGGCGACAGGCAGATTGACCATCAGATTTTCAACTCCGCCAGTATTAAATGACGTTGGAGCACCATAATCATATTTACCGGGTATCCCGCCACCAACTATACCAAACAGGTCGCCATTGGTTTGCGATACCTGATTGGTATGTTTGCTGTAACCAAACTGTACACCCAGATCACGGGTAAAACTTTCGTCGGCGTTGACGATACGGGACTCGATCATCACCTGCCTGACCGGAATATCCAGCTTGGAAATCATGTCCCGGATGGCATCCAGGCTGACTGAAACATCCTGGACAATCAGCGTGTTTGTTCTTTCGTCAATAGAAACAGTGCCCCTGTCAGATAACAGGCTGGCCTCACCTGTCTGAATAAGACCGGCAAAATCACTGGCTTTGGCATAATTGACCTGAATAAATTCAGTACGTAATGGCGCTAGTTCCTCGACCTGTTTCATTGACTCCAGCTCTAGACGTTCCCTTGCCGCAATCTCCTCCTGCGGCCCTACCATCATCACATTGCCGTCCTGGCGCATGCCCAGACCTTTCGACTTCAGAATGATATCGAGCGCCTGGTCCCAGGGTACATTCCTGAGCCGCAATGTCACGCTACCGGTTACAGTATCACTGGCAACCAGGTTAAGTCCGGTAAAGTCTGCGATCAGCTGTAATACTGCCCTAATCTCGATATCCTGGAAATTAAGTGACAACCTCTCGCCGGTAAACCCGAATTGCGCCCGTTGTGCTTCAGCCTGCTCTTCAGTGGTCAACGGGGTCACTTCGATAGTGAATACATTATTGGACTGATACGCAAGATGATCATACTGATCATTTATCGTTGTAATAACCATCCTTGCGCCGCCAGAATTTGCTGACGTATCTATCTCCTTGACCGGGGTAGCAAAGTCTATAACGTCCAGTCGTCGGTCAAGATCTGCAGGCAGGGAGACCGATGAAAAATCGACCACAATTCTACCGCCTTCCTGGCCGATGTTTATGCCGGCAGATGAATCCGACAGGGTAATAATCACTGTGCCTTCGCCGCGTTCACCACGTCGAAAATCTATATCCTGTATAGATGAGCCGCCCAGCGTTTGGGTGGATGGTGACATTACACTGGTACTGGCAGTAACTGGTTGAGCAGTACTGGTAACCGTTCCACCGGAACCAATAGTTAACAGGACTGAATTGCCCTGCATTGTGATGTCATAACCCGCCTGTCTGACCAGGTTGATTACAACCCTGGTTCTGCCCGCTGCTTCAACAGCGATCAGTCCAAGCACATCACCAATCCCGATCGACTGGTTTGGTTCCTGGAGGTTCAGGGTTACTTCCGGCAAATCCACAGCAATGCGTGCTGGATTATCAATGGTGAAATTTACCGGTTCATCACTCAGTGGCTCTGAAAATTTCAGATTAATCATTACCTGATCGCCAGGCATGGATGAAAACTCGATATCATCCAGTGATATGGCATGTGCAACAGGCTGCAGCAATACACCAGATAAAAGTATAACGGTGAATGCGAGCAATTTTCCGGATGATTTCATCAATAAAGCCGTTTTAGTTAACTGTTCAATCAAACTCATATAATTATTACCCCAATGGCTATTGTTCAATTAATGCGATAGCGGCTTGCCTTTCTTCCCAGCGGCCTTGACTATTTCTGATTATCTCACGTAGTTCAATCCGATCCTCGAATATATTTACTATTTTCCCGATATTTCTGCCTGCGTAATTTCCCATAGTAACCCGGTGCACAATGCCATCCGGATCAACAATAATTCCCCAGAGCTGTTCGGTATCATCCATCGTGCCGACCATCCTCAAACTGTCCAGTTCATACTGTTCAAGCTCTTCACGGTTGCGTACCTTGATTTCCAGTTCCAGTTCTTTGGTCAAACCAGAATCAGCAGCAACATCTTCCGGTTTCGCCTGGCGTTGTTGATAAAACAGCTCGAAAGGATCCACCTTGTTTGCCGCCGCACTCTGATATGCATAGGCTTCATATGGTTTAATCTCAGGTAATGGCTCAATTCTTCCGCCAGGTCTTGCCATAACTTCCTGGGTCCACAAATCCAGATCACTGATGTCGTTTGATACACAAGCTGCAAGAATCAATACACTACAAATAACCAGAGATCGATCAACAATATTTTTATGTTTCATCATTCGGTCTCCTCAATTGCCCGATAGGTCCTGGCAATCGCTGACATGGTCAACGTTCCTGTATCTGCTTCCTTCTGGATTAGAATATTGTGTGCCGTAACAATCCGGGGCAGCTGGGCAAGTCCACTGACAAATTCACCGAACTGATGATAGGTACCCTTCACTTTTATATTGATTGGTAGCTGGGCATAAAACTCCGAGGGCTGCTCGGGTTGCGGCTGAAACAGATCAAACTCAAGACCCGCTGATAATCCCGTCTGGGAGACATCGACGATCAGTGCTGCAATCTCGGTCTGGCTGGGTAACTGACGTAACATGTCACCGAACGACTGTTTCATCTCTATCATTTGTTCTTTCAAAGCGTTCAGGTTTGCTGCTCGCTTCTGCTTTCTCTCAAATGTTTCCTTGTGCGCAACTTCTTTCGCAGCCTCAGCAGCCAGTTGCTCCCGCTGTTTGCTCAAATCGAGCTTCCATCCTCCAAACAGCAGAGCGGCCAGAATAATGGCGCACAAGCCAAGCTGAAAAGGCATGGGCCAGAGACCCGGATTATTCGGGTCAAGAGTCTTGATATCTTCAATCAGATTTTTCATGCACCTGCACCTTCTTCGCCTTCCGCCTTCGGGACCACCTGACTAAAACGTAATGTAAAATTACTGACACGGGTACCGCTTTCGTCAGTTGCCTGGATAATATCCAGCTGTGGATTTGCCAACCATTCAGATGACTCGAGATTACGCATAAAGGAAGATACGCGCGCATTCGACTGCGCTACACCTTCTATCGTGACAGTTGTGCCCTGTTGCGATAATTTGAGTACGCTTACACCCTCGGGCAGACTGGTTACCAACTCATCAAAGAAACGGACGATAAGCGGACGGTTGCCCTGTAACTGCTCGATTGCACGCATCCTGTCCAGAAGGCGTTGTTTCTCTTTTTCCAGTTCGCTGATTTCCGCGATTTTCTTGTCCACATAATCAATCTTGTCCACCATAAACTGGTTTCTGCCCAGCTGCTGGTCAATCAATTGATTGTTATATACATGGATTAAACCAACAATTGCTGCTGCAATCATCGCGAAAATTCCTAACAGGGTCATAAACTCCTGCTGCTTCTGTTTACGCAGTTCTATACGCCACGGGAGCAGGTTAATTCGTGCCATTAGTCAAAACTCCTTAATGCCAGACCACATGCAACCATGAGTGCCGGGGCATCATTTGCCAATGACTGGGTCGGTACTTTTGATGCCAGCGACATATTCGCAAACGGATTCGCGATAATTGTTGGTACACCTAATTTTGATTCGATCAGTTCAGCAATTCCGCTAATGGAAGCGCAACCGCCTGCAAGCAACAAATGATCAATATGTGTGATCTGGCTTGATGAAAAGAAAAACTGCTGGGCTCGGCTGATCTGCTGGGCCATATTCTGTTTGAAAGGTTCCAGCACCTCAGGAGCATAATTGTCAGGCAGCCCTCCCTGCTTTTTGGCCAGACCAGCTTCTTCATATGACAGCCCGTATCTTCTCTGGATTTCCTCGGTTAACTGCGCGCCGCCAAATTGCTGATCTCTTGAATAAACAATCTTAAGATTTTCAAATACGCTGAATGTCGTAATGGATGAACCTATATCTGCAACCGCTATAATCTTGTTTTCACCACCACCCAGCTGCTGATTTGCAATCAGCTTTATCGTATTTTCGAGGGCAAAGGCCTCTATATCGACAACCTTGGCCGTTAAACCACCCAGACCGATTGCACCAACCCTGGCATCCACGTTGTCTATTCGCGAAGCAGCCAGCATAACGTTGACCCTGTCAGTATTATTGTCTACCTGCCCGATAATTTCAAAATCCATGGCCACATCTTCCAGCGGGAAAGGAATATATTGATCCGCCTCAATCTGAATCTGGCTTTCCATTTCGCTGTCGGTCAGATTGGCTGGCATTTCGATAATTTTGGTAATAACCGACGAACCTGCTACTGCGGCGGCCGCAAATTTCAGCTTTGTACCGGATTTCTTCGTGACCCTGCTGATCGCCTCGCCTACCGCCGGAATATCAGCTATATTCTTATCAACCACTGAATTTGGCGGGATTGGTTCGACAGCGTAGCTTTCTACACGATAAGTATCCCCGTTGCGCGTAAGTTCGAGCAGTTTTACTGCGGTTGCACTTATATCCAGACCTAACAGTGCCAACGATTTTTTCTTGAATGGGAACACAAACTTTTCCTTTTAATGTCGCAAGTTATCACTACATCATCTAACGTAACATTAACTTCCTACATTAACTATAGTCAACAACAATTTGCAAAACAAACACTTTATTTTGATTTACTGAAATAGTTAACTAAAAAGCAATTTTTCACCGGGAAACAGGATATATGGTTGTTTTTAATTTAAACTACACAATATGTTGAGGTTTAGCCTGAAAATTCTGATGGCATTGATGTTATTGGGAGCAATAATTCTCTCGCTTTTATCGATGGTCGTCATCCCGGAACTGCCAGATATTGAGACATTAAGGGATGTCAAGATGCAAATCCCGCTGAAAGTTTATTCTCATGATGGTTCCCTTATCGCAGAGTTTGGTGAAATGCGGCGTATTCCGATTAGTATCGAACAGACCCCGCAACAATTTATCGACGCATTTATTGCCGCAGAGGACGACAGATTCTATGAGCATCCCGGCGTTGACTGGCAGGGAATTGTCCGGGCAGCTTTCAATCTCGTCATGACCGGCGAAAAGGCACAGGGTGGCAGCACTATTACCATGCAGGTTGCCAGAAATTTTTTCCTGTCGAATGAAAAATTCTACATGCGCAAGATTAATGAAATCTTTCTGGCGCTGAAGATCGAGCAGGAATTGACCAAGGCGGAAATCCTCGAGCTTTATCTGAACAAAATCTATCTTGGCCAACGCGCCTATGGTATCGGTGCTGCTGCACAGGTGTATTACGGCAGCACAATCCAGGATCTGACCCTGCCACAGATAGCAACAATTGCAGGTTTACCGAAGGCACCATCCAACATCAACCCCGTAACGAGCAAGGAAAAAGCCAGGGACCGGCGCGGTTATGTACTTCGAAGAATGCTGGATCTGGGCTTCATCAGCCAGCAGGACTTTGATCTGGCGGACAATACGCCTATGAACGCAAGTTTGCACAGACCTGCGGTCCAGCTGGAGGCCCTTTATGTCGCTGAAATGGTTCGTATACAACTGGTCGAACAGTATGGAGACGATGCCACCACGGCGGGATACAAGGTAACTACAACTATACGTGACAAGAACCAGGCAGCCGCAAATCATGCACTGCGATCCGCCGTTCTGGAATATGACACCCGGCATGGATATCGTGGACCGGAAGGTCATGTCCAACCGGGATCAGTTAATATTAATGAATCTGCTGCACAGCTGCTTGAACCTTTTCCGGTTATTGCAAACCTGTATCCTGCCATAGTTACTGAAGTCAGGGAGCAATCTGTTTCGGCATATCTGACTGGTATCGGCCCGATAGATATCAGTTGGGACGGATTGAAATGGGCGAGTAAATATATAAATGAAAACTACCATGGGCCGGCACCCAAGTCTGCAAATGAGATCGCCAGCGTCGGTGACATTATCAGAGTTATCGAGGATGACATGGGGCAATGGACATTATCCCAGCTTCCAGAGGTTGAAGGCGCCCTGGTGTCATTTGATCCTAACAATGGCGCAACCCTCGCATTGACTGGTGGATTTGATTTTTACCGGAGCAACTTCAACCGGGTCACCCAGGCAAGACGCCAACCAGGTTCTGGATTCAAACCATTCATCTATTCCGCCGCGCTGGAAGAAGGCTTTACCACAGCCAGCATTATTAATGATGCACCATTGGTGCGGGAGATTGTCGGCGTAGAAGAAGCATGGCGACCTGAAAACTACAGTGGCAAATATTACGGCCCTACGCGGTTTCGGGAAGCATTGATTCACTCCAGAAATATCGTGTCCATAAGATTACTAGATGCAATAGGTATTGATAAAGCACTCCAGCATATCGCCAAATTTGGTTTTGATACGGACAAGTTGCCTCACACACTTTCTCTCGCGCTGGGCAGTGGTGATCTGTCTCCATGGCAAATGGCATCCGCTTATTGTGTACTCGCAAACGGCGGCTTCAGGGTTGAGCCCTATTTTATCGAACGAATTGCAGATGACAGTGGCAATCTGGTGTTTCAGGCAGAGCCAGCCATAGTTTGTAATAATTGTGCGGTTGCAGTATCCAGTATCGAACCCGAACCCGCGCCGACTGCCGCAAGTGTCGATACCGGACCGACTTCCATACAGCCCACTGCCGACACTCCGCCGTCAGAAATCAGTACGCCATCACAGCGATATGCACAAAGGACAGTAGACCCACAGAACATCTGGATCATGAATTCAATCACCAGGGACGTGGTCAAGCGTGGCACTGCAACCCGTGCGCTGGAATTAAAACGGCAGGATCTTTCAGGTAAAACCGGTACGACCAATGATCAGCATGATGCCTGGTTCTTCGGTTATAATCCGTCTGTTGTTGCTGTATCCTGGGTCGGTTTTGATGACTCTGGCGGACTGGGTATTAATGAAGTGGGAGGCCGGGCCGCACTACCGATGTGGATTGATTATATGCGTGTTGCCCTGGCCAATGTACCCGAGTCCATTCTTGTCGAACCTGCCGGCCTGGTAACCGCCCGCATCGATCCCGCAACTGGCGAACTGGCCAGTGCCGATAATGCTGATGCTATATTTGAAGTATTCCGGGCCGGGAACGTACCAACTGCACAATCAGACGCAAGCACCACAAATACTTTTGAACACACAGGCGCTGACGTTCAGACACCGCAACAACTGTTCTGATAATATCAGGACAACGGCTGATTGCCGACCCCATGTAACCATAGCCACAGTTCCTGCTCGAAACACCTTATTGCAGCAACTGTATTGCTGAAGAGAAATATAATGCCCAAAGGGTATGCTGAAATTCTGCATATTGCATTGCCTGTTCCGGTCCGCCACCATTTCGATTATCTGGCATGCCGGGAACAGCCTGAACATGATTTGCAACCCGGCATGCGCGTACTTGTGCCTTTTGGCAGACACAAGCAATGCGTGGGTATACTACTTGGCGTTTCCGGCACGAGCGAGGTAGCAACACACAAACTAAAAGCAGTTGCGAAAATTCTGGACGATCAACCACTAATCAACCAGGAACACCTGAAGTTACTACGCTGGGCGAGCGACTATTACCATTATCCACTGGGTGAGCTGATATTCAGTACACTGCCGGGTTTGCTCAAACTGGGTAAAAAGGCAAGTGGCACGGAACATATAGTATGGCAACTCAGCGCAAAAGCCCGGCTCAATGACATCAGCCTGCCAGGCCGATCAAAAAAACAACGTCACCTCATCGATTTACTGAACGCAACTGAGACTGGACTGACCGATCAGCAACTTAACGAAATCGTAGATGGATGGCGGGCACCTCTAAAAATCCTGGCTAGCAAGGGACTGGTCGAACGGGTTGCAGCGGCACCGCTACTGACCGCGGACAGTCCCGTAGAAGAAATCATACTGAACGGCGAACAACAATCTGCTTTTGAGATCATTCGTGCAAACCTGGGGACCAATAAACGTTTTCTGCTGGATGGAATTACCGGTAGCGGCAAAACCGAGGTCTATCTGAAGGCAATCAGTGAAATACTAAACCAAGGCAAACAGGCCATCATACTTGTTCCTGAAATTGGTCTGACACCACAACTTATTTCCCGCTTCAGACAACGTATCCGTGCGCATATGGTTGTACTACATTCCGGTCTGTCGGACAGTGAACGGCTGGGGGCATGGGTACAGGCACGTGATGGAATCGCGAGCATAGTACTCGGGACCCGTTCAGCAATCTGGACGCCGCTGCAAAGACCCGGATTATTCATCATAGATGAAGAACACGATCCTTCCTACAAGCAACAGGAAAGCTTCCGGTATTCAGCCAGGGACATCGCCATACTGAGGGCGAATAATGCAAATATCCCCATCATACTCGGCTCCGCAACACCTTCGCTGGAATCTCTGCATAACGTCAGTCTTGGCAGGATAGAACGAATTACCCTGTCGCAACGTGCAGAAAATGCCGTGCTGCCGGAATTCAGGATTGTGGATATGCGCAAACTAAAGATCATCGGTGCATTGTCAGATCCGCTGATAACCGCTATTGCAAAGGTACTTGCTGAAAAAAAACAGGTGTTGCTATATCTGAATCGCCGGGGCTATTCACCCGTACTGATGTGTCATAGCTGTGGCTGGATTGGAAAATGCACACGTTGCAATGTCCCGTACACCGTTCACAAGCTCCGCGATACCCTGATCTGTCATCATTGTGGTACACACCAACGCGTGCCGGCAAGCTGCCCGGAATGCCGTGATACAGATCTGGTGAATATTGGATATGGCACGGAAAGGCTGACGGAGGTGCTCAAGGAAAAATTTCCAACGGCCAGGGTATTGCGTATAGATCGCGACAGTACCCGACGCAAGGGTTCAATGGAAAAATTCCTGGACAGTATCCGCGCAGGCGAGACAGACATTCTGGTCGGCACACAAATGCTGGCAAAAGGCCATCACTTCCCCGGCATAACCCTGGTCGGGATAATCGACGCGGACCGGGGATTATACAGTGCTGACTTCAGGGCCAGCGAAAGAATGGCCCAAATCATTATCCAGGTCAGTGGTCGTGCAGGTCGGGCCAGCGACCCTGGTGTTGTGATGATACAAACACACGCGCCCGATCATCCGTACCTGTCCGCACTGGTCAGTCGCAATTACAATTCCTTTGCGCAGATGCTGCTGGAAGAAAGGAAGGCGACAAATCTGCCTCCCTATTCCTATATGGCGCTGCTCAGGGCAGAAGCATTTGAACAGAAATCTCCGCTGGCATTCCTGAACTCAGCCCGTACTCTTCTGCAACATGTCGAGCCGGCCATTCAGGTGTATGGACCATTCCCCGCACCGGTGGAAAAGCGTTCCGGAAAATTCCGGTTTCAATTGCTACTCCAGTCAAACAACAGGTCAAGCCTGCAGAAAACCTTGCTAGCCTGGATAAAACAACTGGATGAACTGAAGGAAGGCAAAAAAATCCGCTGGTCGCTGGATGTAGATCCCCAGGAAATGCTATAACATCTCCGCACCATACAGCCAATAGATACAATCGGAACAGCATTCTTAATTTTCAGTGATGAAACAACTTATAGAACAAAACCTGAACGTTGCGGTAAACCGCTATCTTGAGGACAGAAACATCCGGCTGGATCCGTTTCCTTCAATCGCTATAGAACATGTAAAAGATACCCGGAATGGAGATCTGGCATCCAATATAGCAATGATACTGGCAAAGCCTACAGGCATTGCACCCAGAAAAATTGCAGACGGGATACTGAGTTTATTTCCTGCAACGCAAGGGCTTGAAAAAACCGAAGTAGCCGGCCCGGGTTTTATTAATTTTTTCCTGTCGAAAACTGCTTACCTGCAAATCATCCCGGAAATTCTGTCAATGGGTGACAGCTACGGCAAATCAACTTCCGGGAAAGGCCGCAAAATACTGCTTGAGTATGTTTCTTCAAACCCGACCGGACCGATCCATATTGGTCATGGCAGAGGCGCAGCATACGGGTCCGTTCTTGCAAATCTGCTCAATGCAGCAGGATTCGACGTCACCAGGGAGTACTATGTAAACGATGCCGGCAGACAAATGGACATACTTGCTGTCAGTGTCTGGCTGAGACTATTACAGATTCAGCTGGGCTTGGAACTGGATTTTCCTGCGAATGCCTATCAGGGAAAATATATTGAAGCTATTGCGACAGGCTTTATCAATACCAGCAATCCGCTGCCCGTTCCGGACACCTCCGCCTTGCAGTTGCTGCTTGGCGAGCAGATAGATGCAGAGGTAAAACTGGACCAATTAATCGCCTTTGCAAAATCCGCCCTTGACAAACAGGCTTATGACGCCCTGTTTGATTTTACGCTTGCGCGGATATTGGCAGAAATCAGGGACGACTTGTCTGCATTCGGTGTCACATTTGATAACTGGTTTTCTGAACGATCACTGATTGATAATGGATCTGTCGCTGCATGCATTGCTAGATTACAGAATCAAGGCGACATCTATGAAAAAGAGGGGGCCTTGTGGTTCGCCTCGACCAGATACGGTGATGAAAAGGACCGGGTGGTGATCAGGGAGAACGGGCACATGACCTATTTCGCATCCGATATCGCCTATCATCTCGACAAATTTGAGCGCGGCTTCGATGAGATCATCGACATCTGGGGTGCTGACCATCACGGTTATATCCCCAGGGTAAAAGGTGCCATATCCGCCCTTGGCAAGGATCCTGACAAACTGACCATCCTGCTGGTACAGTTTGCAACCTTATACAGAGGGACACAGAAATTGCAGATGTCGACCCGTTCAGGCGAATTTGTTACCTTGAAAGAGTTAAGGGACGAAGTTGGCAATGATGCCACCCGGTTTTTTTACGTGACCCGGAAATCAGAACAACATCTGGATTTCGACCTGGATCTGGCCAAATCACAATCAAATGATAATCCGGTTTACTATATACAATACGCCCATGCGAGAATATGCAGCGTGTTCAAGCAAATGCAGGATCGGGGCCTGAAATTCGACAGGCAAGCGGCTGTTAATCATCTGTCTGCACTGACTGAACAGAATGAACTGGAACTGATCAAGACATTGTCACGCTATGGCGAGCTGATTGTCACAGCTGCCTTCAATCGCGAACCCCATATGCTTGCATTTTATTTACGGGATCTGGCCAATGATTTTCATACTTACTATAACTCCTGCCAGTTTCTCGTTGATGATATAAATATCCGGCAAGCGAGACTGTGTCTGATTCTGGCAACGAAACAGATCATCAGTAATGGTCTTGGTTTGCTGGGTGTTTCTGCCCCTGAGGAAATGTAATGGCCAAAGACTATAAACATGTGGTTAATAAAAAATCCGCAGGTAACCCCCCCGGCTTGCTTAACAACTTGTTGCCATTTATCACAGGGCTTGTACTGGGACTCGTGATAACTTTTATTATCTATCTCAGTCAGCAAAATAGTTCCTGGATGCCGTTCCAGGCAAAAAAAACCGGGACACCGACTATTGAAACAACTGTGCCTGCAACACCGGTGGCGCAACAACCTGCAAAGACAGACAGTTCTACCGCAGATAACTCTTCCATCCCCCCGCCGAAATTTGATTTTTATAACATACTGCCGAACAAGGAAATCAACATTTCTGAATGGGTCGCAGAAGAACCACCTCTGCAGCAACCAATCATCCAGGATGCTAATACTGTGTTCATACTGCAGGTGGGTTCTTTCAAACAACTGGAAGCTGCTGATCAGGTCAAGGCGCAGCTCGCACTGCTCGGGATTACTGCTGATATCCAGCGCGTAGTTATTAATGGGCAAGATGCAATATACCGCGTCAGGGTCGGGCCCTACGCTGATCAGCAAAAACTGAATGACGCACGACTGCGCTTACAAGAGAACAAGCTCGAATTCATGTTGCTGAAACTGCAGGCTGACGATCCACGTCTTACTGACGGTTGAACCAAATACTGGGGCGGGTGATGGGAATCGACAAATTCGCCCGGAGCGACAAGGACGCACGCTGGGGACGGCATTCGTCAGCCCACGCTATATAGACAAGCAGGGTTCGATTAGAACCAAATCCGGCATCCGGTCAAATCAGGCTGATCTTGCTGAAACAAATACTGGAGCGGGTGAAGGGAATCGAACCCTCGCTATCAGCTTGGGAAGCTGAAGTTCTGCCATTGAACTACACCCGCATGTAAATTACCGGCAACTGTGCGGAATAATTGTATCTATCGAGGTTTTTTCTACAAAGTTACCGCGATCAGGTTATCTTAATCAGACACTTCAGGTAAAATCAATCTGTCTACCAATTCCGTTAAAAATATCTGCTGGCATCATTCAAAATGCGCCGTTTTTAAGGTTTTAGTGTACTATTACCAACATTACATACGGGCAGCCGATAGGCACCTTATTGGCCTGACTTCGTAGTTATATAACAAAATTAATAATAATCATATAGTTACGTAAAAATATCATTACGGAAGTCTGATGCTCGAACCGGAATTGACACAGATATGACCGCGAACACAGCCAAATCCGTCGTGGTTGTTGATAATAGTCCGTCCCTGATAACGCTGTTCAGGCGTAGCGCGGAAGATATGCGCATTGACGTTCAGGCATTCAGCACCACGGCAGATGCGTGGATCTATCTGGAATCCAACAAACCGGACCTGGTGTTCCTTAACATAAAAATGCCCGGCAAGGATGGACTGACCATACTCAAGGACCTGAGAAAATTGCCCCTGCATGCCCATACTCCGGTTGTAATGATCAGCTCCAAAGATTATGCTCAGGATCGGTTTATTGCCAGTGAATTGGGTGCCCTGGATTTTATTACCAAACCTATGCCAATTCAGGCAATCAAGGACGCGTTGATTAAGCATCTGGATTTTGATTCCCCTTAATAAATAATTCTAATACTATTGTTCTATGAGTAACGCATATCTCCGTTTCTGGGGGGTTCGCGGTTCGTATTCTGCGCCCTTCGATACCCACCTTGGAGTTGGTGGCAATACCTCGTGTGTGGAAATACGCATGGATAACCACGTCATCATCTGTGATGCGGGTAGCGGTATTATTCCGTTCGGGAACGAGATACTTAAACAGACTGATGTCCGTGAACTCCTGATCATTCTGACCCACTACCATTGGGACCACATCTGTGGTCTGCCATATTTTGTTCCGGCATTTGTTCCAGACTGGAAAATCAATTTCTTCGGGCCCGGCCAGAACAAAAAGGACATTGAGGAATTTGTCTCTGCGCAGATGCGTGCGCCGTTTTTCCCTGTAGGGACAGAGACCTGGCTGGCCAATATCAACTACCTGGAGCCACCGGAAGACCATAAAATCCAGTATGGGCCGCTTTCCTTCACCTACGAAAACGTCCATCACCCCGGGACCACCTTCGGTTATCGTATCAATGTCAACGGCAAGACTGTACTGTATGTTTCTGATAATGAATGCCTGTATCTAAACAAGGCGATCAGACAAAAATATGGCGAATTGAACCGTGAAGAACAGGAATTGTACGATGCCATGCAACGTGAAGAATATGATTCCGAACTGGCCCTGATACAGGGAGCGGACATCCTGATTCATGACGCCCAATATACCAAGGAAGACTACAACAAGAAACGCGGGTGGGGCCATTCCTGCTATATCGACACAGTTAACACGGCAATAGATGCGGGGGTAAAGGAATTATACCTGTATCATCATGATCCGAATTACGATGATCGTGCCATGGAAAAAATTGCCGAGCATGCGAACAGTATTATAGAAGAGAGAAGCTCGACCTTGCGCTGCTACATCGCCAAAGAAGGCATGAAGATCAACTTATCCTGACAAAACCTGTTTGAGCAATCCATCATGCAGGTAACCATCAATGGCAAATCAACCACACTGACAGAACCTGTGACTGTAGCGGATCTGCTTCGAGAAATGAATATTGAGGGAAAAGTCGCGGTTGAAATAAACCGCGAAATCCTGCCGCGCAGCCAGTTCATCCAGTACCGGATATGCAATGGTGACATACTGGAAATTGTCCATGCGATCGGCGGCGGTTAGTCCCCGGTATTTTTAACACCTGGCTGGAGCAAACCAATACAGATGAAACACCCGGACGATAAACTTGTTATTGATAACAAGGCTTATACATCAAGACTACTCGTAGGCACCGGCAAATACCGTGATATGGACGAGACCCGCAGGGCCATAGAGGCGAGTGGCGCGCAGATAGTAACAGTCGCCATCCGGCGTACTAACATCGGGCAGAACAAGGGCGAGGAAAACCTGCTCGATTATATCCCGATGGATAAATATACCCTCTTGCCTAACACGGCCGGTTGTTACGACGTCGACTCCGCCGTACGGACTTGCCGCCTCGCACGGGAATTGCTGGATGGTTATAATCTGGTAAAGCTCGAAGTGCTCGGCGATCAAAAGACCCTGTACCCGGACATACCCGCCACGCTGGAAGCCGCAAAAATCCTGGTCAGCGAAGGGTTCAAGGTGATGGTCTACACGAGTGATGATCCGATTATGGCAAAACGATTCGAAGAACTCGGCTGTGTTGCCGTGATGCCATTGGCCGCACCCATCGGTTCAGGTCTGGGTATCCGTAACCCCTATAACATCCGCACGATAGTGGAGAATGCGCAGGTCCCGATCCTGGTGGATGCAGGCGTCGGCACCGCCTCGGATGCCGCGATCGCAATGGAACTCGGTTGTGATGGTGTGCTGATGAATACAGCGATTGCCGAGGCAAAAAATCCGGTGCTGATGGCATCTGCAATGAAAAAGGGCATCCAGGCCGGCAGAGAGGCCTTTCTCGCCGGCCGCATGCCACGTCGTGCCTATGCCAGCGCTTCGTCCCCGATCGATGGCACATTCTTTGGTTCGTGAGGAGTGAGGAGAAAAGCGTAGACAAACTTAACCAGATTTACAATAAATATGGTTTATATTTTTTTATCTTAAATTATCTTATTCATCCTGTTAATCTTGTAAATCCTCTCCTGATTCTATTGTTAAGCGCCGTTACGCCTCACCCCTCACGCCTCACCCCTCACTTATAAAATGCAGTCCCGTGGTATCAGAAGTTATGTGCTCAGACAGGGCCGCCTTACCGATGCACAAGCCCGCGCACTGGAAAACTTCTGGCCTGATTACGGTATCGACTACAGCGCTGATACTGTAAATCTGGATGCCATCTTTCACAGAACGGCACCCAGAATCCTCGATATTGGTTCAGGCATGGGTGAGACCCTGATTAAGCTGGCCCAGACCCATCCTGAGAATGATTATCTTGCGGTGGAGGTACACAGACCAGGCGTTGGCAGTCTGATTAAAGTGGCCGCCACGCTGGGTCTCGATAATGTCCGGGTCATCTGTCACGACGTAATAGAAGTGCTTCAGTATCAGTTGCCGGATCGGTGTCTGGATCAGGTATATATATTCTTTTCCGATCCTTGGCCGAAAAAACGTCATCATAAAAGACGGCTGGTAAACACCGCATTCCTGCATCTGCTTAAACGCAAGTTAAAAATGAACGCGCGGATTTTCCTAGCGACTGACTGGAGTGATCTGGCTGCACATATGCTGACAGTCTGTGATCAAGACCCGGAATTACTGAATATTGCTGGGGCTGGAAGGTTTACACCACGTCCATTATGGCGCCCGGTGACAAAATTCGAGGACCGCGGCATCAAGCTGGACCACGCTGTGTGGGATCTTTGCTATATTCTAAAGTAGGAGGACTGAATCTTCGCGGCGGAGTCTGCCCTGAGCGAAGTCGAAGAAGAGCCACTCCTGCATGTACCGTCATCTGTCATCCTGAGCGAGCGTAGCGAGTCGAAGGATCTTATGAAGATGCCTCGATTCGCGGAGCCTGCCCTGAGCGTAGTCGAAGGGGCGCACTCGGCATGACAATCACTTTGGGATTCCCTCATACTTACCCTCTTCCCCTTACTAAATCCTGAAACGATTCAATCGCCTGAAACCCGCCATCATCATCCCGTCGCGGATGACAGCTGTCAGGTTGTGCTATCGTCAGCAGATGACGAATACCATAGTCTTGCGCCGACCGTAGCACAGAGAGGTTATCATCGATCAATAATGTTGTTGCCGGATTGAAGGGGAATACTGCACGCAACTCATCCCAGAACCGTATATCTTCCTTGGGAAATCCCAGCTGGTGGGCACAGAATACATGTTCAAAATGCCGGCCTATCGCAGTACATTCAAACTTCATATTAATCAGATCCTGGTGCGCATTGGTAACCATGGCCTTATGTTTACCGATGCTGGTCAGAAACTGCAGAAACTCCAGCGTACCCGGTCGTTCCCTGACCAGATGCCTGAGGTCTGCCTTCAATGCGAGGATGTCCAACTCCAGTTGCTCAGACCAGTAATCCAGACAATACCACGAGAGTGTACCCTCCCTGCCTTGCAACTGCGACATTAACCGGTCTTTCGCACTGGCCGTATCCAGTTTATTCAACTGACCCCACTTTAGCGGCAGGTATTCCCGCCAGAAATAATTATCAAAATGCAGATCAAGCAGGGTGCCGTCCATATCGAGCAAGACGGTATCGATTTGATTCCATATAATCACAGTAGCGCTAACCTATTCATCTGAAGGTCTTCGTTGTTATGGACATAAATACAGTATCCGGGCAAACACCGAAACAACTGTTGCAGCATGTCGTTAGCATCGCCCGGCACGCTTCCGCGGCGATTATGGAAATATATCATTCCGATTTCTCCATCGAGCATAAGCTTGATGATACTCCCCTGACAGCTGCGGATCTTGCATCACATCATACCATTTGCAATGAGCTAACTGCGCTTACGCCCGGTGTACTCATACTATCAGAAGAGTCTGCCAGTGTGGCCTGGTCAGAGCGAAAAACCTGGGCCACATACTGGCTGGTCGATCCACTTGACGGCACCCGGGAATTTATCAAGCGCAATGGTGAATTTACCGTGAATATTGCCCTGATTCAAAACCACTGTCCTGTACTCGGGGTAGTATATGTTCCGGCAAGCAATAACGGTTATTTTGCCAGTACCCAGAATGGCGCATGGAAGATAAACAATGGATCAAGGCCACAGACCATACATACCCGTACTACTACAGCCAGCCAGATCACTGTTGCCGGCAGCCGGTCCCACAGTAGCGATAAACAAAAACGGTTTTTTGAATCGCTGGGGCCAGCCACAGAAATTGTGACCATAGGCAGTTCACTGAAGTCCTGCCTGGTGGCAGAAGGGAAGATAGATATTTATCCCCGCTTCGGGCCCACCTCGGAATGGGACACTGCGGCAGCACAGTGTATCGTCGAACAGGCCGGCGGGCTGGTCACTGACATGCAATTTCAGCCCATCCGCTACAACACGAAAGAATCACTGCTGAATCCTGATTTTCTCGTAATTGCAGATCAATTGTTTGACTGGAAATCACGTCTGGATAGGATTGCCTGACTCTATGAAAGCGCTGCCTGTTACGATATTGCTACTGACTATCAGCAATGTATTCATGACATTCGCATGGTATGCGCACCTGAAGGAACTGAACCACAAGCCGTGGATAATTGCCGCACTGGTAAGCTGGGGTATAGCGTTGCTGGAATACCTGTTCCAGATCCCGGCAAACCGGATAGGTTATACCGTACTTGGAGTGGGCCAACTGAAGTTGTTACAGGAGGTCATTACGCTCAGCGTGTTTGTTCCCTTTGCTTACTTTTATCTTAAAGAGCCGTTGAAGCTGGATTACCTGTGGGCGGCACTGTGTATTGTTGGCGCGGTATTTTTTGTATTCAGAAGCAAAGGCCTGGGTACGTGAATGCCGGTTTCCGGGATAACAGCCAGCACTGCTGAAAAGGCAACGGTGCCATTCCAGCTGCTCCCGGATTCATCAGTAAGCCCCTGTTTAGCATACCTTTGTATGGTCTTTACCCATCAGGTCTGCAAGATTTGTCGAGATCAGGAATACTTTGAACTAATCGGTGATAATATATTCTCCGTCCTTATAACTCATACAGGTATACAGGCATGGGTCACTACAAACGTTTGCTCGTCGCAGTTGATTTTTCTGATCCATCCATCCGCGCCCTGCAGGTGGCACGGGACCTGGGTAAGCGTCTGAATGCGGGGGTGGATATAGTCCATTTTGTGCCTATACGGCTCATCGGTATCGACATGGAGGGGATGGAGGCTGAGGCAATCTACATCGAAGAATTGCACCAGAACGATCTGGATGAAGCCAGGGAGAATCTGGAAAAATTTATAAAACAGCACACATCAGCTGAAGATGATATCGAACAGCATCTCTGTTCTGGTGAGCCAAATAATGAAATCAATGTGAAGGCACGGGAAATCGGCGCCGACATGATCATTATCGGCACGCATGGCAGATCCGGTCTTAAACACATGTTACTTGGCAGCATCGCAGAAAGCGTGCTGCGAACAGCAGATGTCCCGGTATTGTGCGTACGTACCGGCTGATACGGCGTGCTTGCAGGACATATCCCCGGTCTGAATTTCCATACTGATATATACTATCAATTAACAAACCTCTGCTGGACCAGGCGACAATATCATCATGATGTACAATAATCCGGATACTGTTGGAAGGCAAAGCCTGCTCGCAAGGCTACTGCTGGTTCTGATAGCGGCGTATTTTTTGATCATTATTGTGCTCATGTATTACTGGGGCCGTGAACCTGATTTGTTTGATGCAGGTGAGGCAGCCGGCAGTCTGTACGGTCAGGCAGGCGAGCAAGTTACAGGAGTTGTAACAACGGCCACCCTGATCCGGGTCACTGAAACCTTGCTGGACAAACCAGGAGGGTATCTCAGCAATGATGTCGCCCCGCCGGGTGTACTGATGGACAATTTGCCCAGCTGGGAATTTGGCGTCATCACCCAGGTTCGCGATCTGGCCCGCGCATTACGCAATGATTTCAGCCGTTCCCAGACCCAGTCCACCGAGGACCTGGATCTTTCCTTTGCCGATCCGTATTTCCATTACGACACTGAATCCTGGATATTGCCATCCAGCGAAAGCGGATACCGTAATGGGGTCGAATCTCTACGGGGATATCTCGCGCGTCTTTCCAACCAGCGTGAACCAGATGCACAGTTCTATGCCCGTGCGGACAATCTGCGTGACTGGTTGTCCATCGTTGAAAAACGGCTGGGCAGTCTGTCCCAGCGCTTGTCTGCCAGTGTCGGCCAACCGAGAATCAATACCGACCTGCAGGGCGATCCGGTTGCGGCACAATCGACGGTCAGGGGTGATGAGATCATAGTGAAGACAGCCTGGCTGGAACTGGATGATGTGTTCTATGAGGCACGTGGATCAACCTGGGCCCTGATTCATTTCCTGCGCGCAATTGAAATTGATTTGAAAGATGTACTGGAAAACAAGAATGCATTGGTCAGCCTGCGGCAGATCATACGTGAACTCGAAGGCACCCAGGAACCGATGTGGAGCCCGATGATACTGAATGGCAGCGGCTTCGGTCTTTTTGCCAACCACTCGCTGGTGATGGCGTCGTATATTTCCCGTGCCAACGCTGCCATCATTGATCTGGGCAACCTGCTGGCACAGGGATAACTAAATGTCCGCCCACAGGGCGGTTCTTATCCACTGGATACTGGCATTCGCCAGTATGACGACGGGGTTTCGGGATGCTTCTACGACTCTCGTCATTCTGGCGAATGCCAGAATCCAGTCAAACAAGCGTGCCGAAGGCACACATTAGCTGAACACGGCCTGCCGGTTCAGATGCAACTTCGCATACGGCCCGTTTTTGTTAATCAACTCGGCGTGACTGCCTGTTTCAACAATTTTGCCATTTGCCAGCACGATGATCCGATCTGCCGATTCTATCGTCGTCAGCCTGTGCGCGATGATGATACAGGTATGTCTGTGCCGGATTTCTTCCAGCGCAAGTTGTATATTGTGTTCAGATTCTGCATCCAGGGCTGAAGTTGCCTCATCCAGCAGCAGGATCGGTGCATTCTTTAACAAGGCCCGTGCGAGCGCAATCCGCTGGCGCTGGCCACCGGACAACCTGGCCCCGTTCTCACCCAGTATCGTTTGCATACCCTCCGGCAGACGTTCAATAAAATCCAGCGCATGTGCCGCCTTGACAGCGGTACGTACCTGTTCATTAGTCGCAGCCTTCATACTGCCATAGGCGATATTGTTCCTGACCGTATCGTTAAACAACACTATGTCCTGGCTGACCAGCGCAATCCCGTCCCGTAGCGAGGCAAGCCGGGTATCACGCGTATCATTTCCGTCTATGCGTATCGTGCCGGTGGCATGCTGGTAAAAACGCGGGATCAGATTTGCCAGTGTGGTCTTGCCGCTACCGGACGCACCTACCAACGCAACGGTTTCGCCTGGTCTGATATCCAGACAGATATCCTGCAATACCGGTGTAGTCCCATCATAAGAAAAATCCAGATGTTCAATATTGATGGCCCCTGCTGTCACACCAGCAGCTTGCGAACCATCATCCTGTTCGGGCTGCTCATCAATCAGGGCAAACACACTTTCACAGGCAGAAAGGCCCTTCTGGATAAATTCATTTACCTTGACCAGGCGTCGAAGCGCATCCAGCATCATGACCAATGCCGCAAAGAAGGAGACAAATGTACCAACACTTAACTGTCCTGCGACTGCCTGACTGGTGGCGTAATAAATAATGGCCGCGAGCGCAATCGCAGCAATCAACTGGATAGCCGGGCCACTGGCAACCGAGGCATTCACAAATTTCATCGTATAGCGGCGATTTGCGTTGATGACCCGCTTAAATTTTTCCGCCTCGTATTGCTGTCCGGCGAACAGTTTGATAATACGGTGGGCGCCAATGGATTCGTCCACGATGCTGGTTATATCACCCATGGTCTGTTGCACCTTGCCGCTCATTACCCTCAATCTGCGCCGGATAACAATGGCGATGATCAGAATAAACGGCGCACCCGACAAGGT
>JBCKWF010000016.1:0-24533 GCA_038922895.1 Gammaproteobacteria bacterium
CCAGGGTACAGCTGACTCTGTTTATCAAAATCTGGGTATTATTCTCGGGCACCAGCCTTCCTATGTACTGATACTGGCCGGTGATCATATCTACAAAATGGATTATGGCTACATGGCGGCCGCGCATCTTGAGAATGAGGCTGATATCACCGTCGGCTGCGTTGAAATGCCACTGAAAGAGGCCGGCCAGTTCGGCGTGATAAATATCAATGAGAATAAACAGATTACCGGTTTCCAGGAGAAACCTCCAAATCCACAACCCATACCTGGACGTCCTGACGTTGCCCTGGCGTCGATGGGAATTTATATGTTCTCAACAGATGTCCTGGTCGAAATACTGGAAAAGGATTCCCGGACACCGGGATCCAGCCATGATTTTGGCAAGGACATCCTGCCATCCGCCTTCCTGGACCGTAACCTCTACGCCTTTCCTTTCGGGGATCTGGAAACGGAAGACCGCGGCTATTGGCGCGATGTTGGTACGGTCGACGCCTACTGGGAGGCTAATCAGGATCTGATCGCTGTGACGCCACAATTGAATCTTTATAATCAGGACTGGCCGATCCTCACACACCAGGTACAACTGCCTCCGGCAAAGTTCGTTTTCGATAGTAATAAACGCCGTGGTATGGCTGTAGATTCGATGGTTTCCGCGGGCTGCATTATTTCCGGGGCCAAGGTCAGACAATCACTGTTGTCCAATAATGTGCGTATCAATTCCTATTCCCTGATAGAGAATTCCATAATACTTCCCGGTGCGACGGTCGAACGCAACTGCCACATCAAAAGGGCAATAATTGACAGCGATTGCATCATTCCGGAGGGGACGGTTATCGGTGAGGATCTGGAAGCGGACAAAAAAAGATTTTATGTGACCCCTGCGGGCATCGTACTGGTCTGTTCCGACATGCTTGAAAATATGAAAAACCATGGCGACTGAAGCCCCATTAAAAGTTGTGCTTTGCTGGCACATGCATCAGCCGGATTACCGTGACCATAAACGCAATGAATTTCAGTTGCCCTGGGTCTATCTGCATGGCATCCGGGACTATATTGACATGGCGGCACACCTGGAAGCCGTTCCGGAGGCAAAGGCGGTGGTAAATTTCAGCCCGATTCTGCTGGTGCAGCTGGAGGAATATGAACGCCAGATCAACGACTATCTGCACAACGCCGGGACCATCCGCGATCCGCTTTTATCGATGCTGGACAGCCCCGTATTTCCGTCTGATTACGGACAACGGTTGAGCATAATCAAGTCCTGCATCCGCGCCAACAAGAAACACCAGATCGATCGATTTTCCCCTTACCAAAAGCTGGTCGTGATTGCTGAGATGGTCATGAATGACCCGGACTCTAACGCCTATATCAACGATCAGTATCTCGCTGACCTGGTGACCTGGTACCACCTGGCCTGGCTGGGTGAAACCGTACGCCGGGCAGATACGCGGATAATCAAACTTATCGAGCAGGCTTACGGTTACACACTGCATCAGAGAAGGGTATTACTGGAGGTGATTGCTGAGTTAATCTCCAGCCTGCGGGGCAGGTATGTTCGTCTGGCTGAGTCCGGACGGATTGAACTGTCGATGTCTCCGCATACCCACCCGATGCTACCGTTACTGATTGATCTGAACAGTGCGAGAGAGTCGCAACCGGAAATCCACTTGCCGATGCAAAAGACATATCCGGGAGGAATGGAGCGTGCTGACTGGCATATGCAGCGGGGACTGGAAGTATTCCAGAAATATTTCAACCGGACGCCGGTTGGGTGCTGGCCCTCGGAAGGTGGGATCAGTGGGGCAACACTGGATGTCATTGCAAAGTACGGGTTTCGCTGGGTCGCAACCGGAGAAAGCGTATTGAGAAACAGTATCCGTCAATCAGCATCTGGCGATAATGGCGCTTCCATCTACAGTGCGTATTACCATCCGCGATCCAATCTGCGCCTGTTTGCCCGTGATGATACGCTGTCAGACCGGATCGGATTTACCTACACCGACTGGCATTCGGATGATGCTGTGGGAGACCTGCTGCACAGGCTTGGAATGATTGCCAATGACCATGCAGACAAGGAAAACACTGTGGTATCCATCATCATGGATGGAGAGAATGCCTGGGAGTATTATTCCGAAAACGGCTACTATTTTCTTTCCAATCTGTATCAACGCCTGACCAAAGATCCCCGTATCCAGCTGTGCACCTATGCTGACCTGCTGGAGACGAGGGCCTTGCCGCTCGAACAGATCGTATCCGGCAGTTGGGTCTACGGGACCTTTTCAACATGGATAGGTAATGAGGACAAAAATCGCGCATGGGACGTGTTATGTGAGCTGAAACTAGTCTATGACGAATGTTGTCAGCAGCTTGATCCACAGATCAGAGCTAAGGTAGATGCCCAGCTCGGCGCCTGTGAGGGATCGGACTGGTTCTGGTGGTTTGGTGACTATAATCCTGCAAGAATGGTCAGCGACTTTGAACATCTGTTCCGTACCCACGTTGCCGGTCTTTACCAGATGCTGAACCGTGAACCGCCACAATACCTCACCCAAGTCCTTGCACACGGGACAGGCTCACCCGAGCATGGCGGAGTGATGCGCCATGGAAGGGCCGATAATTAATCACAGCCTGACCAGTCATGACTGACAGGCCCACCCACAGGGTTTTCCAGTCCCGCCGGGCCGGTGTATTACTGCACCCAACATCTCTGCCTCGTATGGCTACAGAAGGAGCACTGGGAGAAGAGGCCTTTTGCTTTATTGATTTCCTGGCAGATGCGGGATTTTCCGTCTGGCAGATATTGCCGCTCAATCCCACTGACGGATATTATTCTCCCTATCAGACAAGCTCTGTGCATGCCGGCAATCCCCGCCTGATCAGTCCACGCCAGCTGTTGGCCAAGGCATGGTTGAGTCCCCACCTGCGTGCGAGCATTCAGGAGGACAGTACACCCCGGATCGCCTTGATGGCGAGTCTGCGCAAAAATTTCCTGGAAAATGCAACGGGTAGCGAGCACACAGACTATCAGCGGTTCTTGCAGCAACATTCCTACTGGCTGGATGATTATTCGTTATATTCGGTCATCAGACTGGAGACAGGTGGCAAACCGTGGTGGGAGTGGCCGGCGGGACTGCGTAATCGGGATAAAGCCGACCTGGATAAATTCCAGCAGCAGCTGTCTGACAGTCTGCAGGACTATTGCTTTGAACAGTATGTCTTTTTTGATCAATGGCAGACATTGCGTAAACGTGCGCATGAGAGGGGAATCGTGTTGTTCGGCGACATGCCAATCCTGGCTGCGCATGACAGTGTGGATGTCTGGAGACATCCAGAATATTTTCAGCTGGATAATGCCGGACAACCACTGGTTGTGGCTGGTGTGCCACCCGATTATTTTTCGGCCACCGGACAACGCTGGGGGAACCCGTTATATTGCTGGAGTTCCCATCAGGCGGATGGTTTTCAATGGTGGATTGATCGGTTCCGCACCCAGCTGGAATTATTCGATCTAATCAGGCTGGACCACTTTCGTGGTTACGATTCATTGTGGGAGATCCCCGCAACTCATCAGACCGCCGAAGGTGGGAGCTGGCAACCTGTTCCAGGACGCGAACTGTTCCGCACCTTGCAGGACACGTTTGGTGAGCTACCACTGGTAGCCGAAGACCTGGGGATTATCCCGCCGAAGGTAATAAAGTTACGCGATGATTTAAATTTCCCCGGCATGAAGATATTGCAATTCGCCTTTGATAGTAACGCGGACAATCCCTATCTACCTCATAATCATGATCTTCGCAGCCTTGTGTATACCGGTACGCATGATAACGATACCACCCTCGGCTGGTACACCGGACTTAGTCCCTCGCAACAACAGCGCGTGCTCGAATATTTACGCTATCCGGAGGAACCGATTCCCTGGCCGCTCATTAACTCCGCCCTGCAGTCGGTCTGTCCGCTGGCCATATTGCCGATGCAGGATCTGCTGGAGCTGGACAGCTCGCACCGGATGAATACGCCCGGGACGATAACGGGTAACTGGCAGTGGCAATTCGATTGGAGCCAGATACCGGACGGGCTGGCGGGAAAGCTCAGGCAGTTGAACAGGCTATATGGCAGGTGCTGAAAGAATCAAGGCACCTCCATAGAAAAAGTTATCAAGCAAGGATAAGCAGATTGCACACCAGTGATGTGAGCGGCAGGGTCGAGTCGTACCGCCTACATGGATGTAGGCGGTACGATTCCAGTGATGGAATCGGTAGAGTCGGAAACAGAGACCGGGAAAACGTCTGGAACAGATTTTCGACACCTGCATGGTTACAGGCGGTTAAATCCAATTCATGTAACCCATTTCGAACGGATGACACAACAGCGGGTGATACGGATACGCCCTGATCTTGTATCCAATCAGTCCTGACATGTCCGGTACAAAGCTCGCTGCATACAGGGTTACACCACTTTCCTCGCGTAGCGCATGCAGACGATAACATGATGCGCTGTCAAACCCGCCGTTACTGGAGGGCTGGCCCAGCAGGCATTCAACAATGATATCCTCGCTGTTGAGGCCATTCAGGTTTATCGCGACCTGGATGGTCAGCTGTTCCCCGTGTTTGAGGCTGACAGGCGTAGTATCCAGACGCTTTACTACCAGGCCTTGCCATAAACGGTTGATATTTTGTTTCCAGCCTGCCAGTTCCCGTGCCTTTGCGCCATTGTCCGCAGCCAGTTTCGCGGATATCGATATTGCCTGCAGGTAGAATTTGTTGATGTAATCCATAATCATTCGCTTGGAATTAAATTGCGGTATGATTGATTTCATCGAAGCCTTGGCCATCTTCACCCAGCGTTTTGAATAACCTTCGGTTTTATCAAAATAAGTCGGGATAGCTTCATATTCGAGGATATCCAGCAATTCTTTCGCTTCAAGCTGGCGGCGCTGATAGGGATCTTTCGCCGAGGTGTGTGGTTGCACAATCCAGCCATTTTCGCCGTTATAGGCCTCAGCCCACCAGCCGTCTGCAATGCTCAGATTGATCACGCCGTTAATCCCCGCCTTCATTCCGGAGGTTCCGCACGCTTCCATCGGGTACTCAGGGTTATTCAGCCACAGATCCACACTGCTGACCAGTTTTCTGGCAAGCGCCATGTCATAACCTTCCAGTAACAGGATTTTTCCTATAAACCGCTCCTGCTGGGAGAAGTGATGAATACGCTGAATCAGCTGCCTGCCCGGCTCGTCGCTCGGATGGGCCTTGCCAGCAAATATGAAGACGACAGGCCGGTCCTTGTTGTTCAATATTCGCTCTAGACGTTCAGGAAACTCAAACAGCAGGTCGGCACGTTTATAAGAAGCAAAACGGCGTGCAAAGCCAATGATCATCACATCATCAAATGCACGCAGGGGGTGCGTATTACAGTCAATTTGTATCTGGCTTTGTCCACAGCGCAGGTAGCGTTGTTCAATCAGACGGCAACATTCCCTGGTTAAATTTGATTTCAGTGACCGGTGTACACTCCAGAACCTGGAGTCCGGGATCTTGTCTATACGCTTCCAGTAATCTGAATTCAATATCTCACTACGCCAACCGGTATCATCGAGCAGATCCAGCCATTCTCTTGCCAGGAAGGTTGGTACATGTACCCCGTTGGTAACATAGCCGATCGGACTCTCGTCAACCGGAACCTCCGGCCAGATGTGTTGTTCCATGCTTGCAGCCACAGCCCCGTGTATCCGGCTGACTCCATTATGAAGGCGTGAGCAACGCAGGGTAAAGCTGGTTAAATCAAACTCATGTGACAATTTGTTCTTACCCAGTTCAAAAAATCTTGCCTCGCTGATCCCGAGCGCCTTGATGGCTTTAGCCAGGTAGTTATGAATCATACCCGTGTCATATACTTCATGGCCCGCCGTGATCGGCGTATGCGTTGTAAACACAGTATTCGATGCCACCAGTTCGATGGCCGTTGAAAAATCCATTCCCTGTTCTATGAACTCACGCCATCGTTCTATCAACAGGAAGGACGGGTGGCCTTCATTGATATGCCAGACTGTCGGTCTGATGGCCAGCTTCTGCAGGGCCCGGACACCACCGATACCGAGGACAATTTCCTGTTTGAGGCGGACATGCCGGTCGCCGGGATAAAGGTCATAGGTGATGGTGCGGTTCTCAGGTGTATTATTGTCAATATCGGTATCCAGCAGATACAGGTGAGTATGGCCGACACTGACCTGCCACACCCTCGCAAAGACCGTGCTCTCTGACAAGTCGATGCTGACAATAACATCTGCTCCATCGGGGCTGCGAGCCGGCACGATCGGCAGGTCATCAATGATCACAGGAATATGATGCATTGTCTGAATACCGTTTTCGTCGATGGTCTGGGTGAAATTACCATTGCGATACAGCAGGCCCACACCGACGAATGGCAACCGAAGATCACTTGCGGCCTTGCAGTAATCGCCGGCCAGAATACCAAGACCTCCCGAGTAAACAGGCAGGCTTTCGTGCAGACCGAACTCCGCCGAGAAATACGCAATCAAATCCTTGCGGGTATCGATTTTATGTTCAACCCGTTCATGCTCGATAGCTTCCAGATAAGCATCGTAGTTTGCAAGCACGCGTTGATACGCTTCCAGAAACGTACGGGTTGTGGAAGCCTGTTCGAGGCGCTGCTGTGATACTCGTCTGAGGAATACCTTGGGGTTATGCCGACATGCTTCCCACAGGTCCTTGTCAAGACTGTAGAACAGACCTCTGGAATGGCGATCCCAGCTGTAATATAGATCTGTAGCCAGGTCGTTCAGTCGCGCCAGCCGGGGTGGTATTACCGGCTGTATTTCCAGGGTAAAGCGGGTGCCAGTCACAGGATCAAGGAGAAAGTTGTATCGGAATTCAGGGATAACATATCTGGATAAGCCCTTAGATTATCGTTATTAATTAAAGGTGTTTGTCGAATTCACTGATCCGGATAAACATGCCGGGTAGATATGACCAGCCACACATACCCACCTGATACTACAGGAAATCATGATAATTCAAAATGATAATCTTACAGTACGGTGTAGTGCAGTATCCTGCAAATGTACCGGGGCCGGTTCAGCTGTGACACTGATTTCAGATAGAAATTAATCGCGAGTATTGCTGCTAACAGTACTGGAAGAGTATGGATATAAAACAAACGGCCCGGATGTGTTGCCGGCACGGCGGCAGCCGCTACCGGAAACCACAGGCGTATCACAATACTGTTAAAAAAACACCTGGATTGGCCGGCCGACGGCCAGGTCTGAAAACATAAGTTGACGAGGTGGCGCAAGTTCTGCCGATACTGCCATTGGCATAAACACAACAACGAAGGACCCAATCGAGCAGAGACCTCGTTTGCCGGTCTCCACTCATTCCAGTCCAATCAGTGTTGGGCAATTCGAAATCCATAACTGTTCCCCCACTTCAATTTTTAGTCTAACTATATAATTATATTAAGATTTTTTACGTTTCATACAAACAGGTTTGTAATCGAAGCTTGCAGGCCTATAATAAATACAAGGCGCCGATTTGACTCAGATTGCAGGCGCTGAATAAAATCTGCTAAAGCGAGTGACCTGTTCGAGCGTCTAGTATATTACGAGGCTGAGCAGGTTTTTTTGTGTCCGTTTTCAGGCAAGCCATCCAGTCCGAAATATTTGAAAAAACTGTTTACATGACTGCGATCGATCAACACAATACCCGTCATTAATCCGGAGATACCTACTATGAACCCACCTAAATTAAAATCAGGTCTGCTCGCCGTCTGCTTCATGCTGGTGTCACTGACAATCACTGCCGCAGAGACCACCGGAGAGGTCTGGATCGATGTGCGCACGACTGAAGAACATCAGGAGTCACCCATACCGGGCCATGAAAATATCCTCTATACCGAGATCGGTGAAAAAATTTCCGCTGTGTCCGCTGACAAGAACGCGCCTGTTTATCTTTACTGCGGTAGCGGCCGTCGCGCTGGTATCGCGAAGGAAACGCTGGAAAAAATGGGTTACACCAATGTGACCAATGCCGGCGGCATCGAACAGGTCAAAGACCAACTGGCAACAGAATAGAAATTACTTCATTACTACTCTCAAAAATCCTGCAAACCTGAATGTCATTGAACATTAAGAATAAATAATACCTGCTAGTTCTGACACCTTGATTTGAATCGATCGACACTGACCCTGCTGATTTCGGGGCACTGGTCGTACCGACGTAGAATCATTCCCTCCCCCAACTGGCTGGCATTAATACTAACCGGCATACAGTCATGTAGTAATCCCTGAAGCCTTAACGAGGTTGTCCTGGAGAGAGTGAGCACAGGTGCATGCTGAAATAAGTGTTCTATTACTATACTATACCGTATAGTATAGTAATGAAGCAGAACAAGGCTAAAGGACGACCCAAGGACCCTGAAAAACGCGCAACCATTATGGAGGCGGCAGGAAAGTTGTTTCTGGAACAAGGCTACGAAGGTACAAGCCTGGACGCTATTGCTGCCAGGGCCGGAGTTTCCAAGTTAACTGTCTATAGCCATTTTAATGACAAGGCAGGTTTGTTCACCTGTCTGGTAACAAATAAATGCAAGGAATACGCAGCCGGTAAAAGCCTGGAAGAGTTACAACAACTTCCTACAAAGCTGGCGCTGACCAGGCTGGCTGAGGGTTATATAAAGTTGATACTGAACCCGGATGTGCTGGCGTTTCATCGATTGATGATCGCTGATGCGGGCGATAATACTGAATTAACTACCTTGTTTTACGATAGTGGTCCGCGGGTGGCAATTCAGGAAGTAGCCAACATATTCGCCGAATTCAGTAATGTCGGCAAACTCCATATCGAAGATAGTTGGAGTGCAGCGGACCATTTTCTGTCTATGTTACGCGGATATATATACTGGCGCGCGTTGCTGAATATCGAGACACAACCGAAGCAGTCCCAACTGCGTAAACATATCAACGGCTGTGTAGCGGTTTTTTTGCGTGCTTTTTCTGCTGAGGAATGCCCGGGTAATGGCGCAAAACTGCTCCGGTTTGAACTTAAATAACCCGGCATTGTAGCGAGAGTTGTACAGCTGTGCGTATTGAATAATTGTAACAAATGTAGAGCAAAACAATGCCGGCAACAGAACTCAAATTATCCGCTTGTTACGTGTGGACGGGCGCAGACCGGTGTAGTGAACAGGAGATAATAATGATGTTTAAGAAATTCCGTTGGGTGGTCGTTGGAACAATGCTGGCCCTGCCAATTATTGTTGGTCTCGTTGGTATAAAAATCCTGCAGTTCAAGGCCATGGGTGATTCTTTTGCGCAAATGGTGATGCCGCCACAGCCTGTAAACTCTGTTGAGGTACTTAAATCAGAATGGTTTCCGTCCATATCTTCGGTCGGTTCGGTCGCAGCTGTCCAGAGTGCGCTTATTACCGCTGAAGTCGCCGGAGTGATACGTGATATCAAGTTCGTATCGGGGTCTATGGTAAGCGCCGGTGAAGTACTGCTCCAGCAGGATATCGCTGTCGAACAGGCGCAATTACGCGCAGCCGAAGCTGCTGCAGAACTGGCACGGACTTCATACAACCGTTCCAAGGAGCTTATCGCAAAACGAACTATCTCCCAGGCTGACCTTGATTCTACCAATTCAAAGTTGAAAGAGGCCGAAGCGCAGGTGGATTATATTAAAGCCCTTATTGCCAGAAAGACCTTGCGTGCACCATTCGCAGGCAAGCTGGGTATCCGGAATATCAGCGCAGGGCAATATCTGGACCAGGGGGCCCCTGTGGTTTCACTGTACTCGCTCGATCCGGTTTATGTCGAATTTTCCCTGCCACAACAACAACTGGGCAATCTGGCTGAAGGCCTGAAAGTCGCAGTAACAACTGATGCCTATCCGGGGGATCAATTTGAAGGTGAGATCACGGCGATTAATCCGGACATCGACCCGGCCACTCGAAACATACGCATCCAGGCGACACTGGCAAATACGGATGACCGTTTGCGTCCGGGTATGTACGTTTCAGTTGATGTGATCCAGTCGCAATCAGAAACCTTATTGTTTATTCCGTCGACCGCTGTCGTGCATGCCTCCCACGGTGACTCTGTGTTTGTTATACAAGAAGGCGAAACAGCGGGTAGCAATGGAAACAAATCACTGGTTATACAACCAAAACCCGTCCGGCTTGGTGTCAGGAAGGGGGATTATGTCGCCGTAATCGAAGGAGTAACAGAGGGTGAGAAAATCGTTTCTACCGGCGTATTCAAGCTGATGCCGGGCACCCAGGTTGTGATTGATAACTCACTCGCTCCGGTATTTTCGTTTACCCCTGATCCGAATAATACCTGATTAAACATAGCCGCAGATTGATAATGTCAGATACTTCATATGAAAGCATTTACTGATCTTTTTATATATCGCCCGGTTCTGGCCCTCGTAGTCAATATCATTATCATAATTGCCGGATTGCAGGCATGGAATTCACTCAGTGTCCGCCAGTATCCTCGCAGTGAAAATGCCTCTGTGACCGTCGCCACCGTGTATGTCGGGGCAAGCGCTGAAGTGATGCGTGGCTTTATTACTTCGGCCATCGAGCGTTCAATTGCGTCGGCAGACGGGATTGACTATGTGGAATCGAAAAGCCTGCTCGGCCTGTCGCTGGTCACGGCCCGTCTGAAGCTCAATTACGATACTACCAGGGCGCTGGCCGATATCACTGCAAAAGTGAACCAGGTCCGCAACGAATTACCGGCAGAGTCAGAAGTCCCTTCGATCAGCGTCGCATCGGCTGATTCCGAGCTTGCTGCTGTTTACCTGAGTTTTGCGTCTGACACACTTTCGCAAAGTGAAATAACTGATTATCTGGTCCGTGCGACCCAGCCGCGAATCGCAGCGCTGACGGGTGTACAAAAAAGTGACATCTACGGTGCACGCACATTCGCCATGCGGGTCTGGTTGAAACCGGACAAAATGGCCGCCCTGAATGTCAGTCCATCGCAGGTCCGTGCTGCGCTTGCAGCCAATAACTATCTTGCTGCGGTTGGTGGTACCAAAGGTGCCTTCGTACAGGTAAACCTTACCGCCAACACCGACTTGCATACGGCCGAGGAATTCAAGCTGATGGTTATCCGCCAGGAGAATGACACGATCATCCGCCTGCAAGACGTGGCCGATGTCGAACTCGGGGCCGAAGACTACGATACAGAAGTACGTTTTACCGGACAGACCGCCGTATTTATGGGCATCTTCCCCTTACCGAATGCCAACACGATAGACATGGTTGCGCTTGTTCGAACGGAAGTGGAAGCGATCAGGAGAGATCTGCCCGCGGGTCTGGAAGTCAGCGTTGCCTACGACGCATCTGAATATATCAGCAATGCAATCCGCGAAGTGGTCATCACGATGACGGACACATTGCTTATTGTCGTTATCGTCATCTTCCTTTTTCTCGGTTCGGTCCGGTCTGTGCTGGTGCCGGTTGTCGCCATCCCTGTCTCCCTGATTGGTGGCATTTTCCTGATGCAGACGTTCGGGTTTACACTCAATCTGCTGACCTTGCTCGCTATTGTATTGTCGGTCGGAATTGTCGTGGACGATGCCATCGTGGTCACTGAAAACGTCGAACGTCACATACGCAATGGCCTCAAGCCGTTTCAGGCCGCCTTAATCGGGGCACGTGAGTTGATCGGGCCGATCATTGCCATGACGATTACGCTGGCTGCAGTATACGCCCCAATCGGACTGCAGGGCGGCCTGACCGGAACACTGTTTCGTGAATTTGCGCTCACCCTTGCCGGGGCCGTAACGATATCGGGTATTGTTGCCCTGACACTCTCGCCGATGATGGCTGCAAACCTGCTCCGCAGTAATGAGCAACATGATCATGGATACAGGGCATGGATAAATCGTCGTTTCGACCAACTGCGCGACTCTTATGGTGTGATGCTCGATCATATAATGCACGTACGTCCTGCGGTATACGCAGTATGGGCCCTGCTTAGCCTGATGGTTATACCGATGTATATGTTTTCACCCAAAGAACTTGCACCACTTGAAGACCAGGGATTTATGTTCGGCATTATTAACAATGCAGGCAATGCGTCCGCTGAACAGAAAAGCCATTTTGGACGCAAGGTTGAAGAGATCTATCTCGCAACACCGGAAGTTGACCTTACCTTTCAACTGCTGTTTTCCCCTTCAGATCCATTTTCAGCAGCGTTAGGTATTGGCGGATTTGGCGGTATGGTGGTGAAGCCATGGGACCAGCGCGAGCGCAGTATCAGTGAGATCCTTCCAGAGGTACAGGCCAAACTCTCGGCCATCACCGGCCTGGAGGTATTTGTTACCAGGCCACCCGCATTACCCGGCGGTGGCAATTTTCCGGTCGAGTTTGTCCTCACTTCATCGGACGATCTGGGGACCATGCTGGAGAATGCACAAAAACTGCAGATGAAAGCGATGGAAAGCGGACTGTTTTATTTCCCGCCAGCGATTGATCTGAAACTCGATCAGTCCCAGTCGGAAATAGTCATCGATCATGAGAAGGTTGCAGCGCTGAATATGAATAACGCACAGGTAGGCGCTGATATAGCTGCCGCCATCGGTGGCAATTATGTCAATCGTTTCACTATTGATGGACGCGCCTTCAAGGTGATCCCGCAGATTGAACGTTCGGAACGTCTGAACCCTGAGCAGCTTACAGATATATATGTAAGCGGACCCAACAACCAGCTGGTACCGCTCAGTACGTTCGCGACCATTCAGAACAGCACCGTGCCACGATCACTGAATCGCTTCCAGCAACTGAATGCAGTCAGGCTCTCCGGTATGACCGCACAGATGGACGAAGGACTGAAGGTACTCGAAAATGCATCTCGTGAAATCCTACCACCCGGTTATACATATAACTATACTGGTGAGTCGCGACAGCTGCGTACAGAGGGCGGCAAGTTTCTGCCGGCAATGGCACTCGCGATCACCATGATCTTCCTCGTGCTTGCAGTACAGTTCAACTCGTTCCGCGATCCGCTCGTGATCCTGCTGGGATCCGTGCCACTGGCCATGTTCGGTGCGCTGATATTTACCGTGCTGAAGATGCCGAATCCTGATATTCCCTACTGGACCAACGGCTGGACAACAACATTGAATATTTATGCCCAGGTCGGACTGGTCACACTCGTCGGTCTGGTTGCCAAAAACGGTATCCTCATCGTCGAGTTTGCCAATAAACTTCAGGAACATGGCCACGACAAACTGTTAGCTATCAAGGAGGCGGCAATGACCCGTCTGCGCCCCGTGTTGATGACATCTGTAGCGACCATAGCCGGCCATTTCCCGCTCACATTGGTTGATGGACCCGGGGCCGCAGCACGTAATTCCATCGGCCTGGTCCTCGTGGGCGGCATGACCATCGGGACGATATTCACTCTGTTCGTGGTGCCCTCACTCTATATGCTGATCGCAAAACAGCGCGAAAAGAATCCCGCAGTTGAGATAGAGATACCGGCACGACTCAGCACAGAGTCTGTGTAATTATTGCCCTGCTTTACTGACCGAAAGGCCTTAGCGTTTTCGAAAAGATCCGGATTGAATATATATCCCTGCTAATTGTGCGACCTAGAGTTGAATAATCAGCTGATCACTAACTGTTATCATCACCATTCATATCCTGATAGGGCTGATTACCCGGCGGTCTCTTCCTGTTTCTCTTTTAATAAGGTACTGACCGGTATTGACAGGTGATCTTCAAGGGATTGCTGATAGCGGAACAATAAACCTTCCAGCCCTTCCAGTTTACCGGATGGGGTCTCGACCAGTCTTTCCTCAGACAGCGGCTTCGGAATAATTCTGTGCAGATCCAGTAATGTGGCTTCATCCAGGTCCCTGGACAACAGCCAACGGCCACTGCCGGTCGCATGTACCCAGTTGTGTGCGTGCAGACAACCCATGATCTCATTGATCTGGTGTTGCGGTGTAGTGACGCCTTTCCTCTTCATATCGATATATGACATTGACTTGCCTTCCTTCTGCGTCTGCCAAAGCGCATAAATAATCTGGTACACCTCTTTAAATGACCAATCGTGGATCTTTCTGCCCAGCTTCTCCGATGACATCCGGAACGCAGATAGGCAAAAGGTAATATGGGCGCCCAGCAATACCACAACCCAGGAGGTGTGGATCCAGATTAAAAATATCGGCATGACGGCCAGGGCCCCGTAAATCGTCTCAAAACTCGGCACGGTCTTTACATACATTCCGAAACCGTATTTGGCCAGTTCAAATAAAATCGCAGCGATTATTCCACCCACCAGCGCATGTCTTTTTAGCACAAAACAATTCGGGATTAATATATATAGTATGGTGAATGCTGCGGTCGTGGTGATAAACGGCAGCCATGCCAGAAAAATTGTCTGGACATCCATGCCCCCATTTACATTGTTAAGCATCGGTAATGACAGCAGATAGGATGTTGAGAACAGTCCGACACCCAGCAACAGCGGACCCATGGTCAATATCGCCCAATACACCAGTAACCTGGCAATGGAGTTACGACGGTTACGCACGTGCCAGATCGAATTCAGGGCATTATCAATCGTTGCCATCATCATCAATGCAACAACGAATAGCACCAGCAAGCCTGTTATCGTCAACTGCGATGCCTTCAGGGAAAAACTGCTGAGATACTCCAGTATGGTCTCTCCGAAGGCCGGTACAAAGTTGGTGAAGATATAGGTCTGCACGGAACTGCCTAAACTTTCAAATACAGGCTGGCCCCGCAAAAAGGTGAAACTGACGGTGGCCAGTGGTACCAGCGCCAACAAGGTCGTATAGGAAAGAGAAGCCGCTATTTGCAGGCCTTGCTGGTTATAAAACTGCCGGAAGGCGAAGCGGACAAAATAAAACAACCATTCAAAACTGCGCTTGACCCTTTGTAAGTGTTTCACATCCAACATGGTAATCTACCACCTGTTATGGAAAATAACCGCCAATGCCACTGGATTTTGTTCAAGAATAGCACTGATTAAGGACAAGCGGGTAGGCCCATCCCCGTCTCTGTTGCTTACCTGTCAGGCGGCATCTTTCATTCTAACAACTATTGAGACAGGCGAGCCCTGGCCGGTTATTATGTAAACTTGTGCTGCTTCCTTTTATGTGTTTGAGGATCGGACAATATAAAATGCCCTCTTCAATTCCAGCTGAACTGATCTCAGCATATCAACAGACAAATTATGTCGTACAGCTTGATGGGCACGATCTGGTACTACGGATAGACGAATATTCAGGACCCTTGCACGAGCTCCATACCCGATATGGGGCCAGGTCTTCCGCCTTTATCACCGCCTGCAATCCCCATAGCGAAATATATACACTGGAGCAGAATGCATCCAGACAGAATCAACTCAGAACTGATCTGGAATCACTTGCTTGTGTGATTATTTCCGGGATTGGTCAGGATCTGGAAGGGAAATGGCCGGGAGAACCGGGTTTTCTGGCAATCGGGATTAGCAGCGAGGACAGCGTTAGATTAGGAAATAAGTATGGACAGAATGCGGTGGTTTATTCAGCGGAGGATGCAATACCCAGACTGATTTGTTAATGCATACCCCAATGATAATCATCTGTAGCCGGGCCGGGCTTCGGCAATCAATGTCTGTTGGTATAGAAATAAAAGCCGTGATTCTCCCCATTTTTTTCACACTTTTCCGTGCTGAAACTGGTAAAATTTACGCTTCGATTTGGGGCCCTATAAAAAGAATTAAAAAATGAGAGTCTATTATTGCCGCTGTTTTATCGCCTTGTCGATACTGATCAGCATTGATATTTCAGGACTGGTGGTCGCCCAAACACAGCCATCACCTGAGGAAATACTGCCTGCCGATACCAGCCAGGAGGGTGTGGTGACCTTTACCGCTGAATTCCTGCAGAGATATCAGCCGAATACGGCACTGGATATGGTCAACCGGATTCCGGGTTTCACCCTGAATAACGGTGGAGACAAGCGCGGTTTTGGCGGTGCTGCGGGTAATATGTTGATCAACGATCGGCGCCCCAGTGCCAAACAGGATCTGCCTTCAGCCATACTTGGACGGATTTCTGCAGACCTGGTTGAACGGATCGAACTGATCCAGATCAAGGTCAGGGACATCGATCTGTTGGGACAAACTGCCGTCGTCAATGTGATCCTGAAGGCAGATGCGCCAGCAACCGTCCGCTGGGAGTCCTATGTCAGGTTTAATTTTGACCTGGGAACGACCCCGTATGGCGCAATATCGGTGGCTGATCGCTGGCGGGACCTTGATTTCAACGTTGGCCTTGACTACCGGAATACCACCTACGGTGACCCCGGTGTGATCAGGCGGTTTGATCCAAACGGTACACTGATCGAGATCCGTGACGACGCCCACCATGCGTCCGGCTATGACATAGGTGGCTATGTCAATGCATCGACCTGGCTGGGCAAAAACTTTGTCCAGTTAAACGCAAAAGCTACTGACATGCCGCGTATACTGATAACCACTTCCACGCTAATGCCGCAGCAACCCGTCGCCCCACCCCGCGAGATTATTTTTAATACGACGCGCGACATCCGCATTTATGAAGTGGGTGCGGACGCGGAACGGGTCATTACCAGCAACCTGTTAGCCAAGGCGATACTATTGTTTTCCCGTAACGAAACAGACCCCTCCACCTTCCAGCAAAATTTTGATTCCAGTGGAGTGCAAACCCGTCTCCAGGCAGAAGACGAATTCACCGTACGTGATGAAGTTATTGCCCGCCTCGAACTTGACTGGGCAGGATTCGAAGATCATGCGGTACAGGCAGACCTTGAAAATGCTAACAATGTTCTCGAAAACACACTGGTCTTTACCGATGATACGGGCAGCGGGCCGGTTGTTATCGATCTGCCAGGTGGCAATACCCGGGTGGAGGAAACACGCTGGAACCTTCTGGTACAGGACACCTGGTCACTGGGCAAGCTGGACTGGAATTACGGCGTGGGTTTCGAGCGTTCGACCATCTCGCAGACCGGTGATGCGATCAAGGAACGCAGTTTCAACTACATCAAACCGCGCACGGTATTGACTTACTCGCATACGCCGCAATCACAAACCCGCCTGCGGTTTGAGCGAGAGGTGTCACAACTGGATTTTATTGATTTTGTCACGGCGACCGTGTTTGAAGATGACAATGTCACCCTGGGCAACCCTGACCTGCAACCGGACCGGACCTGGATCGCCGAACTCAGCCATGAACGGCGCTTCGGTGACGTCGGTGTGGTCAAGCTGACAGCGTTTCATCACAAGATAACCGATGTGCTGGATTTATTGCCATTATCACCCACATTCGAAACCACCGGTAATATCGGTGATGGAACAAAAACCGGTGTCATCCTGGCAACCACATTGCCGCTGGAATGGCTTGGGCTGACAGGTGCACGACTGGACTTCAAGGCACGCTGGCAGGATACGACCGTCACTGATCCGGTGACCGGGCTTGACCGGACCGTATCTATTGGTGGCAGCTTCAGTGGTGAAGTCCTGTTCGACGATAACAACGACTATGCCTTTGCTATAAACTACCGGCAGGATTTCGAGGCAGCCCGCGTATCCTGGGGCTGGGGCCTGGCGGAGCGCGGCGAACGCATATTATTCAAGGCAGATGAACTGGATATCAACGATGAGAAGTTTGAAGCGGCAGCATTTATCGAGACCACGCGCTGGTTTGGACTGAAGATTGGTCTTGAAGGAATGAACCTGCTGGATAACCCGCAATCACGTGACCGGACCATCTATGTCGCTGAACGCGGCCTGTCACCTGTGCTGCTCAGGGAACTGCGTAAGGGCGATAACGGCAGGATGATCTTTGTGAAGCTCAGCGGATCTTTTTAGGATCTGAACTTTAATTCACTTCGATAATTATCCCGTCGTTCCGGGGCTGCGTAGCAGAGGCGACCCACAGGACGTGGGAAATGTCGCGAGACGCTTACATGGATGTAAGCGGTACGATTCCATGGATGGAATCGGTAGAGTCGAGTCTGGAACAGAGACCGAGAGCGACGCACGCCTGCATGGATGCAGGAGGTACGATTCCAGGGATGGACTCGGTAGAGTCGAGTCGGGACGCCTACACGGATGTAGGCGGTAAAAAACGTCTGGAACAAGTTTTCGAACAAGCGCTCGAGGGAGCCAAAGCCGAGGACAGGACGTCCGCAGCGCTATTACCGCGACCTCGACATTAATCCAGTTGAAAAATCCCCCTGATATCGAAATATCTGGCCGATTTCGACATATCTATACAATCTGTCGACGTCATCGACATATGCCAACATTGCGTCCAGACAAGCCGTGGAACGATCTGCCCGAGTTGCCGCCCAGGGCCGACATCGAAACTCGGGCGATACTGAAGCAATGCATCGTCGCGCGCAGTGCGCTGGCCGAACTGAAGCAGGCGGCGGAACTGATCACCAATCAGGCGATATTAATCAATACTATCCCCTTACTCGAAGCGAAGGACAGTTCGGAAATCGAGAATATCGTAACCACCACGGACGAGCTGTTCAAACACGCCCAGCGAAAGGATGGACAGGCTAATCCCGCCACCCGGGAAACCCTGTTGTATCGCACGGCACTGTACGAGGGCTATCAATCGTTAAGCAAGCGCCCGTTGAATACCAATACTGCCGTGCGTGTATGCAGCGTTATCAAAGCGACAGATATACAGATACGACGGGTACCGGGTACTGCCCTCGCCAATCAGAGAACGGATGAAATAATCTATACACCGCCGGAAGGTGAAGAATTACTGCGAAACAAGCTGGCAAACTGGGAAAGGTTCCTGCATGAACAGACTGACATTGATCCTCTGATCCGCCTCGCTGTGGCACATTACCAGTTCGAGGCGATACATCCGTTTATCGACGGTAATGGTCGAACCGGCCGCATCCTGAATATCCTGTTTCTCATCCATGAGGGCTTGTTGACCCTGCCCATCCTGTATCTGAGCCGTTATATCATTCAAAACAAGAATGACTATTACCGGTTGTTGTTCGACGTTACTTCTAAAAACGAATGGGAAGCCTGGATACTGTATATGCTGAAGGCCATCAAGGAGACTTCGGACCAGACCCGTGAGAAGATCGAATCGATCCGGGCGCTGATGCAGGAAACCACAGTGCAAGTGAGAAAAAAGCTGCCGGGTATATACAGCCACGAACTGATAGAACTGTTATTTACCCAGCCCTATTGCCGCATCGCAAATCTGGTGGAGGCAGATATCGCCAAACGCCAGACCGCATCGGAATATCTGAAAAAGCCGGTGGAGGTAAAGGTATTGCAGGAGATCAAGGCAGGCCGGGAAAATCTGTATATCAATAGAAAGCTGCTGGCTTTGTTAAAAGAGAAATAAAGTGGCTGTCAGGTTTCCAGGTCAGATCAGATATATCATCTGAATTACAGTTTAAGACCCGACATTTCAGGATTATAGACATTCAGGAAAGACCTCTAGGATGGTGCAGATCAATCCGTCATTCGCAGACAAGGAATGAGTCAGAAGTAGAATCCGCTATCAATTAACCCGGATTTCTCTGTGCTACAACCGGGCTACGATATCTACTCCCCTGACCCGATGATCGCTATTGCCTCAACTTCGACAACGAGACCGGGTTGGGCCAGCGCGGTGATACCGACCATAGTTGAACAGGGTTTGCGACCGGGGAAAAACTCCGAACGCGCCCGGCTGAATTCGGACCTGTGGGCGATATCAGTAAGAAACACAGTGAGCTTGACAACGTCAGTCATCTTGCCACCGCCAGCCTCGATCAGTGCCTTGATCTTGCCCAGACAGGACACAGATTGGGCATAGGCATCAGCACTGGCGTCTGACGCTATCATGCCCGACAGGAACAGCTGATTCCCGACCTTCAGGCAGTTGGTGAAATTTTTGTTTTCCGGTTCGGGGGCACCAGCTGCTGTGATTTGTTTGGTCTTGTCCATCGTTCTCGTTGTTCACCCTGCGGGCGTGGTTGGTTAATTGGTTAAACTGGCCGCTCGGCTTTATCTCCCTCAAGCGCTTGTTCGAAAACTTGTTCCAGACGTTTTCTACCGCCTACATCCATGTAGGCGTCTAAAACTTGTTCCAGACGTTTTCTACCGCCTACATCCGTGTAGGCGGCCCGACTCGACTCTACCGATTACATCCATGTAAGCGTCGCGCGCATCCATGCGCTTTCGCGGGAACTACCCTATAAATAGATAAGCTAGGGTTTTACCATCACACTGATCGTGTTCGATGTTCCGCCTTCTGGCGGTGGGTTGAATACATGTATATCGATGGCACGATCTCCCACGATGCCCGGATTCTGGAACGGTCCAGGCGAACTATAAGGATTCGGTTGCGCACTGGTCACCAGGTTCGCCGGCAGATCAAATTCGACCCTGCGTGGATTGATGAACCAGGTCTTCATCGAAATGCCATTGATACGGACCAGCGAGATCTGCTGGAAACCACTGCCTTCCAACACAACCCGCACTGAAGGACTGCCTGCCGTGATGACCGCAGGTGTGACGGAGCTGAGTACCGGCGCAAATGTGGAACCTGCGATCGATCGCGGGGCTTCGGTATGACTATAATATTCCGGATGCAGGCCCAGCGGCACCCAACGGCCGTCCTTCATCACCTTGTCGATCTGCTGGCTGTTGCGTATGTCGGCCAACGGATCGGCCTTCAACACAATCAGGTCGGCGAGTTTGCCAGGTTCAATCGAACCTACGTTTGCTGGGCCACGTTTACCACCCCTGCCCTCAAGTAATTCGGCCGACCAGCGCGTGGCAGACTTCAAGGCCTGCATCGGCGTCAACCCGGCCTCGACCAGCATCTGCATTTCCTGGTGCAATCCGAGTCCGGGTATGCCTCCAGTGATCGCATCGGTACCTGCCTGGAACTTGCCACCTGCAGCAATGTAACGCCGTATGAATTCCTTCACATTTGTATAACCCTGATGGAATTCGGCTAGGTCCTGCTCCGGTAAATATTTAACAAATGGCAAATTGCCATAGCGACTGGAAAAATTCTTGATCTGACGGTGCTTGGCGAGCAGGCTTCTGGCGATGTTTTCCGGAAAGTAAACCAGGTCCGGGTTGCTGAGCACACTGTAATCATCCAGTTCGCGTTGCCTTGCATTGACACTGAGTCCGCCCCACTCGTACACCAGTGTGGCATTCATATAAATGTCCCGGTCCACGGCGTCCTTGATCATTGCGTCCAGACGGTCCCACTTTGTGCTCATATGGTTGGCCCAGGTCAGATACTCGCCACGCTGGAACGCGGCGAGTTCTTCATCCGACATGACTGCCTGGCCATATGCCCATACATGCTCGACTACATCAAGACCATCATCAATTGCATCGACTGCATTTTCCGCATGACCGAAGATCATAAAACCGAGACGGTGGGCCTCGTCCGCGGCGACCTTGTATGCCTGGCTGATACCGGCATTGTGCGTGGGGAAATGCGCGATGTCTGGTCCCTTCGCCAACCACTCTTGCATGATCTTGCGGATCCCGGCAGGGCCGTCGTCCTTGCCAAAGGGTGGGCGGTTGCCACTGTGATACAGGCGCGGCAGGCCAAATGAGGTCTGACTGTGAACACGCGTCGGTTCGGGAATTTCGGCCAGGGCGACCACCGAGGTCACACCATGATAAACAAACAATTCGCCCATCCAGTCGAGCCAGTGCACGTGCGTATCAATCATGCCGGGCATGATGTACATGCCGTTCAACTCGATGACCTCAGCACCAGTGGGCACAGGTGCATCAACAGGGACGATGTCGCGGATAGTATTACCTTCAATGATCAGAGACTGCCCCTGCAGCGGCGTGTCGGCAATCCCGTCAATGATCGTTGCCCCACGTAACACCAGCGTACTGGTTTGTCCTTGTGCCAGTAACGGCGTGCCATAAGCGGTTAATATAATGAATATGGATGCGCAAAGACTATTGAGTCTATGGCTGCTATACATAGTTACTCCCCCTGGATTTATGGCCGGATTCTACAACATTTTTATACTTAAGGCGCGCTCTAACTCCAAGTGCAACATTCTTTCATGGGGGAATGCTGCATGCCAAAACAATACAAACACCTCACCTTGGATGACCGTAGGTTGATTGCGCGAAGCCTGCCCTTGGGGTGCAAACACAACTCCAGCAAGGATACAAACCTGCCGCCATTGCAGCAAGTCTGGGGCGGCCTGGTTCTTGTGTCACACGCGAACTTGCCCGCAATGGCTGGAAGGCACCGCTTGCCAGTCGGCTCGTTGGGCGCCAGGCCATTGCAGGCGGCTATGCTTCCAGTCGAGCTAATCTTCGTGCTCGACGCCTATCTGTCATGCCGCGCGTTGAGCGTAGGCTGGTGGTCGGTAATCCGCTGTGGGACAAAGTCAGCGACGGCCTGCAACAAGGCTTATCGCCGGAGCAGGTTGCCGGTACACTGAAGCGTGTGCACGAGCCCACCCGCCTGTGCCACGCAACGATTTACCAGGCCATCTACGCGATGCCCAAAGGTGCGCTGCGCACCGATATGATTGCGTTGCTGCGGCAGGGCCACAACCAACACCGACCCCGCTCACGCGGCGTTGACTGGCGCGGACAGATTCCCGACATGATCAGCATTGACCTGCGTCCCGCCGACATTGCAGAGCGCCTGGTGCCGGGACATTGGGAAGGCGACCACATCAAGGGCGCTGGCAACCGCTCCCAAGTCGGTACCCTGGTCGAGCGCAAGACCCGTTATGTCGCGCTAGTGAAGCTCTGCAAGGGCACTGCACTGGCAACCACAGCAGGCTTTGGCACCATCCTGCAACGCTTTGATGTGGACCTGGCGCCGCTCGCTGACCTATGACCAAGGCCGCGAGATGGCGCAACCTGCAAAGCTGACTGAAGATACCGGTATCAAGGTTTACTTCGCTCACCCGCACAGCCCTTGGGAGCGCGGCCAAAACGAAAATACCAATGGCTTGCTGCGTCAGTATCTGCCCAAGGGGGCTGACCCCTCCCTCTTCTCTCAACAAGAGCTCGATGACATTGCATGGAAACTCAACACCCGGCCCAGAAAGGCGCTAGACTGGAAATGCCCAGCCGAACTCTTGCTTCCTGAAGACGCTTTTGATTTCAAAGCTTACTGGGCTGATAAACTTAACCTTGTTGCACTTGGACATTGAAACCGCCATTCATATCAGAGCTTAACAACCTGTCCAGTTTTTGGGTACCACTTCAGTTTTGATGGCAAATCGGGACAAACTTGGCATGACGGTGCGTAAAAATGTATTTACCACGAAGAAATACCGTGTGTTACTTTGATTGGGGCGGTTGAATTTCCTATCCGTTTTTTGTCCGGAATGGTTAATGTGAATTTGCTCGTTTAAGGACCGTTCGTATAGTAATTGATTTTGAAAGGGTCTGGCAATTTAGTGATGGCGGGTTATATGGCTGAATTGTGCAAACTCTGTGGATTGTGCAAAGAAACGTTCTGTATCAATAAAAATGTGGGGATAGTACGGTTGATTGTCGGCTAATATGAAATAGAGATTTGAGTAATTTCAGATGCAGCAATAATTTCGGGAATTCATGATCTGTGAGGAATCAATAATGTTTTTGAACAGGATAAATGCCAGATTTGAGGGGATAGCGATCAAATTCCAGACAGTGACCTGGGAACTGCTCAGGATAGTCTCAGGTCTGATGCTGGTGGTCGGTCATGGTTACGGCAAGATGTTTGGTGAGAAGGCAAAGCCGTTTTTTGGTGGACTCGATTTTTTTGGTATTGATCTCGGCATCAACATGCTCTGGGTTGCCGGGTTTATCGAATTTTACATTGGCATATTGATCATACTGGGCCTGTTTACCCGGCCAGCCGCGTTGCTGACTGCTGTATTAATGGTGATGGCTTATTTGTCTTCACATCCGGCATGGTTTCCGACGTTTAACGGGGGCGAACTGGCCACGGTCTATTTCCTGATATTCATGGTCATATTTGCCTATGGTCCAGGCCCGCTTAGTCTGGATACAAAGTTATTTAAAAAGAAGTGATCGGGTTAGCGGTTTTCCTGGCCGCCCTGGTGCCACCCCCACGAACCCACCGCCACCGTTACTTTGGCGTACTGGCGCCGCACTCGCCCCTGCGGGCGCTGGCGGTGACCCTGGTACAGGCGTCACCGGCATTGACCCCGACTGCCATCGCGTCGGAATCTGCGACAACGGCGGACAGCGAAGTCATTTCAGTCCAGGGTTCAGCGGGGCACCGGCGTCATTCCGGCAAAATCACCGGAGACGACGTCCAAGCCCCGTGCCAGTGCGCACTACTTCTGGTCCGTACTGATAAGCCAGGATCTACGAAGTGCTCCCCCTGGTGTGTCCCCTGGGTGGTGGGCAAATGCGCATCATCGCTTTCATCATCGATGGCCACGAGGTGGGCAAGATTCTGGAGTACATCGGCGTGGATGCAGACCCTCCCCGAATAACCCTGGCGCGT
>JBCKWF010000017.1:0-24114 GCA_038922895.1 Gammaproteobacteria bacterium
AGATGCCCGCAGAGGCTATGTCGAAGTATTTGGCGAATGCCGTCTGCGTGAGAAAGGCCTCGAAGTATTTCCGGCCCTCTCTTTGTGGCGTCGCTTTGCTGCCGCGTCGAAACTGCTCGATGGTCTCAATTAGGGCTGAATCAAGCGCGAGCACAACGAAACCACTGGTCTTCCTCTGAATCAGCGCACGAATGTGCTCCAAGTACCTCGTCTCAATTCGATCCTTAAAGATCGCGACGCCTTTCGCCCAGTCCGCTTCGCTGTCGAAGGTCAGGACTTTCCAATCGTCCACCGTATAGTTGCGGGACACTCGCATCAGAGTCGCCTAACTAGATATAGGCACCCTAATTGCTCTTTGACCAGGGAACTTTTCGGGTGTATAAAAAAACGGGTGGTAATGAATACAACGGCTTAGCTTGAAAAAACGGAGCCGAAATGGATTTTCAAACGGAGTATTTATTGTCGCCATAAAGCCCTTCCCCGCAATCTCTGACTGACGCTAAGAATGTCTCAGTTTCCACCCAAAATCAAGCCATGCCGGCATTAAAAGGACAAAATACTTTTTCTAACCAATGATTGTTAATCCACCAAGATAAGCTTGCAAAAGTCCCGGCACCCGGATCTTTCCGTCTTTAGTCTGGTAATTCTCCATGACTGCGATCAAGGTCCGTCCCACCGCAAGGCCCGAGCCGTTAAGGGTGTGCAACAGTTCCGGCTTGCCGGTCTCCGGATTGCGCCAGCGTGCCTTCAGGCGTCTGGCCTGGAACGATTCAAAATTGCTGCAGGAGGATATCTCGCGATATTTGCCCTGCCCTGGCAACCATACCTCGAGGTCATAGGTTTTCGCGGCGGAGAAACCCATATCGCCAGTACATAGGGCAACTACACGATAAGGAAGCTCCAGTTTTTGCAGGATAGCCTCAGCATGGCCGGTCAGTTGCTCCAGGGCCTCGTAGGATTTGCCCGGCTGGACCAGTTGCACCAGTTCAACCTTTTCAAACTGGTGTTGCCGGATCATACCGCGCGTGTCTTTCCCATAGGAGCCCGCTTCGCTGCGAAAGCACGGGGTATGGCAGACATATTTAACCGGCAACTGCTCTGCGGGAATGATCTTGTCGCGGGCCATATTGGTAACCGGCACTTCGGCGGTCGGGATCAGATACAGGCCCTGCTTTTCAATATGAAACTGGTCCTCTGCAAATTTGGGCAACTGGCCAGTGCCAAACAGGCTGTCGGCGTTGACCAGATAAGGTACATTCACCTCGGTATAACCGTGTTCCTGCGTATGCGTATCCAGCATGAACTGGATCAGGGCACGATGCAGCCTGGCAATGCCCGCCTTCATGATGACAAAGCGCGCGCTGGCAATGGTCGTTGCTGTTTCAAAGTCGAGCAGGCCGAGTGCCTCGCCGAGGTCTACATGGTCAACGGCGGTAAAGTCCATTTCCCTGGCAGTACCCCAGCGACGAACCTCGACATTATCTTGTTCAGACTTGCCCACAGGCACACTGGCATGAGGCATATTCGGTACTGCCTGCAGGATCACGTCCAGTTCAGCCTGGACCTGTTCCAGTGCCTGTTCGTTCAGCTTCAGCTGGTCACCCAGGTTGGCAACTTCATCAAGTAATGGCTGGATATCGTTACCAACAGCCTTTTCCTTGCCAATAGTTTTTGAACGGCTGTTACGTTCCGCCTGCAGGTCCTGTGTCTCGATCTGTAACTTCTTGCGACGCACCTCGAGTTGTTCCAGTGTACTGACATCCAGCTGGAATCTGCGTTTGGCCAAGGCCTGTCTGACTTCTTCAAGATTGCTACGCAGTAAATGTTGATCCAACATGATTATTTCCTAGATTTTTTTGCCAATGATTATACCAAGCCAGCACCCGGCCAGGCACAGGCAAACGCTTAATAGCACATTCATCGCTGCCTTGCCCGGCTGACCGCCCTGAATTAAGCTGAACGTCTCCAGTGAAAATGCTGAAAAGGTGGTAAATCCCCCGAGCAAGCCGACGATCAGCGTCATCCGCAATGCCACATGCGTATCTATACGTTCGCCCAGTATCACATACAGGGAGCCGATCAGTATTGAACCGGTCAGATTGACCGACAAGGTCCCGTAGGGGAAATCCTTGCCGAACATCACCTGTACAGCGCTGCTCATCCAGAATCGCAATAAGGAACCTATTGCGCCTCCGCCTGCTATGTATAAAAGATTGTTCATGATCCGGGGCCTTTTTAAAATTTATTTAGCCGTCATTCTGGCGAAGGCCAGGATTAATTTGGGTTGGGCGGCATACTGTGGCTATTTGGGTTCTTTGTCCAATTTACGCAATCGTTCCAGTTTCTCCGCGATTGTCTGTTCCAGACCCCGGTTCACTGGCCTGTAATATTGACGTGGCTGCATGCCATCAGGGAAATAGCTTTCTCCTGCTGCATAGGCATCCGGTTCGTCATGGGCATAGCGGTAGTTCTTGCCGTAATCCAGATTTTTCATCAGTTTGGTCGGTGCATTGCGCAGGTGTAGCGGTACTTCGAGTGAGCCTTGCGACTTTACCTCTGCCATGGCCTCATTATAGGCCTTGTAAACCGCATTACTTTTGGGTGCGCACGCCAGGTAAATTATTGCCTGTGCGATTGCCAGCTCCCCTTCGGGTGAGCCTAGTCGTTCCTGGGTGTCCCATGCATCCAGTGCAAGGTGGATCCCCCTCGGATCTGCATTGCCGATGTCCTCATATGCCATACGTACCACTCGACGGGCAATATATAAAGGGTCACAACCACCATCGATCATGCGTACAAACCAGTATAAGGCCGCATCGGGGGCAGTCCCCCTGACAGATTTGTGCAGCGCCGATATCTGATCATAAAACGCCTCACCACCCTTGTCGAAACGGCGCAGTGCGCCGCCACCTATGACCTGTTCGAGTAATTCCGGCGTGATAATGCGGTCTTCTGCCAGATCCGAGGCTATTTCCAGCATGTTCAGCGCCTTTCTGGCATCACCGTCCGCAAAGGCGGCCAGCTGTTCCAGCGCGGTCGGATCGGCACTCAGTGACAGCTTGCCGAGACCCCGTTCGCTATCATTCAATGCGGACTGAAGTACCGACATGATCTCCTCCACCCCGAGTGAGCGGAGCACATAGACGCGCAGACGTGATAACAGTGCATTGTTCAGCTCAAACGAGGGGTTTTCCGTCGTCGCACCGATAAAGGTGATAGTGCCGTCCTCGACATGAGGCAGGAAGGAATCCTGCTGCGACTTGTTAAAGCGATGGACCTCATCAACAAACAGCACTGTGTCCCGGTTATAGACTTCCCGGTATTGTCTGGCAGTCTCTATCGCCTGACGTATCTCTTTGACCCCACCCAATACCGCTGACACAGTCAAAAACTGCGCCTGGCAGGTGGCGGCTATGATCTTTGCCAGTGTGGTTTTACCTGTACCGGGTGGTCCCCAGAATACCAATGAATGCAGGTGCCCGGATTCGATCGCCTTGCGTAAGGGACGGTCTTTACCAAGTATGTGGGCCTGTCCGGTAAACTGATCCAGTGTCACAGGTCGCATGCGATCTGCCAGCGGGCGATATTCCCTGGCCTGGTTCATGGCAGACCAGCCGGATTTTTACCTGTCAGATTCATTCCCGATTATCAATAACATCGACACCTTCAGGTGGAGTGAAATCAAACATGGATACATCGACGGAATCATTGCGTTTGCCATTTTTAAACAGGATGCGGGTGGTTTGTCCGAGATTATCAAACAGTATCATGCCGGACAGTTCTTCCCCATTGAATCCCAGCCGGATAGAGTTATATTGCGATTCCGGATCAGCGGATGCCAGTTCCACCCAGTCTGCACCGTCCATATTTCCCAGATCGGTGATGATATAATTGTCTTCCAGATCAGTATCACCCGCCAGAACCGAGGCCGGTGATTTTTCGATTGCATCGCTGATGGCCGATACGGAAACCTGCTCCAGGTCCTCGTCATAAATCCACAGCTGGTTGCCGTCACTGATCAGGTATTGCGAATAGGGCCGCGTATAGACCCAATGGAATTTTCCCGGTCGCATCAGGGTGACAACGCCTGCTGACGACTCCAGTTCTTCAGCAGCTTCATTGAACAAGGTCTGTTCGAATTCTGCGGTGAAGGTATCCAGGTCGGTCAGAAAGGTTTTCAGCAGATTGTCAGCAGCTGGTGCAGCCTCGGTAGTCAGGGGTTGGGCAACGGACAAGCTTGTCATGCCTGCCATTAAAAGCGAGACTACAAGCATTAATGAGCGGGGGTAACCGAACCTGTTTTTGTTTTTCATGTTGTTAGTCATCATCAGTTAGTCAATTGAAGGCGGTGGACCGGCCAGCACTTCCCTGTTGCCGTGCGATTCCAAAGGTCCAACCAGACCGCTTCTTTCCATTTCCTCAACCATACGCGCAGCGCGGTTATATCCTACTTTCAGGCGCCTTTGTATATAGGAAATAGATGCCTTGCGGGTCTCGGTGACGATACGAACTGCCTCGTCATAGAGTGGGTCCGAATCATCACCAGATGCCTCAAGTCCGGGTATTGCATCTGCGCCTCCCTCACCAGGCCCGCGCAGTATCTCTTCCATATAGTTCGGTTCGCCCCGTGCCTTGATGTTTTCCACCACTCTATGTACTTCATGGTCATCGACAAAGGCACCATGTACCCGGATCGGTATACCGGAACCGGGTGGCAGAAACAACATGTCACCATGACCAAGCAGACTCTCGGCCCCCATCTGGTCCAGGATCGTACGTGAATCAATCTTGGACGATACCTGAAACGCAATCCGGCTGGGTATATTTGCCTTGATCAGGCCGGTGATGACATCAACTGACGGCCTCTGTGTCGCAACAATCAAATGAATACCTGATGCCCGCGCCTTCTGCGCCAATCGTGCAATCAATTCCTCGACCTTCTTGCCGACCGTCATCATCATGTCTGCCAGTTCATCAATGATGACCACAATATAGGGCACTTCTTCCAGTTCCCGGGCAGGGTCGTCCGGATTCATGGGCGTATACATCGGATCCAGTATCGGGTGTTTGCGATCGGCGGCTTCCCTGATCTTGCGGTTGTATCCTCCAATGTTCCTGACACCGAGTGCAGACATCAGTTTGTACCTGCGTTCCATTTCTGCCACGCACCAGCGCAGCGCATTGGCGGCTTCTTTCATGTCTGTCACCACAGGTGTGAGCAGGTGAGGGATTCCTTCGTAGACAGATAACTCCAGCATTTTTGGATCAATCATGATCATCCTGACATCTCTGGCTGTGGCCTTGTACAGTAGACTGAGTATCATCGCGTTTAGTGCCACGGATTTACCTGAGCCGGTTGTCCCCGCGACCAGTAAATGCGGCATTTTGCTCAATTCAGTTATAACAGGATTGCCACTGATGTCCTTGCCCAGAGCGAGGCACAGGGGTGACTCCATCCTGTCATATTCACTGGTATTCAGGATTTCACCCAGCGTGACCAGCTCCCGATACTCATTCGGAATTTCCAGACCAATCACCGACTTCCCGGGGATAACATCGACGACCCGCACACTGATCACTGACAGCGAGCGGGCAATGTCCTTGGACAGGTTACTGATTTGACTACCCTTTATACCTGGGGCGGGTTCCAGTTCAAACCGGGTAATGACCGGTCCGGGATTGACCGCAACTACCCTGACGGTCACCCCAAAATCTTTTAATTTCAGTTCAACCTGGCGTGACATTGCTGCCAGTGACTCATTCGAAAGCCTGTTTTTGGCCGGTTGTGGCCCATCCAACAGATTCAGCGGAGGCAAAAATGAGTCTGCCGGTGGTGCAAACAGATGTTCCTGCTTTTCCCGCTCAGCCCGTTCACCCCGGGGCAGCTCTGAAATAACCGGTTCAATCCTGGGTGGTGGACGATTCACCACCTTCTCAATCTCTCCCTTGATAACGATGTCCCGTTCCTTTTTAACACGTTTGCCTTCGGTTTTAACACGTGTATCGTGTAAGTAATCTGCGAGCCACTCGTTAAACAACAACACCCAGCGTCCGGTCTGGTCCATTAACCATAACCAGGACAAACCGGTATACAGTGTCAACCCGATTAAAAACAGCGCCAGCATGATTAAGGTGCTGCCGAGCGAGCCGAAACTGGTAAGAAACAGGCTACCTACCACTTCGCCGAATATGCCGCCGGAGCCGGGAATCTGGCCGGGAAGGCTGATTCCCGCGCTAAAGTGCAGATGCAGAAGGCCGCAACCGCCGATAAACAGCATGACGAATCCGGAGATCCTGGCCCCGAGCAGAAAGTGATTTGCCTGGACCGGTGACTGGCGGGTTTCAAACAGGCGCCAGCCATCATAGACAAACAGCAATGGGAACAGATAACCAATATAACCAAACAGGTATAACAAGAAATCCGCAAGCCATGCGCCCACCACGCCACCGCTGTTATGAATGATGTCCGTACTGACGGCCTGTGAAAAACCCGTATCCTCCAGGTGAAAAGTGAACATGGCTATTGCAAGATAGATGGCAACCAGTGCAAGGATGATCAAACTGATTTCCTTCACGTTTCGCATAAGCTGTCCGGGTGCAGGCCCTGACTTCAGGTGTTTCTTGGATGCTTGCGACACAGTTAATCCTGATTAGTTAAAAAATAACATATGATTCTGTTTAATAAGAAAGAATTGTAGCATGTATCAGACCAGAATTCAGCCACAAACAGGCTGTGACGCGAACTAATTACCCGATCCAGACAATAACAGGATTCTATGAACTCAATCCGGTTACAGGCAGATTTTGCCGCAACGTTTAGACTGTATTCCTGCCTCAATAACTGCAAAAGATAATGCCCGGATATGTTAGAATTATCACCCGCTACAGCAAGAACATGACACATGTCCAAGAAACCGATATATAAAATTATTTTTCATAACCAAGGCAAGGTCTATGAAATCTATGCCCGGAATGTAACCCAGGGTGCAATGTTCGGTTTTATTGAGGTTGAGAAACTGATATTTGGCGAGAAAACCACAGTGGTGGTCGATCCCACCGAGGAAAATCTAAAGTCCGAGTTCAGTAACGTTACCCGTACCTATATCCCGTTGCATTCAGTCATTCGTATTGATGAAGTAGATAAACAAGGTGCAGCAAAGGTGACCGCAGTTGGAAATAAAGGCGGTAATATCATGCCATTTCCTGTTTATACCCATGGCGGCTCTGAAGATACCAAATAGTAATCCGCCGTGTATCGGCAACGGCATTTACCTGTCCACAGTGCCGGCAGATATGCATATCCATAGGTCAGTTTATACAACACGATTGGAGGCTAATCCCGTCAGACACAGGTTTTTCAAACGGGCGGTGATGCTATTTACATTGATGTACTGCTCATATACAACAGTCAATGCACAGTGGTTGGTTAACGATAGTGCCAGAACCGGGACGGGTGAACAAACCAGTACCGCCCATACACTGAATGATGCAGGCTATGCCCTTGAGATCTATAAAGATTCCACATCCACACTACGGGTCCGTTTCTCTCTTGCCAAAGGATTGATTAAATTCCGTGATGGTTCATGCCCTACCTATCAGATTGATACGAGCGTCCCTGATAATCAGTCAATCAATGCTACGCCCTGTACCGTCAGGGATACCCAGGCGGAATTTGTACTGGGTTATATTAAAGACAATCAGGTTAATTCCCGGCTGTTACTCTCGGTCATGAACGGCAACGCTATCATTTTCCGGTTCCAGCTTGAAAACGGCGACTACAGGGAAACCAGCGTATCCCTGGCCGGCTCAAAACGATCGATGACCAGTGTTATTGGTGAAAATATTATCGTCCTGGCGCAATAATCCAGGACGGATTATGAGAACGGTGTGCGGGTTTTTATGCCTGATCCGGCGGAATATTTGACTTGTCAGAGGAATTCTCAGTAAGACAGTTAAGTGGGCTAGGCTCAATTCAGGCAGATAGCTGGAACAATCTGACCGTGAGTTCGAATCCCTTTATACAGCACGAATATCTGTATGGGCTGGAACAGTATGACTGTCTAGCCGGACATGGCTGGTTACCTCAACATCTTGCCGTTTACTCCGGCTCAGCCCTGGTCGGGGCAATGCCTTTGTATCTACGCAGCAATTCTCACGGAGAATTCGTGTTTGACTGGGCATGGGCAGATGCCTATGAACAGTCGGGGGGGGAAATATTACCCAAAACTGGTGTCAGCCATCCCGTTTGCTCCGGTCATAGGCCCAAGGTTACTGGTCAGATCGGATTCTCCATCTGCACATCAGATTAAAACATTATTGGTCAAACAATTAAGCCACATCACCGATACGATGGGTTTATCATCCAGCCATTGTCTTTTTACAGATGTACAGGACCAGGCTTATTTTCTGCAATCCGGATTCATGCAAAGATTGACCTGCCAATTTCATTGGCAAAATGAATCTTACCGGGATTTTGAGGATTTTCTTGACAGGTTAAGTTCGAAAAAACGCAAACAGATTAAACGCGAAAGAAGGCGGGTCAGCGAACTCGGGATTAAGATAGAAGTTATGACCGGTGATCAGATCAGCGAATCCCACTGGCAAATTTATTATCAATTTTACTGTTCAACCTTCCTTCGACGCTGGAGTAGCCCAAGATTGACCCTGGATTTTTTTAAAATGCTTGGGCATAGCATGCCGGCAAAGACCTTGCTGATTCTGGCAAAATACGAACAATCCTATGTTGCCGGCGCATTTGCGATGCTTGGAGGCGATACCCTGTACGGTCGCCACTGGGGATGTACCGAGCAGTTTCCGTTTCTCCATTTCGAGCTGTGTTATTATCAAACCATCGAATATGCCATCAAGCACGGACTGCGGACGGTCGACGCGGGTGTACAAGGTGAACATAAGCTTGCAAGGGGATTTCAACCGGTTGCCGCCAGCTCATACCACTGGATCCGTCACCCGGCATTCAGACATGCAATCCAGGATTATCTGCACAGGGAAACCCGTGAAATGGACAGCTATCTGGAAAGCCTCGCACAACAGTTACCTTTTAAACAGGTATGACATGGCCAAATAGTATGATCAGAGCGGGTAAGCTGCATAATCAGGACAAGAGGCTTTTCTGGGTCGCTGATAAAATCAGTGCAGATGACTTTCCGGATGTCGGTTCTGCCTTGCGAGATCCGGATGGGTTATTGGCAATTGGGGGTGATCTGAACGTGTCCCGTTTACTGGATGCCTATCAACGCGGAATCTTTCCCTGGTACAACAACGGACAACCGATATTATGGTGGTCACCGGATCCGCGTTGCGTACTCAGTCCAAATGAAATTCATATATCAGCCAGCTTGAAGAAAACCTTACGGCAGAACCGGTTTCAGGTAACATTTAACCGGGCGTTTGAGCAGGTAATCCGGCTGTGCGCTGCACCTCGCAAAGGCAACCCAGCTACATGGATATCAGAAGGAATAATCCATGCGTATAAAGGTTTGTATGACCTCGGACATATACTCTCGGTCGAATGTTGGCATAATGGCAATCTGGTGGGCGGTCTTTACGGAGTCGTCATCGGCAAGATATATTTTGGCGAATCCATGTTTAGCACAATGTCGAATGCCTCGAAGGTAGCTATGGTACACCTGGCGGCACAATTGCAGTTACACCAGTTTCAGTTAATAGATTGTCAGATATACTCAACCCACATGGACAGTCTCGGTGCAAAAAATATTTCCCGTGATCAGTTTATCAACATACTTGAACAATATTGTCATAAAACTGACAAGTACGACTGGCCCGGGGACAGCCTGTTGCCATGACGTCATCTGAAAAACTGGGATTTTATGCGACACCGCCGCACAGATGTAATTATCTGCATGACCAGCAAGCAACTACCTTGTTCGCAGATCCGAGTTTCCCTAAAGACAAACGTCTATATTCTGCGCTAACCAGCAGCGGGTTTCGTCGTAGTGGCACGCACCTTTATATTCCTCATTGCAAAGGCTGTACAGCCTGTATTTCAGTCAGGGTACCGACGGATGAGTTTATTCCATCCCGGAACCAGCGACGTAGCTGGAGAAAAAATGCCGATCTGGAGATAAAAGCATTGCCTGCAGTCTTCCAGCAGGAACACTTTGATCTTTACAGGGAATATCTGGGCATACGCCATCCTGAGGGTGGGATGGATAATCCGACGCCGGAATCCTATATGGAATTTCTGACTGCTGAATGGACAGACACAATATTTTACGAAATGCGGGCAGCGAGAAAACTGGTAGGGATAGCCGTAACAGACATCATGGATGATGCATTCTCAGCCGTATACACATTTTATGATCCAACCCAGTCGCACAGGAGTCCAGGCAGGTTTGCTATCCTCTACCAGATTGAACAGGCAAGGATCAAAGGGCTTAAATGGCTGTATCTCGGTTACTGGATAAAACAATGCAACAAGATGAACTATAAATCTGAGTACCGGCCCCATCAAGTCTATATGAACAATAACTGGTACAGCTGTTATACTCCTCCCCTGGACGAATGTTCTTTGCCAGGTTGAAAAAATCAGGCAGACTAGTTTTTTTAACTCTTGAGGAAAATATGGCTAAAGAAGACCAGATAGAAATGGAAGGTACTGTTATAGAAACCCTGCCCAATACAATGTTTCGTGTTGAACTCGATAATGGACATGTCGTAACGGCACATATATCGGGTAAAATGCGCAAGAATTACATCCGCATCCTGACCGGTGACAAGGTCACCATCGAAATGACCCCCTATGATCTGACCAAGGGCAGAATCACTTACCGGGCACGATAATTTCTTTCGCTACGAACTACTTTTTACAGCGCTTATTGCCCGGATTAAATCCTCCTCAGTGTTGATTTCTATGCCCGTTGTTTGCGGGACTTCCTCCACATGGATACTATAGCCATAATACAAAGCACGTAATTGTTCCAGTGACTCCTGCTGTTCCAGGCTGACACGTGGCAGTTTTGCAAAGGTCTTGAGAAAAGCTGCACGATAGGCATAGATCCCGATATGTTTGTATGAATTCATCGAGATCGGGTTTTCTTTCCCCGTTTTATCCGGTTTTCTCCAGGGTATGGGCGAACGACTGAAATAAAGTGCAGTGTTATTTTTATCCATCACAACCTTGACTGCATTCGGATCCATATAAACATTCACATCTGTAATCCTCTCGCACAGGGTCGCCATCTGTTTGCCGGGATTCTGGTGAAGGGCGAAAGCTACACGATTTATCAATTCAGGTTGCAGCCCGTATTCGTCCCCTTGCACATTCACAATGATCTGGTCCGCAGGACTGTCCAGCGTATCCAAAACTTCATTTATACGGTCTGTACCTGACTGGTGATCGACTGAGGTCATAACGACAGTCGCACCAAATGACCTGGCATGGGCTTCTATCCGGCCATCGTCCGTTGCCACGATAACCTCTTCTGCTTCACTCCGTACTGCTGTTTGATAAACGTGTTCGAGCAAGGTCTTGTCGCCAATTATCAGCAACAGTTTGCCCGGTAAGCGCGTGGAGGCATAGCGTGCCGGAATGACGACTTTAAACAGGACTTTCACTGTTTCATTCTGTATTTTTCACATTCGTCATCAGAGAGCTCCCGGGCCTCAGATTGCAGCATGACCGGGATATCGTCCCTGATGGGATAGGCAAGCCGCGCTGGTACTGAAATCAGTTCCTGCGCTGACTTGTCGTAGAATAACGGGGCTTTCGTAACCGGACAAACCAGAATTTCCAGCAATTTTTTATCCATTAAACAATTCCTTCAGTAAATTTAACAAGCGGTAATGAAATGCCTCGGTAAATACGGCAGTTATGGGTAAGTACCACATTTTGCTTATATTAAACTCCCGGCACTTGACCGCGTCTTTTTCCGTCATGATTATCGGGAAATCGTCACCAAACTGCAAATCAGTTTCCGCAAAAAGATAATGATCAGTAAATTCATGTTTGATCAGCCTGATATTATGACTGCGTAGATAGGCATGAAAACGCGCAGGATTACCAATTGCCGAGACTACATGCACGGTAGTATTTCTGAAACTATCAATACTCAGTGTTGTCTGTTCGTCCAGGCTCCGCAAGTCCTCATACACATATTCCATCAGAAATTCACTTTTGCCCGCCTTGCCTGAACCCACAACCATATCCACCGTGCCCAGTCTGGCTACAGACTCACGTAATGGCCCTGCAGGCAGACACCGCCCGTTGCCAAAACGCCTGTCACCGTCAACCACTGCAATTTCCAGGTCCCTGTCCATGGCCAGATGTTGCAATCCATCATCACAAAGCAAGACATCACAGTCAGTGTATTTCAGCAATTCACTGGCGGCCAGGTAACGATTAGGTGAGACCGCCACCGGGCAATGTGTGCGTTGCGCGATTAGAACCGGTTCATCTCCGACCTGGGCAGGATGACTGTCCGGTCTGACCTGTTGAGGCCGTTTGGATGGTCTGCCTCCGTAGCCACGACCGATGACACCTGGCCGGTGTCCCTGTTTTTTTAAATAATTGCAGAGCCATATGATCATCGGTGTTTTGCCGGTTCCACCCACAGTAATATTACCTACCACAATCACAGGCACGCCGACCCTGCGTTTCGGCAGTATGCCAATCGTATAGGCTAGGTGGCGTATCTGCATAAATGCAGAATATAACCAGCTTAGTGGAAGTAACAGGGTGGACAATCTGTGGTTTCCGTACCAGAGCTGTTCCAGAAAGTCCGGCGTGATCATTTTTAGAGTTGGTCTGGAATTATTCGGGTTATTTTTAATACAGTCATCTTAACGAGTTCAGATAGATTCTAGTTGGCATCTTGCTCATCAAGCACCCTGGTAGTAAAGGTGATTTTTGTCAGCGATAGCTGTCGGGCCACATCCATGATCCTGACCACGGTTTGATGGGTAGTCTCGGCATCCGCGTTAATTATGACAGTAGGGGCTGTCAACCCGGTTGCGGCATCCCTGATCGCGGCACGAATCGTTGACAATTGTGAGTTGACTAACGGAATATCATTTATGTACGCCCTGTCCTGCGCATCCAGGGTAATGGTAATAGTTTCAGGTTCAGTTAGGGTCTGGACTTGTGAAGCTTCCGGCAGGGTTATACTGATTTCAGACTTTTTCCCGAAGGTTGTGGAGACCATAAAAAAGATCAGTAACAGGAGTACGACATCAATAAAAGAAGTAACGTTTAATTCAACATCTCCCTTTCTGCGCGGCCTGAAATTCATTTTGACTGGTCTTCTATCGACGGATCACGCTGCCCATGCATTATTTCGACCATTTTTATGGCCTCCTGCTCCATATTAATAACGAGCTCATCAATCCGGCCCTGGAAATATCGATAAAACATAAGTGCAGGAATAGCAACAGTTAATCCTGCAGCGGTGGTAATTAATGCGACTGAAATACCACCAGCGAGCGCTGCCGGATCACCCAGTCCACCCGTTGTAACCGAAGAAAACATCTGAATCATTCCGATAACTGTTCCGAGCAGGCCAAGATAAGGTGAGATCGACGCAATCGTACCCAGAGTAGTCAGAAATCTTCCCAAATCATGAACGACATGGCGCCCTGCTTCCTCGATACTTTCTTTCATTATATAGCGTTCATGCTGTCTGTTGATCAGGCCTGCTGCCAGGATACGGCCCAAATGAGACCCTGCCCTTAAAGACTGGATCTTACGTGGATTCAGTTCCCCGCTTTTTTGCCATTGCCATACCTGTGCCAGCAGGTTTTTTGGACAGATTCGTTTCGTTTGTAATGACCAGAAGCGTTCAGCAATGATGGCAAGCGCGATGACCGAACATAACATAATCGGCCACATAACTATCCCACCCGCCTTGATTAATTCAAGCACACATTTTCCTCTATTTCAGTTGCTCACTGATTACTAAAGCTCCAGAAACGTGATGATTTTCCCCGTTCTGTTGTGATAGTAAAATTATTTTTATCGAATTGTATACTGATTGCACCGGTATCGGCAGTATTCAGGGTTTTTATTCCGAAATGTTTATAGCGGTCTATTATATCCTGTTTCGGTAATCTGTAACGATTCAGAAATCCTGCTGAGACTATCACGTAATCAGGTGATACTGAGCGGAGAAACCCGTGACTGGACGAGGTAGCGCTACCATGATGCGGGGCAATCAGTACGGTAGTATTAATGGGAGTACTGGATCGCGCTAACAATAAGGTTTCTGCTTTATTTTCTATATCACCCGGAATTAACACAGAGTTCCTGCCGTTTCCCACTTTCAGTACGCACGAAGCATTATTTCCGGCAAGGGTACCGGTTTTGTCTGGAGACAGTATTTCGAACTCCACGCTATCCCATGTCCATTTTTGACCGGCATGGCAAGCTTGCATTGCGTTAAAATCAATCTGCGCCGGCACACTGCTCAATATTTTTTCAACCTTGATATTGTCCAGAACATCTTCAAGTCCTCCGATATGATCGTTGTCGCCGTGGCTTTGTATTATCAAATCGATTTTATTGATGCCATAACTGTTCAAGAACGGGATAATGACGGCCCAGCCTGTATTGAAACCCGATCTGAATCCAGGTCCGGTATCATAAAGTAACAGGTGGTGACGGGTACGCACAACCACGGCCAGGCCCTGGCCTACATCCAGAATGACTGCCTCAAATTCTCCTGTATCAGGCAATTCTGGTGGAGAGAAAAATAATGGTAACAGCCAGACAAGCCCCAACCATTTTGCCGGCATGCCTGCCGGCAAAAATAACAGTGCTACACCGATTAAAGTTGCAACAAGTGTAATTATTGACGCCTGCGGTACGGCTACCAGCAATTTATCGAAATCTGCAAGATACCCGAGCAAAGGCCACAGCATATCCAGTGAGTTAGCGCCTGCATCCAGAAATAGTGTGGCTACAGGTTCATACAGCATCAGCAAGGCGGTACCGGACAGGATCAGGGGAACCGAAATAAAGCTGACCCAGGGTATAGCGACAGCGTTGGCAAGCAGTCCACTCATCGGGATCTGGTTAAAGCAGACAGCCAGTATCGGAAAAAGACCAATAAAAATGAAGATCTGGATCCTGAACCATTGCCGCACAGCATGGTATTTTGTGCCGGGTAATCCGGTTGCAGGAACCAGCAGGATAATGAGTACTGCACCGAATGACAGCCAGAAACTGCTAGACAATACTGCCAGTGGATCGAAGATCAGTACCGCAAGCAATGCAAACGCAAAACTGTCTGCACTCGCAATGCGCCTGTCGGTTATACCAGGAACCGTAAATACGGCAATCATAACCAGCGAGCGTTGTACCGGGACCGTAAAACCTGCCAAAACAGCATAGATTGTTGCAGCCAATAATGCCATCAGACAGGCTATCCTCGGGGCAGGCAACAGGCATGCACCCTTGGGCCATAAAGGCCAGATCCAGCGTGTCAAAAAGAATGCAAAAACCGCAATCAGGCCGATATGTAGTCCGGAGATGGACAATAAATGCCCGGTCCCTGTTGCCATCAACACCTGCCACTGATCTTTTGTTATTGCACTCTGATCACCGATAGTTAATGCGAGGACAAGGGCGGCACTGGCCGGGTTATTCAGTACAGCCTGTAATCTGTCCCGCAAATACTGCCGGATGATATGAAATGAAAAGCTGCTATCTGTATTCTGCTGATTGGTAATATTCCGGCGCACATAGCCGGTCGCCCTGATCCTTTGCTGGAATAACCAGGCTTCATAATCAAATCCGTGTGGGTTCATGTATCCGTGTGGCCGCCTCAGCCTGACTTCAAGCTTCAGGGCCTGACCGGCAATTATGTCAGGATAGGGGCTATACCAGTTTAAACGGACTTTGCCAGGGCTCTGCTGTTGCCTTCCTGTATTGTCATAAAGTTGATCTACCTGAAAATCAAACTGGATATAACGTTCTGATACTGAAGGCAGGGAGAGAACATGACCCTGCACGACGGGCTGCTGGCTTTCCAGCTCAGGCACCAGCTGGTGCCGAAACACATTCGCAGCAATCAGGTATGCCCAGAGAAATCCGGAAAAATACCATCCAAGGGGTCGCAGAAACCTGAATCGGATAGAAATCAGGATGACTAACAGTACCAGCACGCTGACAGGTAAGAGTGCCGGCAATTCCCTGAACTGAATCAGGCTGAGTATTCCAAGCAGGAAAAGTCCGCTTCCAGTGCGCATTTTCAAAATCCATTTTGATGCTTGCAGTATACTACTGTGTTTTCGAGTTAAGCTTAATCTTGTTTATATGAAATTCAAGAGAATATTAAGGGCGATGTTACCGGAAAGACATCAGGTCCAACAACATCGGTTCCTGCGTCTGTTCAGACGGATATTGGAGGATACTGACATATTCCATCTGACCCGACGCTCGGTTGCCGGTGGGGTTGCTATCGGCCTTTTTTTTGTGTTCATACAGGTCCCCGGACACACAATACTTGCAGTGTTACTTTCTATCTGGTTCCGGGTAAATCTGCCGATTGCTATGGCCCTTACCTTTATCAGCAACCCGTTGAGCATGACGCCAATTTTCTACCTGTCTTACAAACTGGGTGCAATTATGTTGGGTGAGCCTGTCCTGCCGGTTCAATTTGAAATGACCTGGGACTGGTTCAGTGGAACATTAATAAGCATCTGGCCGGCCCTGCTTACTGGTAGCCTGGTATTGGCCACGGTCTCGTCTGTTTGCGGGTATCTGCTGGTACAATTACTCTGGCGTATCGCTGTTCAGCGAGCGTGGGGAAAACGAAAAAAATCACGAAATAACAGCAGAAACGTCTAAAACCCCGATCTGAATCCTGGCAGTCATTAATAATCCAGCAATCTGCCCTCATGCAGCCTTTTAAGCATAGGAAATTTGCCTGCCAGCGCCATGTTATGTGTCACCATAACCAGACTGATGCCCATATGGCGATTTAATTCCATCATCACATCAAAGACCTGGCCCGCTGTTTTTTCATCCAGATTACCCGTTGGTTCATCTGCCAGGATACATTTGGGGCAGGTAACCAGTGCCCTTGCTATTGCAGCGCGTTGTCTTTCTCCGCCAGACAGTTCTCCGGGTTTGTGTTCCAGCCTGTCTCCGAGTCCGATCTTCTGTAAAATATCCCGCGCCCTGGTTGTTGCCTCGGCAACGGACACTTTTCCTATCAGCAATGGCATGGCCACATTTTCGAGGGCGGTAAACTCGGATAACAGATGATGAAACTGGTAAACAAAACCGAGCGAGCAATTGCGTAAATCCCCTTTTGATTTTTCCGACAGATTTTGCAATGACGTACCACAGATAGATACCTCTCCACTGTCAGGTTTGTCCAGACCGCCGAGCAAATGCAGAAACGTACTTTTACCGGAACCTGACGCACCAACTATGGCCATACAATCTCCCTGGACCAGATCCAGATCTACGCCCTTGAGTACATCGACATTGAGTCCACCCTGCGTATAGGATTTTTGCAGTTTGCTGCAGCGGATTACACTGTTCTCATTCATAACGTAAGGCCTCCGCCGGTTGCGTATTTGCAGCCTTCCATGCCGGAAAGATGGTTGCCAGCAGGCTGAACAGAAAAGCGACAATGCCGATAAAAAATACATCATTCCAGTGCAGGTCCGAGGGTAGTTCGCTGATGTAGTAAACCTCCGGAGACAGGAATTTCATCTGCAACAGGTTTTCTATCGCCGGCACGAGTGTCTGGACATTCAGCGCCAGCCAGATACCGCCTGCCATACCAATCAGAATTCCGATAACGCCAATCACCGTACCCTGAATCATGAATATGGCCATGATGCTGCGTGGACTTGCACCAATAGTCCGCAATACGGCGATATCTGCCTGCTTGTCTGTCACCATCATGACCAGGGTTGAAATAATATTAAATGCAGCGACCGCAACTATCAGGGTCAGGATGACAAACATGACAGTTTTTTCCATTTTCAATGCCCTGAAAAAATTAGCGTGTTGCTGGGTCCAGTCTATTACGCCGTATTGACCAGGTATCTGTTGCATGACTGCCCGACTGATATAGGGTGCCTGCATCATGTCTGTGGTCATCAGACGTAAACCATCAGGCCCGTCTTTCCTGAACAGTTTTTGCGCATCATCCATATGGATTAATGCCAGTGCACTGTCATATTCATGCATGCCGATCTCGAATATGCCAACCACCGTAAACTGTTTCAATCGGGGTAACAGACCTGCCGGCGTGGCATTCGCAGTCGGAGCAACGATAGTCACCTTGTCGCCCGGCACGACACCGAGTGTACCTGCCATCTCGGAACCCAATACAATACCGAACTGCCCTGCTTGCAAGGATTCGAGTTTGCCGCTGATCATCTTCTCTGAAATAACCGAGACCTTTGGCTCTTCTTCCGGCAGGATTCCCTGTATCGCCGTTCCCTTGACACGTTTGTTATAAATCAGCATGCCTTCTGCTTCAATAAAGGGTGCAACACCCCTGATCTGCGGATGTTCCCCCACCATTCGAGCTACCGGGCGCCAATCATCCAGTGACGAACCATATTGAATAACCACTGCATGAGAAACCATCCCGAGTATCCTGCTGGTCAACTCTTTCTCAAAACCGTTCATGACCGACAAGACCGTAATCAGCGCCATGACTCCCAGTGCAATACCTGCCATCGATATCATCGAAATAAAGGAAATAAAATGATTACGCCGCTTTGCGCGGACGTATCTTAAACCGACAAATATCTCAAATGGTTTGTACATAAGTGCGCATTATAAGCTACCAGCCATTCATATGTCAGATTTAAACCCCACACCGCAGATGGGTACATACTTTTTTTTCCTGGGTTCTCTGCGGCGTCTGTGGCAGAATTGATAAACTAAATTTCTGCAAGGACCTGTTGTGAAACTTCTGGCAATTGACACTTCAACCGAGGCATGTTCTGCGGCCATTCTGATTAATAGCGAGGTTATCAGCCGCTATCAGGTAGCCCCGCGACAGCATGCTGCCTTGATTTTATCAATGGTCGATGAATTACTTTCCGCTGGTGGTATACAGTTAAAAGACCTGGATGCACTGGCTTATGGGCGTGGGCCAGGTGCGTTTACCGGTGTCCGGATTGCAACCGGGGTCATACAGGGACTGGCGTTTGGTACTGGATTGCCCGTTATTCCGGTATCCACACTCGCCGCCCTGGCACAAGGTGTAGCATCCGGGCATTCTAATATTATCAGCGCAATCGATGCTCGTATGAGGGAAATATACTGGTGTTTATTTGAAGTCGGAAGTTCCGGGCTGGTGTCTGCTGTCAGTGAAGAAAAGGTTTCCAGGCCGGAAGATTTGCTGATAAAAGCGAATACCCATTATTTTGGTTCCGGTACAGGTTGGGCAAGCTATCCAGCTGTGTTGAAAGGTCTGTTGGGCAGCCAACTAACGGGATTCGATGGAGATCGCTACCCCCGCGCGAATGACATCATTACGCTGGCACGCGAGGAATTCCAGAAAGGTAATCTACTTGCTGCGGCTGATGCATTACCGGTATACGTGCGCAACAAGGTTACTGGATAACAGTCAATACAGCACCAATCTGAGCTTCTGCACGGACAGATTAATCCGCACTATAGCTCTCCACAGGCAGACAACTGCAAAACAGGTTCTTGTCACCATACAGGTTATCGATACGCCCTACCGGTGGCCAGTATTTGTCATCCCTTGCGGTATTGACCGGAAAATAAGCCTGCTGTCTCGTATAGGGACGGGGCCAGCTTTCTGCCATTAACACCTTTGCCGTATGTGGTGCATTCTTCAATGGATTGTCCAGTCGATCGGACTCCCCTTTCTCGACCGCTGCAATTTCCTTACGGATAGCAATCATCGCATTACAAAACCTGTCCAGTTCGCGTTTATTCTCGCTTTCAGTGGGTTCTATCATCAGTGTATCTGCGACCGGGAATGACATGGTTGGAGAGTGAAAGCCATAATCGATCAGACGTTTTGCGACATCATCTACCGTGATTCCGCTCGATTCCTTTATCTGGCGCAAATCGATAATACATTCGTGGGCAACCATGCCATTTTTACCTGTATAAAGGATCGGGTAACAGGCAGCTAATCGTCTGGCAAGATAATTCGCATTCAGAATGGCTATTATGGTTGCTTGGCGCAAGCCTTGTGCGCCCATCATCGCAATATAGGCCCAGGATATGGTCAGGATGCTTGCCGAACCCCACGGCGCGGCAGAGACAGTCCCGATTGTCCCGTGTTTGTTTGCAGCAGGATTGACCCCCTCTACCACAGGATGGTCTGGCAAATATGGCTGCAAGTGTGATTTTACACCTATCGGCCCCATACCTGGTCCGCCACCGCCATGCGGAATCGCAAAGGTCTTGTGCAAATTGATATGCATTACATCAGCACCGATCTCTGCAGGACGGCATACACCAACCAGCGCGTTCATATTCGCGCCATCCAGATATACCTGCCCGCCATACTGATGCACTACATTACAAATCTCGCGAATGGCGGCTTCAAATACCCCATGTGTAGATGGATACGTGATCATCAGTGCAGACAGGTTTGCAGCGTGATGTTTGGCCTTTGCGGCGAGATCGTCAAGATCGACATTACCATTATCGTCACAACGGACAACGACAACTTTCAGTCCTGCCATGGCAGCGCTGGCCGGATTAGTTCCATGTGCCGAGGCAGGTATCAGACAGATATCACGATGAGTTTCGCCTGCGACCTCCTGGAATTTCCGTATCACCAGAAGACCGGCATATTCCCCCTGTGATCCTGCATTCGGCTGTAAGGAAAACGCGTCAAATCCGGTCAGTTCAGATAACATATTCTGCAGTTCTTCAAATAACTGCTGATATCCCTGCGCCTGATCCAGCGGTGCAAAAGGGTGCATCGCATTGAATTCCCGGTATGACAAGGCCTGCATTTCTGTCGCAGCATTTAATTTCATCGTACACGAACCAAGCGGAATCATGGCTCGATCCAGTGCGATATCGCGACGGGCCAGCCATTGCATATAACGCATCATTTCTGTTTCACTGTGGTACATGTGAAACACAGGGTGTGTCAGAAAGTCCGACCGGCGCTGCAGTGTCTCCGGAATATTTTCACGGGTTGTTTTATCCAGCTCGATGACATCCAGGCTGTTACCTTGACGGGGTGAGAATATCCGCCATAATGAACTGACTACTTCCCTAGTCGTGGTTTCATCGAAGGCCACACCCACATGATCCGCATCAACTATCCTGAGGTTTATCCCGGATTCCCTTGCCCGTGCGGCTATCTGCTGTGACTGGTTTGGCACATGCACGGTAACGGTATCAAAGAAAACCGGGTGAACCGTTTCAAAACCCAGCTTGTTTATTCCAGTAATAAATATCCCGGCGAGTCGATGAATTCTTCCGGCAATCAGTCGCAGGGACTCAGGCCCGTGGTAGACTGCGTAAAAACTGGCAATCACTGCCAATAACACCTGGGAAGTGCAAATATTACTGGTCGCCTTTTCCCTGCGTATATGTTGCTCGCGGGTCTGCAGTACCATACGCAGCGCCGGATCTCCCTGCTTGTCAATTGAAACCCCGATGACCCTGCCTGGCATCTGCCTTATAAAACTTTGCCTGGTCGCAAAAAAGGCCGCATGTGGGCCACCATAAGCCATGGGAACACCGAATCGCTGTGAATTGCCCAGGACAATATCAGCCCCCATCTGGCCTGGAGGTTTTAACAACACCAGACTCATCAGATCGGTCGCCACTGTGACCAGCGCATCCTGTTGTTGTGCCGTGCTGATAACAGCCTCAATATCACGAACTACGCCGGATGAGCCCGGATACTGCATTAAAATGCCGAATACAGATTTGTCCCCGAGATGCTTGAATGCATCACCGATAATAATCTCGAACCCGAAATATCTGGCACGGGTCCGGACTACAGCGATGGTCTGTGGATGACAGTCCTGATCCACAAAATAAAGATTGGACTGTTTCTTGCTGAGGCGCTTCGACATGGCCATCGCTTCTGCTGCAGCGGTCGCTTCATCCAGCAAGGAGGCATTGGCGATCTCCATGCCAGTCAAATCGATTATCATCTGCTGAAAATTCAACAAGGCCTCCAGCCTGCCCTGGCTGATTTCAGCCTGATAGGGAGTATAAGCTGTATACCATGCCGGATTTTCAAGTACGTTTCGTTTGATGACTGCCGGTATGATCGTATCGTAATAACCCATACCAATCATCGATTTGAAAACATGGTTATGTTCTCTCATCCGATCCAGACAGGTAATGACCTCACTTTCGCTGAGCGCATTAGTCAGCGCGAGTGGATGTTTGGAAAGTATGGTATCGGGGACTGCCTTTTCAAGTATATCTTCAGGCTTGGCTAGTCCCAGTTCCTTGCAAATTTCTGTTATCTGCTCCGGATCAGATCCGATATGGCGACGTATAAAGTCACCATGCATTTCCATGCCTTCAAGTGACGGGTATTCTGCTGACATGCCTGTTTATTTCCGGGAAGGTTTAATTATATAAATGGTCGGATGACCCTGCTATCCGCACTGATAACTGCATTATTTCAGGATAGATTAAAGACCACTGGTGTATTCGGCGTACTGGTCTGCGTCCATAAGGTCGTCCAGGTCTTCAATATTCTCAGGAACGATTTTCAGAAACCAGCCATCGCCCATCGGATCACTGTTAACCAATTCCGGTTCTTCTGTTAGCCGGATGTTGACTTCAACTACTTCGCCTGCGACCGGTACCTTGACGTCGCCTGCAGCCTTGACTGATTCGACCACGGCCATTTCCTTGCCGGCAGCAAAACTTGTGCCTGCCTTAGGCAGTTCAACATAAACAACATCTCCAAGTTGTTCCTGCGCGTAGTCAGTTATTCCAACCGTTACACTGCCGTCGTTTTCAAGTCTTAACCATTCGTGATCATCAGTAAATTTTGTCGTACTCATTAAAGGTTCTCTAAAGGTTCTCTATGTTTGTTAGCAGGTCTTTCTGTAATAACGATGTTTAACAAACGGTAAATCTACACTGAAGATTCTGTGCTGCTGGTTACGTATTTCTACCGTATATTCTGTCTGGCTAGCGGGACGATTTTCGACATAGCCCATTGCCACCGGGCCTCCTGTAGTCTGACCGTATGCACCGCTGGTAATTATACCTGTTTTTTTGCCTTCCCCGTCATAAATAGTTGTGCCGTCCCGGATCGGGATCTTGCCTTCTGGCCTGAACCCCTTCAGGATCTTTTCAGGGCCGTGTTGCAGTTGCCCGAGTATTTTTACGGCTCCGGGGAAACTGGCTGCTTCAGGTTGGTCTGTCCGGTATTTTTTTGCAATAACCCAGTTCAGCCCCGCTTCAACCGGCGTGGTGAGTTCGTCCAGTTCATGACCATAAAGGCTCAAACCGGCCTCCAGTCTGAGACTGTCCCTGGCCCCAAGACCAACCGGTTTGACCTGCGGATTGTCCAGTAAGATTCTGGCCAGTTTTTCAATATCAGAACTATACGTCGATATCTCAAAACCGTCTTCCCCGGTATAACCGCAACGGTGTATCAAACAATCGATTCCAGCCAGGCTGGTCACGGTCGCGCCCATAAATGGCACTTCGGTAATCGCGGGTGATAAGTTGCCTAGCACAGTTGCTGCAGATGGTCCTTGCAAGGACAGTAGGCCCCGGCCTGTCAGGTGAATTACCCGGCAACCAGGCTGCAGTGTATTGATTAGATAGTCATAATCATACTGCTTGCGTGAGGCATTGACGACAAGGAAATAATGATCGGGCATGCGGGTAATCATCAGATCATCAATGACCCCACCTGCGCTATTGGTCAACAGGCTATAGCGTTGCTGCCAGGGTAATAAACCCTGGATATCACCGGGGACCAGAGTTTCCAGCCTGGAAGCAACCTCACTGCCCTCGACCCGGATCTGGCCCATATGGGAGATATCAAACAAGCCTGCACCGGTACGAGTATGTTCGTGTTCGGCGCGGATTCCTGCAGGATATTGCACCGGCATCTCATAGCCAGCAAACGCTACCATCCTTGCACCCAGTTCCAGATGCAGTTGATACAGCGGAGTCCG
>JBCKWF010000018.1:0-23502 GCA_038922895.1 Gammaproteobacteria bacterium
GGAATACGGTAATATGGGTCGTCAATCTATCGAAGGCGCCATTGGTGGGCCTGTCACTGACACCTTTGGGATACGCGTAGCCGGCAAATATGACCGATTTGAGGGGCATTTACGCGACTGGCTGACCGGTGATAAATTCCCGCAGCAGGAGTCATCAATGGGTCGAGTTACCGTACAGTGGACTCCGAATGAGCAGTTCCAGGCGACACTAAAGGGCCAGCTGGATAAGCACGATCATGGTCCGCGGTCGGATGTTCTCGTGCGCGACAAATGGCCGGTTGCTACTCTGGTTCAGAGAAGATCGGATGACATCTTTGTCATTGATAAAGGTATCACATCTGCTTTTCCTAGCATGGCTAATGCGGAAGTCGGCAAGGTCAGCAACGTAGGTATAAAGCGCGGACCATTCTACCTTTCACCGGCCGGGTACACCATTGCGAATGCTGCTGATAGCGGGGATGTCTGGGATTTCAGGGGCTGTGTTCCAGGCCAAACCTTCGTTCTGGCTAACCAAGGAACCCCGGGGTTTGAAGCACCTGCAGACTTGCTCAATTGTGAATTTGGCGAGTCTTCCAAGGCGGAACCCTGGCATACCGTACTTGACATGACCTATGAATTTGGTAGCGGTATCGAGCTGCAATCGCTGTCTGGATTCAGCCATCATTACCATACCACGAACCGCCTTTCCCACGGGTATGTGAACGCCAACCTTCGTAATCGGCAGGAATGGATGGATCAGTGGAGTCAGGAGCTTCGCCTGACCTCGCCTACCGGGGGTATGTTCGAATGGATGGGTGGTCTCTATTATCAGAACAATGATCTGCATTATGCTGTCGATGGCTGGCGTGCCAACAACGTAGATGCGATTAAGGCCAGCCGTTCAGATGAGCTAGCACAGTGGTATAGCGGTTTTGGCACACTGACCTGGAATTTCATGGACAATAAGGCATCTATCGATGCCGGATTACGTCTTACCCGTATTGAAAAGGATGGCGTCGGTCAGAATTCACCGGCTGAGTATATCGTTATTAGCCCAATTACAGGCCAACCGGTACGGGTACCTTACGGGATACGTGTCAATGCCGCTGGTAATACCTTCTTTGGTACTAATGCTACGGAGAAGGCTCGGTGGGCGAACGTACAGATTGTCGGGCGTGGACCGTATGGTCAGATGTCACCAGGGGCTGTGATCTTCCCCGATCGCTTTGCCCGCGTTTCCAATCAGATCAGGGAGACCGAGCTTGATCCACAGCTAGTGTTTCGCTACAGACCGAATGAGGATATCTCGCTTTACGCCAAATATGCGACAGCATTCAAGGCTGGCGGATTTGATATGTCGGTGGCCGAGGTTACGCCTGTTGATGACAGATTTGTGTTTGGACCGGAGTCTGCAGAGACCTATGAGTTGGGTGTACGTGGCATGTTTATGGATGGCCGTGCCCGTCTGGAGGCAACCTTGTTCTGGACCAATTTCGATGGTATGCAGGTCGAATTCATGCAGCGTTTCGAGGATTCTACTGTTGCAATCAATATTACCCAGAATATTGCTGCCCAGCGTAATCGGGGTCTGGAACTGTCCGGGACTTTCCGGGCGACGGATGACCTGACTCTGGATGGTGGCGTAATGCTGCTGGATGCAGAGATAACGCATTTCCCTAATTCGCTTTGTACCGAGACAGAAACACTTCAGAATCTGTGTTTAGGTCCTAATGGTCAGCCTGTAGCCACCGGCGGCGCGATAGACCGTTCCGGACAGGAACCCAGACAAGCACCGGGTTATAAGGGTTACGCCAAGGCTTCTTATGATGTGTTTACCAATGAAACCTACAATGTAAACCTTGACGGGACTTTCAGTTTCACTGACGCTTACATTACTGATCGTGCCTGGGCTACAATAAATATGATGGACAAGGAAGTGGATCTAAATCTGAGTGCATCGGTCGATATCGGTGAGCAATGGAATGTCACCCTTTGGGGCAGAAACCTGATGGGCAGTTTCAGGGAGACCTATTTCCCTGATAATGATGCTATTTCAACAACAGCCAATACTGCGGTAATGTTTGTACAGGTACCGTCGAATGGATTTGCCAGCTATGGTTTGCAGATTGGTTATGAGTTTTTCTAGATAAATACCATTCATCGGGGACATTTACCGACGGTAAGTGTCCCCGATTTATATCCTAATGCATACCGGGTAATAGGGGGGTTATCGTGCGACGCTCTCAAGTAGTGAAATCATTACACACCTGTTTTTTATTGGCATTTATTCTGGTGGGTGCCGATGCCTCATACACCGCTCAGACTTTTTCTTCTCCTGTTGAACAGGTCAGCGGTGCAGCATGGACCTTTGTCACCAAACCCGAGATTATCAAGATCTCTGATAAGGTCATCTCAATGCCGGATATACCTGTGCGATCGCAAGAAGTGATACATCGCGTCAGGGCACTGGACATGGACTGGGACATCGCGGCGAGTGTATATGAGCCTGAGGATCCATCCAAAATTCCCATTGGACCCGACGGTAAGAAGATAGGGCTGTTTGTGTTACATGGAGGCGGGGGTGATCACAGGGGTAAAAACGAATTTTCCCGCTTTCTCGCTGCCAAGTTTGGTTACCGGGTAGTTAACATGTCCTACCCTGGCAGGATCAACTTCGAGGCAGTCAACCGGGACTGGCCAGGTGACACGATCAAACCTGACGGTTCTGTCAGAACGCCAATATATTTGCAGGGTGAATTAGTAACATCGGACCAGTATGAGGTTATTGAGGACAAGGAAGATTCCCGTCGTCGGCGCTGGGGTACATTGATCCTTGCCTGTGCGAAGGAGGGAACGAGATTCTATGACAGAATGGCAGGCTGGCCGGTAGCGCACGAAGAAGGCGTCCGTGACCTGGTACGCCGTTATCTGCCCGAGGGGGAATTTTCAGTGTATATCCACGGTCATTCCACCGGCGGGCCAATGAGTATGATGGTGAGCCAGCGTGTGCCCAACATGGTTGGTGTACTGGGGATGGAGAGCTCTCCTTTTGGTGCATTGTATGGAAAGATGACACGAGAGATTCAGGGTATCGATGAGCCTTGGGCAATGGATTTTAATTGTCTGAGAGTACGAAGCTGGCGCGATACTGCACGCTATTACGGCTATGAACTGATACAAGATGAAGGGGTGGATGCACTTGCGCGTCTGGCGATGGTCATGGAGGAAGTTTTTGAGGCCTCGCAAAAGGGTCTGACTTCAGCCTTGTTCAAGGCGGAGAATATTCTGCACTTTGATAGCCCTGAGCAAATGGAGGCCGCAGCACGTGCCAGTGCAAAACGCCTGGGCATGAACTCGGAAGAGACTGAGTCGCTGGTGGAGAGATATCTGGGGTATCTGAGGGGTATTTCAGGCCCGGGAACCAAGCCTGTCCCACCACTCTTGTTAATTATTTCCAAGAACAGTCGTGATCATGATTCCCGGATTTATCGTGAGGTCTATTTACCCGGTTATGCCTCCATGAAACCGGCACCGAAGATTGAGCTTTATGAATTTGAAGCAGGTAAGCACGGGTATAGTGCCGAGGAGGAGGGCCTGCCCATGGGTATTGCGCCGGCAGGTGTGCAGCTCTGGCATGAAGCAATTATGAACGGCTTTTATCTACCCCGGTAATTTTGGAACAGGGCCACTCTAGAGTTTTATCGGAATACTATTATTATTGGATATTCAGGAGGGAATTATGAAAGGAAAGATAATCAAACCTGGCAAACTCAGGGTCTTGTCTCTGGTATTGTCGGGAATTTTGGGTAGTAGCATTGCTTATGCAGGACCGTCACCTTATGCAACGACGGTTATTATCAACGGCAAGGTCATCGCGGCCGAATCCGATGACATCAAGAATATGGGATTTCATGAGGCTATTGCTATTCAGGACAATGAGATCCTGGCCGTTGGTACCAATGCGGAGATCCAGAAATATGTAGCTGACTGGACTGAAACCATTGATGCAAAGGGAAATACAGTATTGCCCGGCCTGATTGATACCCATAACCACTTATATGAAAATACCTTACAGGCATTTCCATGGGTGTTGAATACGATACCGGAACTGTTACAGGTAGAACTGACAGGAAAGACTGAAGAAGAACTGATCGAGCTGGTGAAGAAGGCAGCAGTAGCCAGGGCCAAACAGATACCTGCAGGTCAGTGGATCCAGGTCAGCCTGGCTCCTGCGAGGATTGCTGTCAATGTCATTGGTAAAAAGATCACTAAACAGGTGCTGGATGAACTCGTCCCTAATCACCCGATCTTCCTCAGCACACGAGGCGGGGCTGTGTACAATACCGCTGGCATCAAATCGATTGAAGCCAGGTTTCGTAATCCGATACCTGACGATTTCTGGATTGATGCGAATGCAGGCTGGTCCGGTGATTATACGGATGGTCCGCGTTGTATCCGTGGTGACATAATAGTTGCAAATGCAAATCGTGAAAATGAATACACGAAAGGATATTTCGAGGTATTACAGCTGAATGCGCAAACAGGCTTGACGACCCATAGTACACACATACAGTGTGAAAACGGATTTAATGCCTCTGTGCATCTGGACAGAAATGATCTGATGCCGATACGCCTGTCATGGGGACATCGCTGGATGCAGCCGTTTAATCCTCGTATTACCGAAACTTACTGGCGCATTGGTGACTGGACCGGTTATGGCTCGGATATGATGTGGAGTAACGGTAGCAGCGCGGGAGCGTTCGATGGCGGTGGTGTAGCCTGGTGTACCTCGATACCTGCAAAGACTCCTGAATTGAAGAAACGTGAGCTTTGCCCAACCCCTGAGTCCAGTACTGCGAATATGAGGAGACTTGAGCATTACAAGGTATTGGTTGAGTTGGCAGCCGCCGGCAGGCAGACCGGTATTCCAGGTTGGCATATGGCGGGAGATGGCGGACTGAAATTCTTCCAGGACGAACTTATGAAGTCTGGTATGTCAATGGAAAAATTACGTTCGTTGCGCCTGCAGACTGACCATTGCCATTCGGTCACACCGGAGCAGATCCAGTTGGCTGCCCGAATCGGCCAGACATTTTCCTGTGACGCGACTGAAGTCCCAAGTGAAGTACTCAAAGCTGATTACGGTGATGAATATCTGACCCTGAATGCGCCGGTTGCCAGTATGTTGAAGGCGGGGATCAAGGCCCTGATCAGCGAGTTTGGCAGCCAGGGACAGATAAGGTCTTCCCCGTTTGAAGATGGTGTGATGTGGATGACGCGCAAGATAAACGGGGAGGACTTTGGGGTGCCGGAAGAGGCTGTACCTGATCGTCTGACCTTGCTGCTGATGATGACGCGTTGGGGCGCTTATCAGTTATGGCGGGAACACAAAATTGGGTCTATCGAACCCGGCAAATGGGCAGATATTATCATCTTGAATGGTGATTATATGGATGTGGCAGTAGAAGATCTGGATACGCTCAGGCCTATTATGACGATGGTAGGTGGCAAGATTGTTTACGAAGATGAGCCACTGCGTGGGAATATATTGAGGTTTAACACTGACCCGAATGTCGCCAAATGGGAAATCAAGAAGACCACGCCCACATCGTTGTGGCGTTGGCCCGAAAGCGGACCTGTTGTACCTCCGCGTTCATAACTGTCAGTAGTCTGATTTTACCAGGGCGGACTATGTCCGCCCTTTTTTCGCCTGTTATTTTCTATCTTCAATAACGGCAAGCAGTATCTGGATTTCCATCGGTATGCTATCAACATCTATAAACAGATATTTCATATACTGGTTCCACAGTAATGATGCCTTGACATGGTCCCCCGTCTTCACAAACATAGTCAAAAGGGTGATATATAGAAACTTTTGCTGTTCTAATGTCACTTCTGTCGTGGTATCAAGCAGTTCTACCAGCGCAGCTATAGTTTCCGTATCATTTTGCGCATTAAACGATTTAAACAGATTTAACCAGTGATACTGCAGTTCAAGACCCGGTTTGACCTCACATTGTGGTGTGATTGCGACGAGGATTTCATCCAGTTGTTTTCTGGTAAGGAGGCCTATTGTCTTGCTTAAAATAATATAGAACGAATCAGTCCAGACCGTCTGGTTATATTCCATATCACATGTTATTGCTGCAGAGGTCAGGAAATTCAGACTGGCAATAGAACTGATGATTGCCTTATCAAACACTTTTTGACTGAAGTAATCGTAAATTTTAAGTGCCTCTTCTGCATGCTGATCTGGAAAATAATCAGTACGACTGAGATTTTCAGTTCTGAATCCGGGGTTGTCATACAGAATATCCAGTATAGGAGGAGATGACAGGCGCAAATTCAATAATTCTGAGACATTCTCCTGCAAGAATCTGGATTTTTCAGCCCGTAGATCCAGAACCGGGTAGTAATCAGAGTTTGCATCGATTTTAGACTGGTTTATAAAAGGATTGAAAAGGTTTTGGTCACCAAGAAAACGAAATCGCATATCCTCAAGGTTATGGATATGAACAGTTGCCAGCTGGTTTTTCATATCAGCTGACTCGAAAATTGAATAATCAGGAATGTTGACAGGATTGTCTACACTGGCAAGCAGAATAAGATCACCATCATCAGCAAAGTAGATACTATAGTATGGAAAATTCAGGCTGATTGCTTTCAGTATAGATATTAACAGTTCAGTATTCAGTTCATAAATATGAATCCACTGAGCCAGCAGTCCGTCCTGGTTCAGGTGTGACCTGATTAACTGATAAAATTCAGTCGTAAACAGACTGGAAACGCCACTGACCCAGGGGTTAGACGGCTCGGATATAATGATGTCATACCTGGATTGATGTATGGAAAAATAGGTCCTGGCATCATCAATCTGGATATAACTCCGGGGGTCATTAAATACCCGCCCGGTTTTTGGAATAAAGTATTCAGCACCTTTGATGATTGCTGCTTCAATTTCTATTGTATCTATTCTTTCTACACCTGGCATGGCCAGTACTGTGTGTGTTGTCAGCCCGGATCCCATTCCGATATTTGCAATAGTTCTGGCCTTCGGGTAAACAGATAATGGCAATGCCCCCAGTAAGGTCATGGTCGCCTCATCAATAGAAGGTGGTGAACCAGATGCCATGGTGATAGTGGCATCCGGCTTGCCATTTGTCATTATGGTAACTGTTTTATTGTCCCACTCAGAGACGGTTACCGAAGCGGTTTTGCCGTCTTGATGAAACAGGATCTCGGTTTTATCATCCAGTTGCGCTATGCCATGGCGGAACACGCCAGATGCCAGGACTTTAGTATTGAATTCAAAGCCGATAACTGTGATTATCAGGATGATAGCAACTGCTGCGGCTATATGGCCCTGGTATCTGATCTTTATGGATGTCGAATAGATCCATAGCAATACCATGCCTAGGCTGATATCTATAACAGCACCGGACAGTACCGAACCTTTTGTGCCCAGCATGGGCATGCCCACGAAGACAGTAAACAAAACTCCAGCTATAGCACCTATCGTATTACTTGAGTAAATTTGTCCGATACTTTTCTCACCCTGTCCCTGTTTAAGCAGAATGTAGGTGAATAAAGGTAATGTCATGCCTGCGCAGATTGTAGCGGGGAGCATTATCAATAATGCAATACCATGACTAAACAGGCTGAATAGTATGTAAGCTTGTTCTGTTTTACCCAGGGCCGACATAAAGAATGCCATGAGTTCAAAACTGTAGCCGTAAAGAAAAATTGTCAATATTGCGAAAAGGCCCATCAATATTTGTACAAAGGCAACAAACATGATCGGGTCTTGCAGATGATCAATTCTTTTGCGTATCAGGTAGCCACCCATGGCCAACCCGATGATAAATGCACTCAACATTAATTCGAACGAATAGGTACTTGTACCTAAAACCATGGACAGCATCCGTATCCAGGAAATCTCGTAGATGAAAGATGCCATTCCGGTAAAAAAAGATATCGCCAGAAACATGCCGGGTCTGGATAACAATATAGTAGCTGGTGTCGTATTGACCAGAGGGGCAGGCGCTTTTACGAGCACATATACAAGTATGGCAATGACAATATTGACTATTCCGGCTGCGAAAATGGTACCGGGCAAGCCGAGTTTACCCACCAGATAAAATGCACTGAATAGCAGGCCTATAGCAGCACCGAAACTATTGAGAAAATACAATATAGAAATAGATTGTCCAGGAAGACCGGGGAATTTACGGATGAACCCGCCGCTCATTAATGGAAAGGTCGCACCCAGTAACAGGGACTGAGGCAGAATCAGCAGTGATGCAATAATGATTTTATATGTATATACAAATACCGGATCTCCCAGGGCAGGAATGATATTTCCAAATGAAACGGAGAATACAAACTGGAAGACCGGGTTAAATACCAGGCCGAACAGGCCGATAGTGCCTTCGATTACTGCATAACATAACAATAAATTGCCAAGTTGGTGAGTATAGCGGGACACCAGCCAGGCACCGATCGCCAGACCACCCATGAAAATAACCAGCACCAGTGCCTGGGCATAGGCGGCATGCCCCAGAAACAGTGTTAAGTAACGGGACCAGATGGATTCATAAATAAGCCCGGAAAAGCCGGACAGCGCGAATAGCAGGTATAAACAGCGTTTGGTCACGATTGAGGACATGCCCCGAATTTTAGCATTTAATAAGAAGAGCGTTGGTGCCCTGAGCAGGAGTTGAACCTGCGACCTTCCGCTTAGGAGGCGGACGCTCTATCCACTGAGCTACCAGGGCGTTGCCATAACATTTGAAGCATATTAATTTACTTGAACCTCTCAACCAGCCACTAAGTTCGGCCGTCCAGGCCTCACCAAGTGGCACGGCTTTGAACATCCTGTCCAAAGCGCTCAACGGGATGAAGACACGTTAAGTGTCTTCATCATTATCCGTCTCGCCTGAGCTACCAAGGCCTTGTATTCTCGATTTTATATGATAATCCTGCTTATTGCAGGTTTTCCCTGACTGATTTCATCCTCGGTCAGACCGGCTAATTCATGTGGAAATACCAGCCAATTGTCTGTTTCATGCAGGTAGTAATCAGGAACCAGATTGGTTTGATTATTATCCGGTTTGTACCAGGGACAGGCAATCCTTACCCGTTGATAAATTCCGTTGCCATATCTTGATTCCAGTGTCTGCAGGATAGTCTTGAAGCTGTTGCCTGAATCAAATACATCGTCAATAATCAACAATTCAGCCTCCGGACCGGTTTTTTCATATATGTATTCCATGCCCGTAAGTTCAACATTTTTTTTTCGTTCATTGATGCCACTGTAGGATGCTGCACGAATGGCGACATGGTCGGTGATTATACCTTTATAGTCATAATATTCATGTACTGCCATAGCAACGGGGGTCCCACCGCGCCAGACCCCGACTATTAAATCAGGCCGAAATCCACTCTGATATATAGAGACTGCCAGCCTGAATGAGTCTTCGAGTAGTTCATTTGCAGTAATAAATATTTTTTTCACGGGTCGATTGTATTACACCAGCGGGACTCAGCAAAGCGTTTGGATGTGAGACTGAGTAGTTAAATTACCCCGCGTCTGGATTTAACCCGATATCCCCGCCGAGATAATGACGTCGAGATTGTAGAAATCCACCTGGTAGGTTTTGCTGTCATCGGCAGTATGTGCAAATTTTGCACATACTGAATCCCGTACTTATCATGCCGAAAAAATAATGAAAAATAATGGGGTAGGTGACAACTGAGAGGTATTTACATTAGCGTTTGTCACCGACCCCATTTGTGTTGGGGCTTCGGTGAGAAAGGCCACTCTGATAGGTTTTTCCGTCGACGGCAGTTGTTGCATTTTTTGCAACAACTGCATGCCTTGTTTGAGGATAACAAAGATGAACGTTCAGATTCTAAAGGCGCTGATTGAGTGAGAGGAACCCATCATGAGTGAAAAGCCGGTACCTTACAAAAGGGGCAACGTGTATATAAATGTATTCATGGGAAAAGCATTGACTCTGGATGGAGAGGGTTCCCAGATATACGGGGTACATCAAATCAAACTACCTGTGGCCAGTGTGATCCCACTCAAGCCGGGTATCAAACCAGAAAAACAGGACCATCCGATATAAATATGCCCAAAAAAATGCCCCTTTATAGCAGTAGTCCTAAATAGAAAAGCCCCGGCAGCGGGGGGGCTACTCGGGGCTCCGTAAAAAGGGCGTTAAAGCCCTTCAACGAGGCGAACAATATCATTTATAACTAATAGTATAAATGCGTGGCGGATTCAAGTTTGAAGTGCAACTTTTGTAAGATTGTTTGGAGGCAAGCTGCGTTAGCATCGGAGCCTCTCAAACGACCAAGTAAAAGGGGCACACATGGAGCGCTACAAGCAGCTTACCAGCGAGCAACGATACCAGATTTCCGGGTTGAGGAAAGCAGGTTTGAAACAAGAACAAATTGTGGATGAGGTATTCTTCGGGAGGAAGGTGCGCTACACCAAGGTACCGTCAGGTGTTGCACTTCGAATTTGAATCCACCGGTTGTTATTGAATCAGTTTTTACTGCAAGTAGTTAAAGTTATGAAGTGGATTCTTATGCTTTGCCTGGATTGCGGGCAAGCTGGTCCAAGGACAAGTGACAGCGTGCCTTTGCGTCCTGGAAAAATGCAGTAGCGGTGTAGAGAGAAATGCCTGGAAGATATTTATAAACAACGTTAATTAACTTGTCGGTACCGAATTCTTGACGGGAATCAAACAGGCGCGTATCTTGCGGATGAACCCCCGGAATCCATAAAAACTCAAAGTATATCAGTATGTTAACCATGAACATGAGAACAATTAAACATTGCGATCAATGCTTAATGGCAGTCCTTTTGATGTTTTGTCTGTTACCGGTTTTTAACGCACAGACCGGTGTGCAAAGCGGTATTGTCCCGGTCAATGGGACGGAAATCTATTATGAAATGGCCGGCAGCGGTCATCCCCTGGATATAAACCGGTAAAGGAGTTGCCTTCGTCAAACTTACCCCGTTCACAACGATTAGCGGAAATCCATGTGCTTACCCTGGTGATCTCCGGTGCATATGATAATGAAGTGGCCAGGGCCAGTTCCAGAAACTGGGCAGAGGGTATTGATAATGCAAGGCTGGTGGTTTTTCCCAATGCAGCCCACCTGGTCATGATCGACCAACCGGAAGAATTTAACAAAACCGTGCTGGAGTTTCTTGAAGGATTATAAATTCCGGTTTTGCATGTAAATAAACTGACGGTCTCCCCAAAAACGGATCCATATCAAATCCATTGCAAGCCGTTTAGGCGCGTGCGTGACCATGTTGCCACGACGCCGACAGTACCTCGGCCTGCTGCAGCACGGTCTGCACAGCTGCATCCTGCAAATCCGGCGGGTAGCCGTACTTGCGCAGGATGCGCTTGACCAGTACGCGTAATCTTGCCCGCGCCGATTCGCGGTGGGCCCAGTCCACGGACACGTTCTCGCGCAGGCTCATCAAAAGCTCATGGGCGATCACGCGCAACTTGTCATCGCCCATCACTTCAATGGCAGACTCGTTCTCCGCCAGCGCGTCGTAAAAGGCAATCTCCTCGTCGGACAGTCCCTGTTCCTCGCCACGGCTCCGTGCAGCGCGGATGTCCCGCGCGAGCCGGATCAGTTCCTGCAGCACTTCAGTGGTCGTGATCGCGTTGGCATGATAACGCGCAATGGCATCTTCCAGCCGTTCAGTGAAGGCACGGGTCTCCACTACGTTGGTGCGGGTACGGGAACGGATGCTGTCATTCAGCAACTTTCGCAACGCCTCGAGCGCCAGGTTCTTTTTTTCCATCTGCTGTACTTCGAACAGGAATTCGTCTGACAGGATGGAGATGTCCGGCGACTGGATGCCGGCCGCAGCGAGGATGTCGACGATCTCGGTGGACACCACGGCCCGGCTGACGATCTGCTGGATGGCCAGTTCGCGATCCTGACGGGTCGCGCCAGCGCCCGTCCCTGTCTTGACCAGCGCGGCTCGGATCGCCTGGAAGAAACCGACTTCCTCACGAATGCCGCGTGCCTCATCCGAGCTCGACGCCAGCGCGAAGGCACGTGACAGCCCCAACACGGCATCGGCAAAGCGGCGTTGGGCCTGCTTCTTTGCCTCAGGTTTTTTCTCGGTAGCGGCCCATTGCTGCTGCTTGTCGAGTATCCACTCAATCGCGCCCGCCATCATCGCCAGCCGCCCGGTCGGTGTGCCGGAAAGCCCCGTGCGGTAGTCAAAACCAAAAAACATATCGCGCACGATCTCGTACTTCTCCAGCAGTACTGCTACCGCCTCGGCCTCGTCGATACCGGTCTTGTCCTGATCGGGCCGGGAGTACTGTGCCAGTGCGGATTTCAGGTTCTGGGCGATACCGATGTAATCCACGATCAATCCGGCGGGCTTGTCGCGAAACACGCGGTTGACGCGGGCAATAGCCTGCATCAGGCCGTGGTCGCGCAAGGGTTTGTCAATGTACATCGTGTGCATGCTAGGTGCGTCGAAACCGGTCAGCCACATATCGCGCACGAGCACCAGCCGGAGCGAATCGTCAGGTTTGCGGGCGCGCTTGGCAAGCTGGTCGCGGCGTGCCTTGTTGCCAATGTACTGCTGCCACTCGGGTGGGTCGGAGGCCGAGCCGGTCATCACGATCTTGATGCTGCCAGCCTTGTCATCATCGCTGTGCCAGTCCGGCCGCAGTTTAATAATGGCATGGTATAGCTTCACGCAGATGCGCCGGCTCATGCACACGACCATCGCCTTGCCGTCCAGCGCGGCAACGCGATCCTCGAAATGTTGTACCAAATCCTGGGCCACCAGCGCCAGGCGTTTGTCGCTGCCGACCAGTGCCTCCACCGTGGACCACTTATGGCGGGTGCGCTCGGCACTGGCTTCGTCCTCGTCTTCCAGTAATGCCTCGATCTCGGCGTCGATGCGCGGCTTCTCGTCCTCATCCAGTTCAATGCGCGCCAGCCGCGATTCGTAGTATATCGGTACTGTCGCGCCGTCTTCGACAGCGCGGCTGATGTCGTAAATATCGATGTAATGGCCGAACACCGCCGGGGTATTCACGTCGGTGGCCTCAATCGGGGTGCCGGTAAAGCCGATAAACGAGGCATTGGGCAGCGCGTCGCGCAGATATTTGGCAAAGCCATAAGAGACTACACCGGTTTTTGCATCGACCCTGGCGCGAAAACCATACTGACTGCGGTGCGCCTCGTCGGCGATCACTACCACATTTGTACGTGTGGTCAGCGGTCCGGTCACTTCACCGAATTTCTGCAAGGTGGTGAAGATCACGCCACCGGAGGCGCGATTGAGCAGTGTGCGCAGATCCTCGCGATCTACCGCCTGCACGGGTGTCTGACGGATCAGGTCGCGGCACATTGCAAACGTACCGAACAGCTGATCATCCAGGTCGTTGCGGTCGGTCAGGATCACCAGCGTCGGGTTGGCCATGCGCGGCTCGAAGATCAGCAGGCCGGCATAAAAGGCCATCAGCAGGCTCTTGCCCGAGCCCTGCGTGTGCCAGATCACTCCGGCCTTGTGATCACCCGCCGGTTGGCTGGCGACACTGGGCAGGTTGTAAGCGGCGGGATCTTCCGCTTGCCAATCCTTCAGACTGGCGCGCAGCGTCGAGCTTACCGCACGTTTCACCGCATGGAACTGATGATACCCGGCAATGATCTTGATCAGCCCCTCGTCGCGTTCACCAAATACGGTGAAATGACGCAACAGATCAAGGAAGCGTTGAGGTTCACATACGCCCGCGATCAGCGTGGCCAGCTCCGGGGTGCCCTTCGGTTCAATGCGTTTGCCGTCGGTGGTGCGCCAGGGCATGAAGCGTTCCTGATCACCCGATAACGAGCCGACCCGTGCCGCGATGCCATCCGAGGTTACCAGCAGCGCATTGCTGCGAAACAGCGCAGGGATCTGCTGCTTGTAGGTTTGCAGTTGATTGAAGGCACCGTCCAGCGTGGCGTTCTCGCTGCCGGGCGCCTTCAGTTCGATCACCGCCAGTGGCAGGCCGTTGACGAACAGCACCACATCCGGGCGGCGCTTGTATTGCCCGGCGATTACTGTGAACTGTTGTACCGCCAGCCAGTCGTTATTGGCGGGATGCTCGAAATCGAGCAGCTGCACCGCCCCGGCGGTGAGTACGCCATCGTTGCCGTAATACTCCACCGCCGCGCCTTCGATCAGCAGTGTGTGCAAGCGGCGGTTTTCTTCCAGCAGGTTGGGCAGCTCGGATTGGGTCAGGCGGCGTATCGCATCTGCTTGCGCATCCATCGGCAGCGTCGGGTTCAGTCGCGCTACAGCGGCGCTGAGCCGCGCCTTCAGCACCACCTCGTCATACGCGTCGCGTTCTGGTTGTTTGCCATCGGGGCCGATCAGGTCGTCGCAGACACAGGCATAGCCCAACCCAACCAGTTGTTCCAGGAGTGCGTCTTCCAGTTGGGCTTCGGAGAGAAAGGCCATTATTTGCTTCCCGTATTGCCGCCGTCTTTCAGCAGCACAAAATGCTCGACCAGCCGCACCATCAGCTCTCTTTGTGCGGGCAGGCTTTCGGCCACCAACAGCGCCAGTGCTACGAGTGTGTTGTCATTAATCAGCAGGTCAACCGGCCGGGCCAGTAGGTGCTGGTTCAGGCGCAGATACCACAAAAACAGGAACGAGCCGGTGCGCTTATTGCCATCGCTAAGCGGGTGATTCTTGATCACGAAATAAAGAAGATTCGCGGCCCGGCTGGCAACATTGGGGTAGAACAGCTCGTCACCAAAGCCCTGTTCGATGGTGGCAAGGCTGGATGCCAGGCCATCACCACGCAGCTGGCCGAAAAGATCCGAGGCCTCACCCTTGGCGATTAGCGCGGCCTTCATCTGGGCAATCGCAGTCAGCACCTCATCGAGAGACAGCGACTGCATCCCGCTCTGCTTGCCAGTTTGCCCCGTCAGGCTTTGCTCGTCGTAACGCTGCAGCAGGCTCCAGCTGCGGGCGTAATCGGCGATCACCTGCAACACGGCCTCACCCTCGGCGCTGACCAGTTGTTGGTTGGCCAGCGTGCGCGACAGCAGGTCCAGCGCCTGCTCAAACTCAATGCCGCGTTCCTGCAAGCGGTGCTGGTTGATGGTATACCCTTCGACCAGATGTTGGCGCAGCACACCGGTGGCCCACTGGCGGAAATGAGTGGCGCGGGTGGAGTTGACGCGGTAACCCACCGAGATAATGGCATCGAGGTTATAGTGCTCTACCTGCCGGGTCACTGCCCGTTTACCTTCCTGTCGAACCGTTTCCATTTTGGAAACAGTTGCCTCTGGCTCCAGCTCACCACACACAAAGATGTTCTTCAGGTGTTTGGAGACGGCGGCCTTTTGAACATCAAACAGCTCGGCCATCTGCGCTTGACTCAACCAGACGGTTTCGCCCTCCAGCCGCACTTCCACCTGGCGGTCGCTGGACTCAAAAATCACAATGTTATTCATGGGTTCCCTCCCTGTAGCCTGTTATAGGAAAACGTCCCGTCAGCGCGAGCGTAACCAGCCTGGCGTACTCACACGTCCAGGTCAGAAATTCGGGGTTGGCGGAGATGCGGCTCATGCGACGCGCTCCAGAAATTGCTCAACATCCTTGATGCGCAGTGCGCCGGAGATCAGTTTGGGGAGCAGGGTGTCGCGGAGGGTGGTGAGACTTAGTGATTCCCGCTCGTTCTCAACAATATGCCGGTAAAGCGGTTCTGTTTGCACCCGAAATGCGGTCAGCACTGGCTCGGATGGCACTGTCACGGGTATCGGGCGAAAGTTGCTCTTGCTGATCTCCTGAAAGGTAGAGCCATTGGCGTTCCCAAGGATAAGGTCCATGTTCTGTCGACACCAGAACAGAACGAACACATTGGGCAAGGTGCCATCGCATTTCATGGCGATGAAGCCTTGATTGATTGCTGTCGGCACTTCAGCAATCGCCAGATAGCCGATAGGTGCACGCGAGGAGAGAAGCACGGTTCCCACGGGCAACAGCCCGGAACTAATTTTCGCAATACCTGCGTCGGTGATCTTGCGGTCAGTGTCGAGAAGGACCGGGAAGGCCAGTCCCGAAAGGTCTTTCGGCGTTGCCCAATGATGCTGTCCGTTCCCCCAGAATGCGGGTTCTTTGGTGCTGGGCGTCGAGCCACCGCACACAGTTACTTCTTCGCCGATTGTGGAGCGTCGCCACTCCTCTGGCTTGCCGTTGGTATCGAGGTGATCGGGGAAGAGGGACCAGAGATCGGTTGAGAGGTAGGGTTCGCGGCCTTCCGTTTTGGCATGGACGGGGCCAAAGTCGACAAACCAGTCCTGGAACAAGGCGCTGGCCATCGTCACCAGGGTGTGGTTGCGCTGGCGGTTGAGTTCGATCTTGTCGTCCAGCGTGCCGAGGATATGGGCGATGGCGCGTTGCTCTTCGATGGGGGGCAACGCAAGCTCTATGGTCTTCAAGTACGAAGACGGACGAGCGATGGATGGCACACCCACTTGTGAAGCGTTGGCCAGCAGCTTGTGCTGACCTTCCTCGCTATGGAAAAAATAAGCAACGAACGCCGGATCAGCTTTGTCGCTGCAGCGTAGATAGAACTGCCGCTGGGAAATCACATATCGTTCATATCGTGAGTCTTGCGGCAAGTAAGCACATTGACCTATGTTGCCTGCGTGCGTGAAGATAACATCGCCGCGTTGGACGTTCGCATTCTTCAATTTGTTGGCGTGCTCAGCGGTGATGAAGTTGAAGTCTCCGTCTTCAACGCGTACGCCGCGCAAATGGGCACCGCTGATAATTGGAACGCCCTCATCGACAAACGTTTCTACTTTTATGGAAGAGCCAAATGGCCCCATCGCTATTTTTGTCGCGATGTCTTCGATGCGTGTAATCGGCCAGTCATTTGCCAGCTCCGGGAGCAGATTTGCTTCTTGAACCACGACTTTGTCTCGCTCTATGACATGGCGAAACGATTCACTGGTTACAGCCCAATCCACTACATCAACTTTCCACGGCAGATTGGATTTGGAGAAGTCGTCAGCAAGCGCCGCACTGACCGCCAGCGGCAACGGCTTTTCAGTGATAATAGCCAAGTCCAAATCAGAATGCGGCTTTGCCGTCCATTTGGCCCGTGATCCGAAGGCCCACGCGGCATATTGCGGCACATGCCTGCGCAGGATGTGCCGTACGATTTGCCAATGATCGGGTCGAATGTCGATTGCCGGAGCGGACACGTTTGTTCCCGTCACGCCTGCGCATCCTGCAACTTCTCGTACAGATGGGCCGCCTCTCGCTGAAAGTCGGAGATGCAGGCCACGACTTCAAGTGCGATGTCCTCGTCGTAGGTGTGGCTGGTCTTGGCACGCATGTCGCGATAGTTTCTCCATTCCGGCCAACTTCCCAGCAGCAGGCCACGCTCATAGCCCATGCGAACCAAGTCCTGAAAGCTCATGTCGTCGAACTCAGCCGGGTTCGCCGATGTGGCTTCCAGAAAGCGCTTGAGCATCTTGTGGCTGATTTCGTAAGTGAATTCGAAGCGTTGAATCAGGCCATCGCGAATCTGGGTGTCGCTGATGTCCTGTTGATAACGCGTCCAGCCTTCGCTCAGGCGTTGAATGGCTCGCTCAAGCGGGTTGAGATCAAGTTTTTCGTCTGCCATTGTCGTTCTCCAGTAAGAAACTGAGTGTCTTCAGATTATTCTCGATTGCGGTATCGAGTTTCGCCGCTTGCACCTGCTGCTCGCGCCATCGCGTCGTCAGCCGCTGCATCTTCTCCTCGAACGGCTCGCCATCGTCTTCCTGTGCCTTCGCGCCGATGTAACGGCCGGGGGTGAGCACATGGCCATGCTTGCGGATCTCCTCCAGCGTCGCGGCCTTGCAGAAACCGGGGGTGTCCTCGTACTTGCCGGCGGCCTTCTCGCTGCGCCACGCATGATAGGTGTCGGCGATCTTCTGGATCTCGGCGTCAAGTAGTTCGCGGCGGGTGCGGTCGACAAGTTGACCCATATTGCGTGCGTCGATAAACAGCACTTCGCCACGACGGTCGCGCAGGGTTGCCTTGCCGCGCTTGCCGTTGGCCTTGTCGCGGGCGAGGAACCATAAGCAGGCGGGGATCTGGGTGGAGTAGAACAACTGGCCGGGCAGGGCTACCATACAGTCGACGGCGTCGGCCTCGATCATGGCCTTGCGGATCTCGCCTTCGCCGCTCTGGTTCGAACTCATCGAACCATTCGCCAGTACCACACCGGCGCAGCCGAAGGGCGCCAGGTGCCAGTGGATGTGTTGCAGCCAGCCGTAGTTGGCATTACTTACCGGCGGGGTGCCGAATTGCCAGCGCGGGTCTTCGCGCAGGCGGTCGCCGCCCCAGTCGGAGATGTTGAATGGCGGGTTGGCGAGGATGTGGTCGAATTTCAGGTCGCGCAGTTCGTCTTTGTGGAAGCTGCCTTCGTTGTTCCAACGGATGTCGGAGTCGATGCCGCGCACGGCGAGGTTCATCTTGGCCAGGCGCCAGGTGGTGTAGTTACTCTCCTGGCCGTAGATAGCGATGTCGCCGATGCGCCCGCCGTGTTCCAGCACGAACTTTTCACTCTGCACGAACATGCCACCTGAGCCGCAGCAAGGGTCATAGACGCGGCCAGAGTAGGGTTCGAGCATTTGCACCAGCACCTGCACCACCGAGCGCGGGGTGTAGAACTCGCCCCCGCGCTTGCCTTCGGCCCCAGCGAACTGACTGAGGAAATATTCATAGACGCGGCCGAGTATGTCTTTGGATTGGCTCTGGTTACCCGGGCCCTTCTCGTTCAGCGCAATGCCGGAGATCAAGTCGATCAGCTCACCCAGCATCACCTTGTTGAGCGCGGGGCGGGCGTAGTCTTTGGGCAGCACGCCCTTGAGGGATTCGTTGTCCTTTTCGATGGCACGCATGGCATCGTCGATCAGCGTGCCGATCTCGGGCCGTTTCGCGTTGGCCTTCAGGTGCGACCAGCGCGCGTCTTTCGGCACCCAGAACACGTTGTCGGCCAGGTATTCGTCCTTGTCCTCGGCCGCTTGCGCACTTTCTGCCAGCAGATCGGTGTGGCGGGCCTCGAAGGCGTCAGAGATGTATTTGAGGAAGATTAGGCCCAGGGCGACGTGCTTGTAGTCGGATGGCTCCATGTTACCGCGCAGTTTGTCGGCAGTTTTGAACAGCTCGGCCTCAAAGCCGAGGTTGCCGCCGTTGCCGATATTGTCTTTCTTGTTTTTGCCCTTGGCCATGTATTGTTCCTGTTGTTCAGTAGCGGTACTGACGTGCCTGTACGTTGCACGCAATCAGATCAGCCAAATGCTACCAGAAGTTCTGCGGTCAGCGTCAGCATCGTACTCATGGAAGTTCCCCCGATTCACGTTTGATGCTAACACGCGAACATATTATATGTCAGCCTCAGTGGGCTGATTTTAACGATCTGATGCAGTAAGGGATTAGAACCACCCGCAGACGGTGGGCTGAGATGGATGGGCTGGGACTATATATTGGTGGAGCTGACCAAAAGTCAAAAACATTCAATTCTGGAAACCGAGTCCTGTGTTACGCATTTATTTTTGCATATTTACATTCTGGAATTGAATTATGACAAAAGGCCGCAAAGTCGCCCTAGCAGTTTGTTGAAATTCGCACGTTTATTTTGGCACTTTTTGCACCGTGGGATGTCTTATTTTTAGTCACTAAAAATGAGAGGTGGTGAGAAATGCGAGGAGCCGATGTGATGCAGGAAGCGCTGTTTACCGTCAAGCGACTTGATGAGTTTGTGCCAGCGTCCCATCCGCTGCGCGCGATACGCGACATCCTCAACACCGCCCTCGCCAAGCTCGATACCAAGTTTGATTGCATGTACGCGCCGACCGGGCGTGACTCGATTGCGCCCGAGAAACTGCTGCGTGCACTGGTGCTGCAAGCGGTCTACGGCATTCGTTCCGATTCTATCCTCTGCTTGAACAGTTTAAGACATCCACAACCGACAATACGTCCGCTGCTTTCGAGGCAATCAATCAGGCGTTCGTTTCGATAGTGCAAGGGTGGAATCTCAGCCGAATCCTCAATCCGACCCTTGGGGCTTTCGTTGGCTGATGTGGCATACATGAATCTGGTTCCATATCGGACGCGCAATGACAAGATGCCACCTGCCGCGGTAAGAAAGGCTGCATGGGAACGAATCATTGAGCCAACCATTCGATTGCTTGAACCAAGTGCACTAATCAGCTTGGGTAAAAAAGCAGGGAGTGTGGTACAAGCGCTCTTGCAGTCTTCGATTCCAACATATTGCATTCCTAGAACAATTGGAGACAGATGCGTGTCAGCAGACGCTAAAGTTGTTCACGCACAAATGCGCGAATCGTTTCGTGAGCGGTCCGGGACATAGGTACCAAAGTGCCGCCTAACCAGCCAATGGAGCGGACGCCTCCGCTTTGTGCTCAGGCGCATGATACGTGCCGGTATTTTTTAGATGCGGTTTATGTGTGGCCGTCCTCGTTGGCACTGACTCACCTCGCCCACAAGGCCTATCTGCAAATCACAACATGGACAACAGCAAGAACTGTAACCGGCTAAGGCCTATCTGTCGCCAATGCAATATCTGGATGCATGGCTCAACACTCTTTCAACAGGAAAAACTGGTAGTATAAACCCCATCTGTTGCCGCTGGCCTCGAATTGACCACCAGTGCCGGTTGAAAGCTGACCAGGGACAACGGACTGCTAGCCAGACCGGGCGGCCTTCCGCGAACAGATATGCTGGTCAATTCTGGATCGGCGCATTGTGGGGAAAGTGGTCAGTTTAGGGTCGGCGGCAACACCATAAACCACTTAACCAGATTTATGCCCCTGAACTTCTATCTGTACTCAAGAAAGTTGAAAATCGGGACGCCCTGGACGTCGCTGGCAAGCTACTACAACGCTGTAACTCAGTGTTTCGATATGCTGTCCAAACGGGACGGGCGGCATCAAACCCCGTATCAGACTTACAAGGGACATTAAAAACCCGCAAAGTCAAACATCAACCATAACTACCCCGCGCAGAATTACCTGACTTTCTTAAACGACTAGCGGTCTATGACGGTATGCTGCAGACCTGCCTCGCCCTTAAATTACTCGTACTGACTTTTGTTCGTCCGGGAGAACTGCGCGGCGCTAAGTGGAAGGAATTCGATCTGGATGCCAAAGAATGGCGAATACCTGCGGAACGTATGAAGATGCGATCCGAGCACATAGTACCCCTTTCTAATCAAGCAATTAACATTCTGCGAGAATTAGAGCCTATTACTGGCAGGTATGAATTGCTCTTTCCCAGCAGAGGCAACTGTCACAAACCCATCAGTGAAAATACCTTGGGCGTCGCAATTAATAGAATGGGATATAAAACTAAGGCCACAGCCCATGGCTTTAGGGCAACGGCATCCAGCATTCTGAATGAACAAGGCTTCAATCGTGATGCGATCGAGCGCCAGCTATCACATCTTGAACGAAATCATGTCCGGGGTGCTTATACCTATCATGCTGAATATCTGAAGGAACGAAAGAAGATCATGCAATGGTGGGCTGATTATCTGGATGACTTGGGACATGGTGCGAATGTAATCAAAGGGAAGTTCAAAAAGAAATGAAGAAACAACGCATACAGTCTCACGATTATCCAAACACAAAAAACTGACTCATAATTACTTGATGGCAGCCAACAAAACTCCAGAATTCGATATTTTTGATTTAATGGATCAAGTCAGCACTTTGGTATAGCTGCCGCCAGATACACTACGGGCAAACAACGGTTACGCATCACTATCGAAGACCGTGGGTTAACATCGATGTTAAATTCGACCAAGGAAATCTGGCACCCGAGAATTACTCGGGATCGACTTGCGTCCGTTCTCTCTCTCATGGCTGATTGTAATCTTTTGAGGAAACTGTCCGATAAAGACCCAATGCTTTATTCGCTGCCTTGAAGATGTTTCATCGCCGTTTTTTCAGGCAAATTTATCTATTGATACAATCTCCGCACCTCTCTTCAATTTCTCAAGATAATCTGCCCAGACCTGCATCATTTCACGACGTTCTTTAATGAATTTGGTACGGTTATAGGCGGTTCCCAAGGCATCTGGGACCCGGTGAGCAAGTTGATGCTCTATTATTTCAGGTTTGATACCCAGTTCCTGATGCAGAATGGTTCTGGCCATGGCACGAAAGCCATGACCGGTGATCTCCGTCCGGGTATCGTAACCCATGCGTCGCAGGGCGGCGTTGAGTGCCGCATCACTCATCGGCTTTCTCGGGTCTCTCCCGGGAAAGACATACTGACGGTTCCCGGTCAACGGTTGGAGATCCTGCAGGATGGCCACTGCCTGGGTTGCCAGCGGGACGAGGTGTTCGCTCTTTGTTTTCGTGACGAAATAGCGCCATTCCTGTTTTTCAAGGTCGAAGTCCTTCCACTCAGCCTTTCGTAATTCTCCAGGTCGGACAAAGAAGAGGGGTGCCAGTTTTAACGCACTCTGGACCACGAGAGTCCCTTTAAACGCATCGATGGCACGCAGTAATCTGCCAGCCTCTAGAGGTTCAGTAATAGCCGCAAAGTGTTCATGTTTGGCAGGGGAGAGTACACCACGCAGATCGCCGGACGGATCGCGTTCACAACGTCCTGTAGCGATGCCGTAACGGAATACCTGCCCGCAATTCTGATGTGCCCGATGTGCGGTATCCAGTGCGCCACGGTTTTCAATCCTACGCAATACATTGAGAAGTTCTGGTGCAGTGATATCCATGATTGGTCGGTTACCCAGCCATGGAAACATATCTTTTTCCAGACGTTGAATAATTTTACTGGCATGTGAGTCAGCCCAAGTTGGTGCGTACTTAGAGAACCACTCACGTGCTACGATTTCAAAGCTGTTGGCTGCCCGGTCAGTCCGTCCGGATTTTTGTGCCTTCTTGTGTTCTCCAGGGTCTATACCGGTGGTTAGTAATTTTCGTGCGTCATCACGGCGATCACGCGCATCCTTCAATTTAATATCAGGGTATGCACCTAAGGCTAAACGTTTTTCCTTCCCATCAAAACGGTATTTTAATCGCCACCATTTACATCCGGTTGGGGAGACTTCCAGATAGAGGCCACGTTCATCGTACATGCGAATTGTTTTGTCGGCAGACTTGGCGTTACGAACGGCGATGTCAGTTAGGGCCATTTTGGGGGCATCTCCATAGTTAAAAATAGTTAAAAATCACAGATGCCCCCAAATATGCCCCCAACTATATGTAGCTGTCAATAGACGTGTTAATACCGGACTGGACTTAAAATGGCTTAAAATCAGTGGCTTTATGGACTATGCTGGACGTTACTGGATGTGCTGAGACTATGAATTGGTGGAGCGGAGGAGGATCGAACTCCCGACCTTCGCATTGCGAACGCGACGCTCTCCCAGCTGAGCTACCGCCCCATACGGTCAGACTGCCAAATCACGATACAGT
>JBCKWF010000019.1:0-23498 GCA_038922895.1 Gammaproteobacteria bacterium
TCTGGGTGCGGATGATGCCAAGGCCTCTGCCCCAGCAGGTGCATGCGTACTCGGCCGTGGCGGTCTGGAAGTGGATATACAACTTGCCAAGGACATCCAGGAAGCCAAGGAGAACGAGGTGAAGGAACAGCAAAAACAGAATTAGTTTAAGGCCTTGACCCGGCTCTTTAATTAGTCTTAACGTATTAGTTGCAGAATAATCACAGTGTGTTGTAATTCTTGACGCCACCTGGTTTTTCTAGTAGGTTGATTATCAGGATAGGTCTCATAATTTTTGTTATCAAATTATAAATAGAAGTAAAATCCAGGGGGGAATCAAGATGTTCATCAAAAAAGAACCTGCTATTCGTTTTGTTTTTACCACAGTTATCTCGGCCCTGGCTATCAGTTCTGTACCGGTCCAGGCCCAGGCCCAGGCGCTGGAGGAAATTATCGTTACAGCCCAGCGACGAGTACAGTCGTTACAGGAAGTACCTATCTCGATTGATACGTTCAGTGGTATTGAACTGGTCAAGCAGGGATTCCGCACTATGGAAGACCTGGGTCAGTTTTCCCCGTCTGTCGAAATGAATGAGTCGTTGCACGAACACTCCGTGACTATCCGCGGTATGGGTAACGATGTCGCCGCGATGAGCGTCGAGCAATCTGCCCCAATATTTGTCGATGGGGTCCACTTTGGTCGTCCATCGATGATCAAGGGTGCGTTTATGGATGTGGAGCGTGTCGAGGTATTGACTGGCCCTCAACCGGTCTATTTCGGCCAGAACGCAACCGCCGGTGCATTCAGTATCACAACCAAGAGACCCTCTACCGAAGCTTGGGAAGGTGATGCCACCGCCGAATTCGGTAACTTTGGCCGCGTCAACTTTGAAGGCGGCATTGGAGGCCCGATTAACGATACACTGGCGGTGCGTGTTGCAGGCCAGTGGGACCATACCGGCGGCCATCTGACCGACGTATTCACCGGCAACACATTCCCGAACCGCACTGACTACGGTGGTCGTGCGACACTGCTTTGGAAACCCAATGAGCGCTTTGAGGGTACAGCCAAGGTTGAATATCTGAAGCGGAATTCCGATGGTGACACGAATACGGTCTGTCGTTATGAAACTGCTACGCCACTACATGATAATTACTCCATCATGATACCAGGCGAAATTCCTGAATTTACTAGTGAAATCGTACCATTACCGATGTGCGAGGATGGTTTTGGCAGGGTTGGTATCCAGGAAGGTACCGGTCAGTTCCCGGCTCCTATCCAGGGCATAAACAATGATGACGCCCGCTCCGGTCTGCTTGATATCCGTGACTTGGCGCGCCAGATCATGCCGGATGGCAACCTGAAATCCCGTGAACCCATGGATGCGATAAACACCCGGTTAAGTGGTTCCTATACGTTCGACAACGAGATTCTCATGGAAGGTATACTCGGGAAGGTCAATTATGACCGTGATACCTTTGAGTCGACGGATGAATCACCCTACCTGATGGAAGCGGCGTTCCGTACCGAGAAGTTTGATATGCACAGCGGCGAATTACGCTTCAGTTCACCCACAGGTGGACAGTTTGAATGGTCTGCCGGTGCGTACTATCAGAGCGAAAAGCTCAATATGGATCCGGTCTTCACCATGCGGGCCGAGATACGCCAACCGCTCCGTACCCATAATCCTTTTCAGAGTTCTGAATGGAAGAGCGCGTTCGCTACATTCACATTCAATTTCCTGTATGACAAGGCCTCGATAGACGTTGGTGGCCGTTATAACGATGTAACTAAAACGGGTGGAATTACCGCCGCCTACGCCACCTGGATCTTCGATATCAATCCGGATCCGGATGGTGATGGTATAGTCACTGGAACCGAACATCGGCCACTCTCCGCAGGGGGTGATCTGCTTCGCAACGATCTGGCAGAGGCTATCATCAGCTGTCAGACCGGCCGTGATGTACGCATCCCATCCGTTCTGCCGGACACGAATCAGTCGCGTCAACAGGTTGCGTTCGCCCAGTGCGGTCCCTATGCCGGACGGGCCGGGTTCTGGACCCATGAATGGCGCGAAACGGACATCCCTGACGTCTGGGATACCCGTTCGCCCATCGCGCTCGGACCGGCAATCTGGGGTCTGGATCAGGCGGGTGAAAACGGCCCGTTCGATGACAGCTATGGCGAGGACAGTATCGATCCGCAGATAACCTTACGCTATCGCCCAACCGATAACCATTCGCTGTATGCAAAGTGGGCCAGGGCATTCAAGGCTGGTGGCTTTGATACCTCCGATCGCGGTATCTCGCGTGGCGGCCTGTACTATGCTCGCGACTTTAACGATTCGGTCAGCTTTGAAGCGGATGGACAGAAGGAATTTTCCTATCTTGCAGAACATGCGGAAAACTTCGAGATCGGGGCAAGAGGCAAACTGTTTGACAGCCAGGTGCGCTACGGTATAACCCTGTTCAACATGACCATCAAGGACCTGCAGGTGGAGACGGAAATTGCCGATCTGGCACAGTTGCTGGCTACCGGTCAGGCCCCGACTGGCCGCTTCCTGACCAATGCCGGTAAGCAACGTAACCGCGGCGTCGAGTTCGACTTCACCTGGGCAACAACTGAACGGTTAACCTTACGTGCGGCTGGTGTGGTCCAGGATTCCATCATGCTGGATTTCCTGGGTGGTTGTACAGAGGCTGAGTCGCGGGCTGGTGATACGGGTGATTGTATTACATTTGCAGAAGCTAAGGACATCCTGGGACTGCCCCAGTCTACGCCGGATACCGAGCCAAGAGTCAACGCACTGGAGGGAAGCATTGATCGATCCGGCTACAAGGCGCCACGAGCACCGGACTGGAAGGTCATACTGGGTGCAGATTACGAACAACCGCTGTTCGGTAATTATATTGGTACCATTAGTTCGAAGATGGCTATCTCGGACGGCTACACCGAGGACACACTCGGGTTTACCCTGCTGCTACAATGGCCTACCCATACAGACCTGAACATGACCTTCGCATTCGGTGATGCAGACCGGACCTGGGATGTGGGACTGTATGCACGTAATATTCTTGGTGCCAGACAGAAGGTTTACCTTGAGTATCAGGATGAAGCGGAGCAACCGGGTATCCGGACTGACGATATGCCCCAGTCTGCCTGGTTTAACTACGGCATCCAGTTCAACTACTACTTCAAGTAAGGCAGTAAGCTAACCGACCCGGGTATGTCGCCATACCCGGGTTTTTTTTCGACCAGATTCTGAGTGACATGTCTGTAGTTTCCATCTGTACAGAATAGAATTCGAATCAATTATCTGCAGATTGCCTGATAAAACAGTCTATTTCAGCAAAGATTAAAGGCATTTACATACTTTAATTAAAACCTGATTTTGATAGGGTTTCAGGCAAATCTATCCTACAATTAGTCGTATGATCCATCCAGTTAAAGCTGACTGGATCGCACATATTTCCAGGAGAGGGGCCGTGCACAGGATTCATCATTCACTTCAGATTGTTTACGCTATCTGCATACTTGCGGTGACCGGCGTCACCCATGCACAACAGTCATCCGGTTCACCTCAGCGTGCACTGCTGGATAAATATTGCGTCAGTTGTCATAACGAGACGATGAAGACGGCTGGTCTGATGCTGGACCAGGCGAATATCGATGACATCAGCCAGACCCCACAGATCTGGGAACGGGTCATTATGAAACTGTCGTTACGGGCGATGCCGCCGGTGGGTATGCCACTGCGTCCGTCCGAGGCTGAATATGATTCGATGCTTGCTTATTTGCAGACAGGGCTGGATCGTCTGGCAGATGAAAATCCGGAGCCAGGCCGGATCACGGTACACAGATTAAACCGCACCGAATATGCAAATGCAATTCGCGACCTGCTACAAATGCAGATCGATAGTACTACCATGTTACCACCCGACAATATCGGACACGGATTCGATAATATTGCAGAGGTGCTGGCGGTATCACCGCTGCTGATGGAGCAATATATGTTTGCGGCCGGCAGGATCAGCCGACTGGCTATCGGGCCTGCCGAGATGCAACCGGCAAGTGAAACCTATAATGTTCCGGATTCTTTCAGACAGGACGCCTATATGGGCGAAGACCTGCCGTTCGGTTCCCGGGGCGGCACAACGGTGCAGCACCACTTCCCCCTGGACGGCGAATACACCGTCAGTATCAAAATGCACAGAAACATGGAGGGTTATATCCGGGGTATACGCAAGCAACACCAGGTGGATATACGTCTGGATGACGGCCGCGTCGGACTGCTGCCTATTGGTGGTAAATTTGTTGCCCGATCCGGACCGTTGTTTACCGCCAGCCAGAACCCGAATTTTTCAGGTGACCCGGAGCAGATAGGCTATGAATTCACGGCTGACGACGCGCTTGAGCTGCGCTTCCATGCAAAGGCAGGTACGCACACGGTCGGCGTAACTTTTGTAGACCAAACGACCAAACCGACCGGTATCCTGACCCCGAAATTAATGTTGCCTGATACCGGCAGTTACAAGGGTGGAGATCCTGCTGTGGCAAGTGTGACCATCAGCGGGCCTTACAAGGCGAGTGGGCCGGGAGACACGCCGAGCCGGAACAGGGTATTCAGCTGCCGCCCCGCCACTGATGCCACTGCAAAGGCAAAGGAAGCCTGTGCCGATTCAATTCTTTCGACCCTGGCCCGTCAGGCCTATCGTCGTCCTGTTACCGATGATGATATGACAAACCTGATCGAGTTGTACCGCACCGGCGCGAGTGAAAAGGGATTTGAAAGTGGTATAGAGCTGGCCTTGCAGGGCATACTGGCCGGACCGGAATTTCTGTTCCGGGTTGAGCAGGATCCTGCAGATGCCGGCGCAGAGAGCGTCTATCCGGTCAGCGATATAGACCTGGCATCTCGCTTGTCATTTTTCCTCTGGAGCAGCATCCCGGATGAACAGTTACTTGTACTTGCCGAGCAAGGCCGTTTACACGATCCAGGTATACTTGCTGCGCAAGTGAAACGGATGATGGCTGACCCCCGCTCCAGTGCATTGATTGATAACTTTGGCGAACAATGGCTGGCAATGCGCAACGTTGATATTGCTGAGCCACATCCGAATATGTTTCCAGAATTTGATGATGAGTTACGCCAGGCATTCAAACAGGAGACCCGATTGTGGTTTGCAAGCATGATACGCGAAGACCACAGTGTGCTGGAGATATTGACTTCGGATTACACCTACGTGAATGAGCGCCTTGCGCGTCATTATGGCATTCCGGATATCTATGGCAGCCGTTTCCGCCGTGTGAAGCTGGATGGCATGGACGAGCGCAAAGGTTTGATGGGCAAGGGCAGTCTGTTGTTGGCTACTTCCTATAATAACCGGACCTCACCGGTGTTACGCGGTAAATGGGTGCTGGAAAACCTGCTCAATATGCCGCCACCACCACCACCGGAAGATGTCCCTGCGCTTGAGGTAAAGAGTGGAGACGGCAAGGAGTTGACTCTGAAGCAGGCGATGGAACAACACCGTGCCAATCCGGCATGTTCTGCCTGTCACAAGCTGATGGATCCTATAGGTTTTGCCCTGGAAAACTTTGATGCAATTGGTTCCTACCGCACCCGTTATGTGGAGGCTGACTCGAATGTTGATTCATCCGGCATCCTGTTTGACGGCACTGCATTCCAGGACACTGCGGGATTCCGCAGCGAGTTCCAGGCACATTCTGATCGTGTTGTACATACGGTGGCGGAGAAACTGTTTATCTATGCGCTGGGCCGGGGTATAGAGTATTACGACCAGCCTGCTATCCGTGATATTGTCAGGAAAATTGAGTCCAAAAATTACACATGGTCAGCACTGATACTGGCAATCGCGGAGAGTCAACCGTTTCAGTACCGTAAGGCCCGATGAGAAAAACTGTTTTTGGTGAAGAATGTCGTACAGGTTAATGCAGGTATATAAATTTTAAGGAGGGTTGTAGCCATGAATATATTCAAGAAAGCCTTACCCCGCCGTACCTTTTTACGGGGTGCAGGGGCAACCCTGGCCTTACCATTCCTCGATGCAATGGTGCCTGCATTTGCAGCTACTGAAATGGCAGACAGACCATTACGACTCGGATATATCTATCTGCCAGTGGGTCGTATCATGTTGAACTGGACTCCGGTGAAAGAGGGGGCTGATTTTGAATTGACCCCGACGCTGGAACCGCTGGCTGCATTTCGTGATCAAATGCTGATACTCAGTGGTCTGGACATTAAGGCGGCTGACCTGCTTACAGGTGAACGCGGCGGTACACATGCCCGGCCCTGTGCAGCCTATCTGACCGGTGTGCACCCATATGATAATTCCGTAGGTATTTCCGTAGATCAGGTGGTAGCCAAGGAACTGGGCAAGCATACCCAACTGGCATCACTGCAACTGGGACTTGACCCTGCGGAGTGGGCGGGCGGTAATGAAGTGGACTATGACGGGTTTTATCGCAGTACGGTCAGCTGGCGGACACCGACGACACCGCTACCGACTCAGGACAATCCGCGCAAGGTATTCGAGCGTTTGTTTGGAGATACAGACTCGGTTGATCAGGAGGCAATGCGCAGCCGTATTGCCCGTCAGGGCAGCGTGCTGGATTCTGTCAGCGGCAGGGTCAATAAACTGATGACCAGCGTCCATGCAAATGATCGCTACAAACTGGAAGAATATCTTGATGCTGTGCGCGATATAGAACGCGGTATACAGGTTGCAGAGTCAAAGACAGCGTCCGCTAACGGAGTAGCACTGGATATCACGCGTCCATCGGGTATTCCTGAAAGTTATGCTGAACATGCAAAATTAATGTTTGACCTGATGTTCCTGGCCTATCAGACCGATATGACCAGAGTAGTTTCGTTTATGCTTGGTCATGAAGGTACCAATCGCAACTATCTGGAGCTGGGCGCGCAGGATGGTCACCACTCTATGTCACATCACAAGGGCAATACCGGGCCGATTGAGTTACTGAAGAAGGTCGATCGCTATCAGTCTGAATTGCTGGCCGCCTTCCTCCAGAAAATGCGTTCAACCAAAGACGGTGACGCAAGCTTGCTTGATAATTCAATCCTGGTGACTGGTAGCTCACTCAGTGATGCCAACCTGCATGATCATAATGCTGTGCCGATTGCAATATTCGGCGGTGCCCAGGGCAAGATTAAGGGTGGCAGGCATGTCCGTTATAACAGCGAACCATTATCGAACCTGCATCTGGCCGTAATGGATATGTTCAGTGCACCGACTGAAGAATTCCTCTCCGGTAAAACAAGTGATGCAACGGGAATTCTGAAAGGACTGGTGTGATCAGGTTTTGAACCGTATACAGCTGTGAGGGGAGTAACAAAGATGCAGTCAGGCAGGATAATAACGGTATGTGCATTGACAGGGGTGTTGATGAGTCTTGCGGTTGCCGGCAGTAGCCTGGGTCTGCTGGACGCGGCCAAGCTGGGTGATTTCACTACAGTAGAGGCATTGCTCAAGGACAAAGCGAATGTGAATGCGGCCCGGTCGAATGGTACAACGGCGCTGTCGTGGGCCGTATATCATGACAATGTGACGGCAGTGGACTTGCTCATAGGTGCCGGGGCAGATGTAAATGTCAGTACTGATTATGGTGTTACCCCCCTTGCTCTCGCCTGCGCCAACCAGGACGCCGCTATAGTTCGTAAATTGCTTGATGGCGGCGCGGATCCGAATCTGGTAAAACTGACCGGTGAATCACCGCTAATGACCTGTGCGAATACCGGAGAAGTACAGGCCGTGAAAGCCCTGCTCGAACATGGCGCAAATGTTAACGCCAGAGAAAGCAAGGAAGAACAGACCGCGCTGATGTGGGCTGCGGCCGAGCGGCATCCGCAGGTAGTACGTGCGCTGGTTGAGAAAGGCGCTGATGTGAATGCCAGGTCAAAGGTCATTCCCGAACCCGATCCATTCTTTATTGAACTGGCACCAGGTGAGGGCGTGTTTGGCAGCAACTATCCCAGGACCATTCGCTTTGCAAAATCCACAGGGGGTTTTTCCGCGCTGCATTTTGCAGCCCAGCAGGGTGACCTGGAATCTGCAAAAATATTGCTGCAAGCAGGGGTAGACGTTAATGCACCACATCAGGAACATGGTAGCGCGTTGATTATCGCGATTGCCAGCGGCCATGAAGAGCTGGCCAGGTTCCTGATAGAAGAGGGTGCAGATGTCAATACGAAAGACGCATGGGGTATCACCCCATTGCATTATGCACTGCATAAAGGTGTGCTGATTCTGAATACTTACAAACCATCCGAGACAGAACGGTTCGGCTGGGAACGCCACAACATGCCGGGTCTGGTCAAGGAATTACTGGATCGGGGCGCCGATCCAGATGCCCGCATCGAATATTCCTATGCCTACCACAATAATCCGTTTGTAGCGCGAGCGGTGGAAGACCCACCGCAGGTCGATCCTGTAGGGGCCACACCATTGTTGCTTGCTGCGGCCTCAGGTGATGTTGAGTCTATGCGTATACTGGTTGAGAGCGGTGGCGCGGACAAAAACGCGACTACTATTGGTGGCGCTACATTGTTAATGTTGGCCGCCGGTATGGGTGCGGAGCGTGGGGCGCGTAACCAGAAGGAGGCACTTGAGGCCACCAAACTGGCGCTTGCAATGGGTGCGGACGTGAATGCAAAACTGACTGAACTGGCAGAGGATGGGCCGGGCAAGAACAAGCAAGACGGAAGAACAGCGATGTATGCTGCGGTTCATCTCGGATGGACGGATGTAATTAAATTCCTGGCGGAAAATGGTGCAGACATCAATGCGAAGGACAGATACGGTATGACACCCATCAAGCTCGCCATGGGTGATCCGGAAGGCCTGTACTACCGCAATGTCGGTTCCGGAAATTATGATGAACGTTACCGCAGACCGGCATTTGAAGGTAACCAGAAAGTAACCGAGCTGTTACTCCAACTTGGCGCGGAACCATTTACAGGAAAGTACAGGGACCGTTCAGGCGAATAAGGTGATTCAATCAGGCGCGGTGATTGACACTAAGTACACCGTGTTTCATGTCAGCTAAGGAACGGACAGTTTTTCACATCATCATTTATTCAGTGACAACGTATTGACAGAGGGGGCCAGACATTATGATTAAGCAAATACAGATTATTTCGATACTGCTCATTATGGGTGTACTCTCGATGGCCGGCCTGGCGCAAACCCGCGAGTTCCCGCCGGTTACCCAGCAAATGCTGGAAAACCCGAGTCCGGACGACTGGTTAATGTTGAGCCGCACCTATGATGAACAGCGTTACAGCCCGCTCAACCAGATCAATACCCGGAATGTCAATGAGGTACGTATGACCTGGACCAGGGGTCTGCCGGCCGGGACCCAGCAGACCATACCGATAGTTTATCAGGGCGTGATGTATCTTGCCGCACCAATGGCTACGGTGCTCGCACTTGATGCGACTAATGGTGATTTGATCTGGGAATACAAGCGGAAAACCGATCCGAGGACCGCCCCGACTTCGATCGCATCGACCAGCACAAAGTCTCTTGCAATCTACCAGGACATGATCTACTACACCTCGCCGGATGGGTTTCTGGTTGCACTGGATGCACGTGATGGCAGCGTCCGCTGGGAGGTATTACCACATGACCCTGAAGCCGGCGCAAAAAATACATCCGCTCCAATAGTAGTGGAAGGCAAGGTCATAAGCGGTCGTGCCTGCCGGGATCATGCCAATTGTTTTATCTCTGCGCATGATGCAATGACCGGCAAGGAAGTCTGGAAGTTTTATACAGCAGCAGCCGAGGGCGAACCCGGCGGTGATTCCTGGGGCAAGGTGCCTACTGCGGAGCGAACAGCCTCTGTTTGGGGTTTGCCAGGCTCATATGACCCGGTACGCAAACTGATTTACTGGGGGACCGCCAACCCGCAACCGTATACCCGCCTGATGCGTCATGGCAGTGCGGACGGTACTTCGCGTTCGGCGCCATCTGATCTGTATAGCAACTCAACGCTTGCGCTGGATGAAAAGACCGGTAAGCTCGCCTGGTATTACCAGCACCTGCCTGGTGATGACTGGGATGCAGACCATGCCCACGAACGCATATTGCTGAATACAAAAATTGACCCGGATCCGGCACTGGTAAAATGGATCAGCCCAAAGATAAAGCGCGGGGAGTCACGTGATATCGTCGTGTCAGTTGCGGAATCAGGTGGTCTGTGGGTACTGGACCGCGCCACGGGCGAATTCCTGTGGGCAATGCCGTTTCCGGAAGATATTCCCGATTTCAATATTGCTGATATCGATGTGAATACAGGCAAGACCACGATTAACTTCGACAAGGTGTTCAAAGAGGACGGCGACAAGACCCTGGTCTGTTTTCATAATACCCGCAGTTACTGGCCGCTGGCCTACCATCCCGGCACCAATTCACTCTATGTGCCATATCATGATTATTGCCTGACCATGCAGGCCGAGGTGGCCAGTCCGACCGGCTATGGTCTCAGGGAAGGAATCGTGCGCCCGGGTGTACCTTTAGAAAAGGCGCATGTGCTGGCCAAGGTGAATCTGACCACAGGCAAGATAACCCGCTTGTATGAAAGTGCCGTACCGGCTAATGGTGCGGTGCTGACTACAGCAGGCAACCTGGTGTTCTGGGGTGATATGGATCGTCGCTTCCGTGCTTTTGATGCTGAGACCGGCAAGATACTCTGGGAAACCCTGGTCGGTGGAATAGTGCAGATGAGTACAATTACCTATGCTGTTGAGGGTAAGCAATACGTTGCAGTGCTGTCCGGTGATGGAAATTCCGCAACTCGAAATCCCGTTGATCTGGCAGGCCTGACTACACCGAGAGGGCATAACGCTGTGTATGTCTTCGCGTTACCCTAGTTACAGTTCAGATAGAATTATCCTGCCCGGTTACGGTCAAAATAGTACAGGTGTTGAACCTCTGCCGGGTCAGTTGCCGGCAGAGGCAGCCAGGATTTATTGCACTGCAATAAATCCTGGCTGCAGCATTTGACCTTGTTTGATTTAACTGCGGTAAGTTCAGTCTAAAATCCGGTATTTTGTCATGGCTGGCCGCCTGTTTGCTTGAGGAAAAACAGGATAAATAATGCTAGAATTCGCGGCATATCTGTATATGGCTCAGTACAGGCAGGCGATGCAATCCGGTACTGGACTTCCGCTCGGGTTCCGCCGCAGTTGGTTAATGTTGATTTAAGTTCTGGAGGGGTAAAGTTTGTATATTTTTTTTAAATTGATGCGAGTCCGTCGCGTAATGGCGTGCTTACTGGTGCTGTTTTTAAACCTCTTTACAGCTTCAGTGCCGGCACAGCAGTCCGCTGCTAATGAATCAGTAGCCAAAGGTTCCTATCGCAATCTGTTGAACCAGTATTGTGTCACCTGTCATAACGAGACCCTGAAGACAGCAAACCTTATGCTGGATCAGGCCAATGTAGATGATGTCAGTCAGAACCCGCAATTATGGGAGAAGGTCGTTACCAAACTTACGCTGCGGGCCATGCCGCCTGTTGGTTTCCCGGTGCGACCGAAACAAAATGAATATCAGGACCTGCTTTCCTATCTGGTCACTGAACTCGACGGCCTGGCCGCGAAAGATATCAACCCGGGCAAGCCGACCGTACACCGTCTGAACCGGACCGAATATACGAATGCAATACGCGATCTGCTGGATTTGCAGATTGACGGATCAGCTTATCTTCCAGCAGATAATGTAGAGGAAGGATTCGATAATATAGCTGACGCGCTGGCGGTCTCCCCCTTACTGATGGAACAGTATATGCTGGCTGCGACCAAGGTAAGCCGTCTCGCTGTAGGGCCGACAGCAATGCTGCCTGTCAGTGAAACCTACGTGGTCCGGGATGGGTATCTGCAGAACAGCCGTATCAGTGAGGACCTTCCGTTTGGTTCACGTGGCGGTATCGCCGTTCAACACCACTTTCCGATGGACGGGGACTATACAGTCAAGGTCCGTCTTGACCGTAATATGGAAGGGTATATCCGTGGTATGCAAAAGCAGAATTTTCTTGACGTGCGTCTTGATCATAAACGAATTAAATTATTCACCGTAGGCGGTGAAGTTCACGGGAGATCAGGCCCGATGTTTACGGGCAGTCAGAATGTCGATTTTTCCGGTGATGATGACCAGGTAGGGTATGAGTTTTCTGCGGACAAGGATCTGGAGGTACGTTTCACGGCCAAGGCAGGCCGGCGTCTGCTCGGTATTACCTTTCTCGACAATGAAGTTAAGGCAGCTGATTTTGCCGCGCCTGAGCTGACCTTAACAGATATTTCCGCATATAAAGGTGGTGAGCCTGCAGTTCTTAACGTGATAGTCACCGGTCCATTTGATGCGCAGGGTGCCGGCGATACGCCGAGCCGCAACAGGATATTTTCCTGTCAACCTGCATCTGCTGATGAAGAAATATGTCCCCGGCAGATACTGAACAGACTGGCATATCGGGCTTACAGACGTCCGGTCACTGACAATGAGCAGCAAAGTTTACTGCGTCTCTACCGCAAGGGGCGCGAGCATGATGGATTTGAGGGTGGTATAGAGCTGGCCCTGCAAAGCATACTCGCAGGCCCGGAGTTTCTGTTCCGTGTAGAACAGGATCCTGCAGGAGCGGTCGCAGGCGGGGCCTATCCGGTAGCCGATTTCGAGCTTGCATCAAGACTGTCGTTCTTCCTCTGGAGCAGTATCCCTGATGAAGAAATGTTGCAACTGGCAGAATCAGGCAAATTGCGGGATGCCGGTGTGCTGAAACAACAGGTGCAACGGATGATGGCCGATACCCGCTTCCAGGCTGTACTGGAAAATTTTGGTACACAGTGGCTGGCCGTGCGTATGGTAGATTTTTCTGCGCCTCAGGCAGAGGTGTTCCCTGAATTTGACGGTGAACTGCGGGTTGCCATGAAACAGGAGATGCAGCTCTGGTTTAATGACATGGTACTCAAGGATAAAAGCGTTCTGGAGATGCTGACATCAGACTATACCTTCGTAAATGAGCGTCTTGCGACCCACTATGGTATACAGGGAATATATGGAGATAATTTCAGACGCGTTACCCTGGAGAATCCGTTGCGCCGGGGATTGCTCGGCAAGGCGAGTCTGTTGACAGTGACCTCATTCAACAACAGAACATCTCCGGTAGTACGTGGTAACTGGGTACTGGAGAATATGTTTGGTATGGCGCCCCCGCCTCCACCGGCAGACGCATTCCAGCCTGAGTTGCAACTCGCAGACAAGAGCGGCAAGGTCCTTACAATGAAGGAGTCAATGGAGGCCCACCGGACCAATCCGGTTTGTGCGAACTGTCATAAAATGATGGAGCCCATCGGTCTGGCACTGGAGACCTTTGACGCGATAGGCTCGTACCGTACCCGCTATCGGGACGCGGATGCCGAGGTTGATGCGTCAGGCATATTGTTTGATGGTAGTCAGTTCGCTGACACAGCGGGCTTTCAGAAGGAATTGTTCAAGTATTCGGACCGGTTTGTACATACAGTGACCACGAAGTTGCTCACCTATGCGCTGGGCCGGGCAGTCCAATATTACGATATCCCGACTATCAGAAAGATCGTTCGGGACGCAGCTTCAGAGCAATATACCTGGTCTTCAATTATACTGGGTATTATAGACAGCACCCCTTTTCAATACAGGAGATCCTGACCATGATGATCTTTAAGAAGGCTATACACCGTCGTACATTTTTACGTGGTGCAGGCGCGACCCTGGCCTTGCCATTCCTCGATGCGATGGTGCCGGCCCTGTCTGCCAGCACGGCCAAACAGCCGTTACGCATAGGCTACGTCTATTTGCCTACCGGCAGACAGATGGACCAGTGGATACCAAAAACAGTCGGTGCAGGCTATGAGATGCCTGCAACGCTGGCACCACTTGCCAGTTTCCGCGATCAGTTTCTCATACTGAGCGGGCTGGATCTAAAGCATGGCAAGGGTACGCATGCGCCCCCATGCGCCGCTTTTCTGACCGGTGTGTCACCTTCGAAGAAGGACAACTCGGTTGCAATTTCTGTCGACCAGATTATTGCCAAACAGATCGGTGCAGAGACGCAACTGGCTTCAATGGAGCTCGGTGTCGATCCGCCGGAATGGGCATTTAACCGGGTTGATGGATTGTCCGGTTATTACACCAGCACAATATCCTGGCGTACAGGCACCACGCCCTTGCCTATGCAGACTAATCCGAGACAGACCTTTGAGAGATTGTTTGGAGATACAGATACACTCGACCCTGCAGCGATGCAGCGCCGAATGGAGAAAAAATCCAGTGTACTGGATGAAGTGAGTGGGCGTGTCAAAAACCTGATGAGTTCTGTCAATGCGAGTGACCGCCATAAACTGGCAGAGTATCTGGATTCCGTCCGTGATATTGAACGCAGTATTGAGGTGGCGGAGTCGAAGACAGACAATGATGAAGATCTGCTCAGCGTGGATATGGCCCGCCCGGCAGGTATTCCGCCGTTGTATGCGGATCATGTCAAGCTGATGTTTGATTTGATGGTGCTGGCCTACCAGACCGATATGACTCGCGTGATCACGTTTATGCTCGGCCATGAAGGCAGTAACCGCAACTATCTGGAACTGGGGGCGAAAGACGGTCATCATTCCTTGAGCCATCATAAGGGCAAGTCCGAGTCGATTGAGCTGTTAAAGAAAATCGAGCTGCACCAGTCTGAATTGCTGGCTTACTTCTATACTAAAATGCAATCTATCACTGATGGTGAGAGTACATTGCTCGATAACTCACTGATTGTAACCGGTGGTGCGCATAGTGATTCAAACCTGCATCTGTCTGTAAACGTGCCAATACTTGTCTTCGGCGGTGCACAGAACAAGATCAAGGGTGGCAGACATCTTCATTATGATAGTCAGCCCCTGTCCAACCTGCATCTTGCAACGCTGGACATAGCGAATGTTCCCGCAGAGGAATACCGTACCGAAAAATCTGATGCAACCGGTATATTGCCCGGGCTCGGCAACGCATAAGTTGAATTATAGAAGCATTTAATGTCTCAGTAGCAGAGTGGAGGGAGTGATGTACCCGTTAATCGGCAAGTTGGGAAGGAGTGCCTTAGTCGCGCTGGCACTGTCTGTCGGCCCTGTGGCAGCAGAAGATCTGGTAACGGCCGCGAAGGCAAGTGACGTCGATACATTAAAGTCCCTGCTTGAGGCAAAAGCAGATGTTAATTCTGCCCAGGCGGACGGTAGTACTGCACTCGCATGGGCGGTCTATAACAACGACGAGGGCATCGTCGAATTGCTTGTCCGGGCAGGCGCTGACGTTAAACTTGCAAACGAATATGGCATCAGTCCATTGCATCTTGCCTGCACAAACCAGAATACGGTCATAGTATCGGCCTTGCTTAAAGCAGGTGCAGATCCGGACAGTGCAAAATGGTCGGGTGAGACAGCGCTGATGACCTGTGCCAATACCGGGACGGCAGAGGCGGTTAAGGCAATGCTTGCGCATGGGGCAGATGCGAATGCAAAGGAGGGCAGCCAGGACCAGACCGCATTGATGTGGGCTGCTGCGGAAAACCATGCAGATGTGATCAGCGAACTGATCAGTGGTGGAGCAGATGTCGCTGCCCGTTCGAGGCTTGTGCCCGCACCGGAGCCATTTATCGTCAAGGTACCCAGTTCGTTCGGGCAAAATTTCCCGAAAACGGTCCGGTTTCGCAAATCGTCCGGTGGTTTCACCCCGCTGCTTTTTGCTGCACAGAAGGGCGGTATTGAGTCAGCCCGCTTGTTGCTGGAGGCAGGCGCAGATATAAACTATGCGACAGATGAAGAAGGCAGTGCGCTGGTCATTGCTACAGCTGCCGGTCATGAAGATTTCGCATTGTTTCTGCTGGACAAGGGTGCTGACCCGAATATGAAAGATGGATGGGGAGTTGCGCCTTTGCATTACGCCTTGCATGAAGGCGTATTGATTATGAATGGTTATGCCAAAACGACTACAGATCATCTGGGTTGGGAACGCAAAAATATGCCTGAGCTTGTGGAGGCCTTACTGGATGCAGGCGCGGATCCGGAGGCACGGGTCGAGGCCTCTGTCTCATTTCTGGATCATAAATTCATCCGTGGCAATGAGGATCCACCCCAGATTGATATAGCAGGTGCGACACCATTGCTGCTGGCAGCGGCCTCAGGTGATACGACTTCAATGCGCATCCTGGTGGAGAAAGGCCAGACTGACAAGAAGGCAAAAACAAACGGTGGCGCAACCCTGTTTATGCTGGCGGCCGGCTCAGGTGCAGAAAAGGGTGTCCGCGATGAAAAGCAAGCGATTGAAGCGGCCAAACTCGCACTCGCAATGGGAGAGGTGGATGTGAACGCCCGCCTGACAAACGATGATGCCGTGAATGGGCCTGGCACAGGTAAAATTGATGGTCGCACTGCCTTACATTTTGCAGCGAGTCTGGGCTGGAAAGACATGGTCAGGTTTCTGGCCGAGAATGGCGCAGAGCTGGATCCCGCAGACAGATATGGCCAGACCCCGCTGATGATTGCAATGGGCGATCCGGAGATGCGTTATTACCGGAATATACCCGTTGGAAGATATGACGACAGATACAGACGTCCTCCTAATCAGGGCTATAAAGATGTTGTAGAGGCGCTTTTGCAGGCAGGCGCGAAGCCGTTTACCGGCAAGATAGCGGATAAGGGCTCAGTTAACTGACACTGCATTAAAAACTGCGAATCTGGCAGCAGGGTTATACCCGCCCAACTGCAGGTATTACAAAAAAATACTGGTAGCTTTCATTTCGGCTCAAACAGAAGTAACTCATATGAAATTATTTTCTGTCTGGATAGCGGTATTGTTACTTACAGGCATAACCATCAGTAGCGCCCTGCTCGCGCAATCCCCTTTACTAATGAATTATGCCGATCTGGTGTTGCTAAACGGCAAAGTGCTTACGATAGATCAGAATTTCACTATAGCCGAGGCGATTGCGGTGCGTGACGGTCGCGTGCTGGCAACCGGTAGTAATGACGACATGCTGGCGCTGGCCGGACCGGAGACCCAGCAGATTGATCTGAAGGGCAGGAGCGTAACACCGGGTTATATTTATAACGATGGCGATAATGCCGTACCCGGTGGTGATATCTATAAGGACACACTCGTGGATGGATGGCTGTCCGGACGTATCAAGGGAGAAGAGTTGCAGGAATTGCTGAAATCGATTGATGAGGTATTGGGCAAGGCACACGCAGGTGACCCGGTCTTTATCAATATGCCGAAGGACTACCCGCTCGAGGCGCAGGCCTGGACCGCCGATGATATTGATGAGATTGCACCTGCCAACCCGGTGGCATTGTTCTATACCAGCAGCGACGTCAGGGTCAACCATGCGATGCTGGAGAAGGCATTTGAAATGGGACTGCCGCGTGACCATTTCGGTGTTGACAAAAATGAAAAGGGTGAGCCGACCGGTTCGTTGTTCCATGAGGCCACCGGATTTATCGGCTGGCAGGTGCGCCCCTATCCAAGCCGGGCGTACATTGAGCAAGGCATGGAAGATGCGAAGGCCTCGTTCATGGGTTATCTCAGTTCAGGTGTGACCACCGCTACCGGTCACATGAGTGGTCTGACTATCAGTATGTTGAACGAGTTGTTTCATTCGGGGCAATTACTTATGCGGGTTTATCCAGGCCATGACTTCACCCGCCAGAACCCGTTTCCGGAACAGTATCTGAAACGTATCGGCAATATGGTCAACTTCTCATTGTATGATCCGAATCGTGGCGCGATGGTAAAGATAGTCGGCGCGGCGCTGGCCTCTGTCGATGACGGTACTAACAGTCCCTCAGGTATGCTGACAATACAGGCGAAGGATCGGATTTTCCCGGATGTCGGTGGAACGCCGCATGGCTGGAACAAATGGTCAGGTGAGAGTGTGACCGGCCTTACCTGGGACCAGATGAGTGAGGAAGACAAGATGCAGACCGACTGGAACACGATGCGCCTGTTGAACAAGTACGGCTGGAACACCAACGGCAACCACAATATGGGCAGCGGTGCGATGAAGGTGGTGCTGAACGCCGTCGATAATGCCTATGCGGGAGAAGTACTGTTCAAGCAGACCAAGCCGAATGCCTATGATCATAATGTGGTCTGGCACAAGGACAATTATCCGATGATACTGAAATATAATGACAAGCTGAGGTTTGCATTAAATATTGGCGAATTATTTGAACCACGCGAAGTGAATGGTGTCCCGGTCATCTTTTATGAATACGGCAAGCAGATAGACACATTACAACCGGTCAAGGACCTGATAGACATGGGTGTGCATGTACATTTTGAGGGTGGCTCCGGCAGCAACCATCCGATGAAGATGATGAAATATGCAGTAACGAGGACAGATGATAACGGCAAGCTCATCGCGCTGGCGCAGGCGATTGACAGACAAACGGCACTGAAGATGATAACAGTGAACGCCGCTACGTTCATTGCAGAACAGGACAATTTGGGTACACTCGAACCTGGCAAATGGGCCGATATGGCGGTGTTGAGTGGTGATTATATGGCGGTCCCTGCTAATGAACTGGACAAACTGGATATTGATCTGACCTTTGTCGCCGGCAAACTGGTATTTGATGCCAGCCTGTTTCAGGAATAATCAGTAAAAAAACGGGGGCCAGGTCAGATTCCTGGTCCCCGAACAATAACTACAGGGGGATTATACGGAAGCGTGTGGTATGCCGGGTTTGGTTTTGAGTGCATCCCTGGCGGCTTCGTTATACGGTTTGTCACGTGGCAGTAGTACCGAGGCAGACCGGATTTTTTGTGTTTCCGGATCGACACCTGGAGGAGTTTCTCCACGCTCCTGCAAGGCTTCTATCGCTGCGAACAGCTTGCGACGTGCCAGCATGATACCTCTGTCAGTCGGGGCCAGTACTTCCTTGGTACGATCACAGATTCCGCCCCAGGCAACGCGCTGACCGGAAACAGGGTCGATACCCACCATGCTTTCCTGCAGGGAGCCGTCCTGTATCGCAATGCCTTCAACACCACTGTAGGTAGAACCCATACGCTGGGCTTCACGATCCATCAGGTAATTGTTGCTGCGGTTTGCTTTCGGGGTATAGGTGCCGGGTACATATTCACAATGCACACCCTTGCCCTGTTGCATCGACCAGCGTTCCTTTTCGGTAAGATCCCGGTTTGGCTTGTAATCATAGCTCCATGCCCAGCAATGTGTATCGTCTATCGGAATCCAGAAATGTCCATGAACCGGATAATCACCGCGTGGTGGAACCATGGTAAAGCTGGGCATTAACCAGGGCGTAATGCGCCAGTAGTACTGGTCATTTTCTGCATTACGACGGGCACCGATTAATAATCCTCCCGGATGGTCCACCACTTCAAATACCGGTTGCAGATCCTGAATGTTATATTTATTGCCAGCCGTACCCTTGAACAATGGGTCAGTTTCCAGATTGGCGCTGTGCAGGAAGGAAACGTGGCTGGAATCTATGCCACCTTCCAGTGACTGTAACCAGTTGGATTCCTGATAGCGTTTGGATATATAGCGTTGGCCTGCTGGTACGGTACAGAATTCATATTCTGGCAAGGGTGGTTGTTTCTTCGGGTCGCCCATGTAGGCCCAGAGTATGCCGCCCTTTTCTACCAGCGGGTAGGAGGTCAGTTTGATATTCTTGCAGAAGTCATGTGACTCGGAAGGAACATCGACACACTGTCCGGTTACATCAAACTTCCAGCCATGATATGGACAACGCAGACCTTTGTCCTCGTTGCGACCAAACCATAATGATACGCAACGATGGGCACAAAATTCATCTATCAGACCGAGCCTGTTCTCACTGTCACGAAAAGCGAGCAGGAATTCTGATAATAGCTGGACGCGCACAGGCGGACTGTTTGGTTCGGGCAGTTCCTCTGCCAGTAATGCCGGTATCCAGTAGCTCCGGTATACATTGCCCATGGGTGTGCCAGGGCCGGTTTGTGTGACCAAATCATTTTTTTCTTTGGTTAACATTGATAAGCTCCTCAAATGTGCTGCATTTCGCAGGGTCAAACTAGCACGCTGTCTGAAGAGTGAATTTGATCTGGATCAAAACTCGGATTTTATTTTTGCGTAATATACACACAAAGCCATACAAGCTGACCACGGATAAAGATTGAAGAACATACCAGCTGACTGCACATGACTGATGTCATTGTGCCAAATATTATCGAAGACAGGAGGAAAGTCTGATGTTATCCCACGAAGACAATGATCTGCTGTGTCGCGTTGAAGGCGATGCGCCCATGGGCAAAATCATGCGTAGCCACTGGTTGCTGGCCTGCCTGTCGGAGCAGGTCCCTGAAATAGATGGTAAACCAGTGCGGGTACGCCTGCTGGGTGAAAACCTCGTTGCATTTCGTGACACTGAGGGCCGGGTTGGTGTCATTGATGAACAATGTCCGCACCGTAAGGCATCTCTGGCGCTTGGCAGAAACGAGGAATGTGGCCTGCGTTGCCTGTACCATGGCTGGAAAGTGACTGTAGATGGCACCATAGTCGAGATGCCGTCTGAACCCGCAGAGTCAGGCTTTGCACATAAGGTCAGGCAAAAGGCCTACCGCACCCACGAAGCTGCCGGGTTTATATGGGTATACATGGGTGATCAGGAAAACATACCTGAATTCCAGGTGCCGGTTTTCCAGCCGGAAAGCGACAAAAGCGACACCAAAATTTCAATTGGCAAGGCAAAAATAAATTGTAACTGGGCACAAATACTTGAAGGTGCCATTGATTCTGCCCATTCGTCAACCCTGCATTCTACTGACATGGTGCCAGCCAAAGTGAGCAGGGCTGGTGCATCGGACTCCCTCTGGTATCGGCCGTCAACAGACAAGTCACCACGCTTGCAGGTTGAAGCGACGCCTTTCGGTTTTCGCTATGCGGCAATCCGACGGCCGATTAAGGATGCGGCGACACATGATTATGTGCGCACTACATTGTTCTTAGCCCCCTACACGGTACTGATTCCACCAAACAGCCGGTACGGGATTGCCGTTCTGCACGTGCCGATCGATGATACGCATACCGCTTTTCACTTCATCGCATTCGGACGACCGGAATCTACACCTGACACGGAAACCTGGCGTAAATTCCTGGCATTGCAGGTCGGTGTGGGCGTGGATGAATCGTTTAACCAATATAATACCTGCGCTAACTACGGCCAGAACCGTACACTGATGAAAACTGGCGAGAGTTTTACCGGTATCCGTGGCATCCCCAACCAGGATATCGCAATGTGGGAAACGATGGGCGCCATAGCTGATCGATCCGGGGATCGACTGGGTGCCAGCGATCTGGCCATTGTTGAATTTCGTCGCCAGATGGTACGTGCCGCGAAGACCATTGCTGAGGGCGGCCCTGCAATAGGCACGACTCCTCGTATAACTCAAAACCGCTTGCAGTCATTTGAGGGTATAGTACCCAAAAATACCGAGTGGCGTGACATAGGTCGCGCACCGGAGGAAGCTCCGCTTGCCCAGTTAATTCCGATTAAAAGTAACGTCGATCAACTGTAAAGCTAGGCGGATCCATAATGAGAAAACCACGTGATTATGATGATATTCCGGGCACCTATGTATTCGACTTCGAACGCTCACATCAGGGTTATCATCTGAATATGTTCTGTATGTCGCTGCTGAAGCCGGAAAACTGCAAGGCCTTTCTTGAGGACGAGCGGGGTTATCTGGAAAAATTCCCGATGACAGCAGAGCAGCGACAATCCGTACTGGATCGCGACTGGCTCGGCATGGTCAAACTGGGCGGCAATATCTATTACACCTCCAAGATCGGTGCAACCCTCGGCAAGTCATTCCAGTATATCGCTGCCGAGATGTCAGGTGTTTCCCAGCAAGAGTATGCCGACATGATGCTGAAGGGTGGTCGATCGCCCATAGGCAATCGCAGTATTACGGGGAAAAAATAATGGCAAAAATACTCGCCGGTGTAGGCACCTCCCACGTACCGGCCGTCGGTGCGGCCCTCGATAACGGCAAGTCAGGTGAACCTTACTGGAAACCGATTTTTGATGGCTACCAGAGATCAAAACAATGGTTGGCGGAAATAAAGCCGGACGTAGTTATACTTGTCTATAACGATCACGGTACTGCATTTGGCCTCGACGTTGTGCCGACCTTCGCTCTCGGTATTGCCGCTGAATATCCGCCGGCAGATGAGGGCTGGGGGCCGCGACCTGTTCCGGTCATCAAGGGCCATCTGGAGTTATCACGGCATCTGGCTGAGTCACTGATATTTGCCGGATTCGATCTGGCCGTCGTTAATGAAATGGCGGTCGATCATGGCTTGACCGTGCCACTCAGTTTGATGTGCGGTCAGCCGCAGGAGTGGCCATTCAGGGTCATCCCGCTGGCAGTCAATGTCGTACAGTATCCACCTCCGACCGGCAAGCGCTGTTTCAAACTGGGTGAGGCAATACGCAAGGCGGTTGAAAACTTTGATCAGGACCTGCGCGTAGTTGTGTTTGGTACCGGCGGGATGTCACACCAGTTGCACGGTGAGCGCGCAGGATTGATTAACCGGGAGTGGGACAACAAGTTTCTGGATGATCTGACCGCCGACCCGCAACGACTGGTGCAATTGCCGCATATTGAATACATGCGCGAGGCCGGTGCGGAAGGGATAGAGCTGATCATGTGGTTGATTATGCGCGGCGCCCTGAATGATAAGGTGAAAGAGGTTTATCGTTTTTACCATGTGCCGGGTTCGAATACGGCCATTGGGAACATCATTATTGAAAATACGTGAGGGTTAAATCGTGAGGGGTGAGGAGTAAGCAGTGCAGAACTTCCGTGCTTATTCCTCACTCCTCGCGAGCCAATCTCTGGCAGAAGAGCAAAAAATGATTTTGATCGTTAAGGAGAAGTAAAAGATGAAGATATGTGTTGTCGGCGAAGGTGCCATTTCAAACAAGCATCTGGAAGGTCTGGCCAATATCAAGGAGGCCGAGGTTGTCGCACTGGTCGGTGGTGTCGCAGCAGATACAGAGGCGACCGCAAAGAAACATAAAATCCCGTTCTACACGGGTACGGACTTGGCACGTTATCTTGCCTACAAGTATGAGGGTGTCGCCATCCGTAATTCACAGGGTGTACCCAAGGCCTGGATCAGTAAACGTATCGGCGGACATCAGATTGATTATGCAGACGAGAGCCGTCAGGTACGTACCATGTTTGCTGATGCACTGGCCGCAAAAGGGATGAAACCGAAGATGGAAGCTGCGTACGAGGCGGAAAAGGCAACACTGCCACCGCTGACAAACTAGACTGTAATGTCAGATACACAGGTACTCGTTATCGGGGCGGGCCCGGTTGGCCTGACCCTGGCCATTACTCTGGGGCAGCTCGGTGTACGCTGCACACTGATTGAGCGCAACCCGGCCTCTTGCGATGGCTTT
>JBCKWF010000020.1:0-23363 GCA_038922895.1 Gammaproteobacteria bacterium
CTGGAAAAGGAATTGATCCTGGGGTTTGGAAACGTGTATGTGTCGCAGTCCTATTAGAGGCGAGCCTAGAGGTGAATGGAGAGAGCTTTGGGGCATGGGGGAAGCGGATAGCTGACTTTGTGCAAGAGCGGATCGCAAACGTCGTTCCAGAAAATAAAGATGGTAGCAGCAGAAAGAAGATCAATCTGCCGAGGAGTGATGCTAAAGCGATGATACGACAAGAGTATCTAATTACAATAGCGCCAACCTTTTCCGATGGCGGCAACCTTTCCATGCAGACTGTTCATGCGGTTAAGGGCGAAACACATGACCTAACGGTATTAGTGTGCCCAGAGTCCCGCAAGAATCGCTGCCCTTCCGTCATTTGGTGGTCAGATGCAGCCTCAGATCAAGAGGAGAGGCGAATTGCATTCGTCGCTGTCACACGCACACGGGGTGATCTGATCCTTTGTGTCTCAGAGCAAAGCTTAGCTCGCTTGCAAAAAAGTCGAGCAGATTTTTTTCAGTCGTTTGAACATATGTCGATCAGTGAATTCATCACGAAATATAGTGACCACGATAAAGCAGAAGCGCAGAGTTCGATTGCGCATTAGACTAAACACCGAGCAAGAGAAATGGCGTACGAATTTACAAACTGAGAAATATTGATGAGCAAAAAACAAAAACTTGAACTCTCCTGGATCGGCAAGGATGTACGGCCTAAGTTGGAGCCGCGCATTTTGCTGGAAGACCCGGCGAAAAGTTATCACGCGAAGCATCGGGTGACGGAGAACGATATCTTCGACAACCGGCTAATCTTCGGTGACAACCTGCTGGCGCTGAAGGCGCTGGAGCAAGAGTTTTCGGGCAAGGTGAAGTGCGTGTTCATTGATCCGCCGTACAACACGGGCAGCGCGTTCACGCATTACGACGATGGCGTGGAGCATTCCATCTGGCTGTCGTTGATGCGTGACCGGCTGGAGATAATCCGGCGCTTGCTGGCGGAGGATGGTTCGCTGTGGATCACGATAGACGACAACGAGGCACATTACTTGAAGGTGCTGTGCGACGAAGTGTTTGGTCGTGTAAATTTTGCGGCGAATGTAGTTTGGCAGAAGCGTATATCCTCAGATAATCGATTAAGGCTAGGCGCTGCTCACGACCACATTATTGTGTACGGGAAAACACCTCTGACCCATCAGTCTTTTAATCAGCTTGAAACTAGCGAGTCGCGTAAAAAAGACTTTAAAAATCCAGACAATGATCCAAGAGGCCCATGGGCATCGACTGACTGCACGGCACAAGCTGGACACGGTACCGCCAACCAATTTTATAAACTTGTCACTCCCGTAGGTCGAGTAATAGATCTACCGAGTAATTTGTGCTGGCGATTTACAAAAGAAAGGATGGATGAAGAAATTCGAGCTGGTCGAATTTGGTTTGGTAAGGATGGTGCTGGTGTGCCTAGAAAGAAAACATATCTTTCAGAAATTAAAGGTCAAAATTCGTGGTCATGGTGGACAAATTCGGAAGTTGGGCATAACTCAAGAAGCTAAGAAAGAGATAAATGTTCTTTTTGGAGGCGACAACTCATTTGATACGCCAAAGCCTGAGCGTTTAATAAATCGCATACTTTATTTGGCCACTAACCCCGGCGACCTCGTCCTCGACTCCTTCGCCGGTTCCGGCACCACCGGCGCAGTCGCCCACAAGATGGGCCGCCGCTGGATCATGGTGGAGTTGGGCGAGCACTGCCACACCCACATCATTCCGCGCCTGCAAAAAGTGATTGATGGCGCAGACTCAGGCGGCATCAGTAAGGTCATGAACTGGCAAGGCGGCGGCGGCTTCCGCTACTACACCCTCGCGCCCAGCCTGTTGCAGCAAGACCGCTGGGGGCAGTGGGTCATCAACAAGGAATACAACGCGGAGATGCTGGCGCAAGCCTTGTGCAAGCTGGAAGGTTTCACCTATGCGCCTTCTGACGCGCATTACTGGCAGCACGGCTATTCCACCGAGCGGGATTTCCTCTACGTCACTACCGCCAACCTGAACCATGAGCAGCTTCAGCAATTGAGCGATGAAGTTGGCTTGGAGCGCAGCCTGTTGGTGCTATGCACTGCCTTCCGTGGTCGGGGCGATTACCCGAATCTCACCGTCAAGAAAATTCCCAAGCAGGTGCTTTCGCGTTGCGAGTGGGGGCATGACGATTACAGTTTGAATGTGGAGAATTTGCCGAAGGCGCAGCCCGTCCCGACGCACCTCCACCCTAATCCTCCCCCGGAGGGAGAGGGGACGACCCGAGGTGGGCGTGGGGTAGCGAATGCAGGGCAGGGCGGGCTGTTTGATGGGGAGGGGAAGCAATGAACCGCCACGTCAACGCCATTGCCGGTCGTTTGAGTTTGCGCGCGCCACAGCGCCGCTCGTTGGAAATTCTGGATCGCATTACGGAAATCGCACCACTACGCAAAGATGTTGATGTTGCTTCCGCGCTTGAAATCATCCGCAGCGAGTTTCCATCGGTCACGGATTTTGAGCGCGAATTTCCGTCACTGTGTTTTGCGCTGGCCACGGGTGTCGGTAAGACGCGGCTGATGGGTGCTTTCATCAGCTATTTGCACTTGGCGCACGGCATCAACAATTTCTTTGTGTTGGCACCGAATCTGACCATCTACAACAAGTTGATCGTAGATTTTTCCGACCGCACACATCCGAAGTATGTGTTCAAGGGGATTGCGGAATTCGCCATTGATGCGCCTTCCATCATCACCGGCGATAACTACGAGCAGCGCGACCCCGCCAGTGGAACCTTGTTCGGCGGGGTGCGTATCAATATTTTCAATATCTCGAAAATCAATTCCGAGGTGCGAGGCGGAAAGGCACCGCGCATCAAGCGGCTTTCGGAATACATCGGGCAAAGTTATTTCGATTATCTGGCCGGGTTGCCCGACCTGGTGCTGCTGATGGATGAATCGCATCGCTACCGCGCCAGTGCGGGCATCCGGGCGATCAACGAACTTAAGCCGATTTTGGGGCTGGAGTTGACGGCGACACCCTTCGTGGAGACGGCGAAGGGGGCAGTTCCGTTCAAGAATGTAATCGTTGATTACCCGCTGGGCAAGGCGATGGCGGACGGCTTCGTGAAAGAGCCTGCGGTGGTAACGCGCAAGAATTTCAATCCGGATGGGATGTCGCCGGAGGAAATCGAACGGCTGAAGCTGGAAGATGGCGTGCGCTTGCATGAGAGCGTGAAGGTTGAGCTTGAGACCTACGCCCGCGAAAGTAGTAATCCAATCGTCAAACCATTCTTGCTGGTGATAGCCCGCGATACGACCCACGCAAGCCAGTTGTTGGCGCTGATTCAGTCCAACGGTTTCTTCGATGGGCGGTACAAGGACAAGGTCATTCAGGTGGATTCCAGCAAGACTGGCGCGGAAGAAGAAGAAATGATTGCGCGTCTGCTCAAGGTAGAACGCACCGAAGAGCCGACCGAGATTGTGATTCACGTCAATATGCTCAAGGAAGGTTGGGACGTGACCAACCTCTATACCATCGTGCCACTGCGTGCCGCTAATGCGCGCATCCTGATCGAGCAGTCAATTGGGCGTGGCTTGCGTCTGCCCTATGGCAAACGCACCGGAGTAACCGCAGTGGATCGGCTCAACATCATTGCGCATGACAAGTTTCAGGAAATCATCAATGAGGCGAACCGGCCCGATTCTGCAATCCACTTGCAGGCGTTGGTGCTGGATGACAACGATTTCGGACAGAAGACTGAAACACTCGTTTCTCAGTCACAACTTGCCACTAAGCTTGGATTAAAGCCATCTGATGCAACAACCAGTACAAAAGTAGCAGGGCAGGGCGAGCCGCCTGCCTTTACCAAGCCGGAAGAGCAGAAGGTGGCGCAGATCGCTTATGAGGTGATCCGCAAAATGGAGGGGCAGCCCGCAACCGTGCCGACGCTGGCGCATCTGATGAAACCTGAGATACAGGCGGCCATCGTAAAGGCGGTGGAAGAGCAACATCGACCTACCCAAATGGAATTGGAAGGTGTAACGGAGAGGCCGGACTTCGCGGCAGTCGTGGCGAAAACGGTAGAGCTAGTGACGCAACAGATGATAGAGATCCCGCGCATATTGGTCGTGCCGAAGGGTGAGGTGAAATCCGGCTTCAAGCCCTTTTCACTGAAACTGGATACTCTTAAGTACCCGGCTGTCTCTGATGAGTTGTGGATTCAACACTTGCGCACCAACCAACTTGAGGTAGTAACCTTGGGCGCGGGTGGCCTGGAAGAAAGGCGTTTAGAAGATTATATCGTCAGTGGCCTCGTGAATTTCGACGACGTTTCTTATGACGATCAGGCAGACCTGTTGTATGACCTGGCCTCGCAGACGGTGCGGCATTTTATGGCCTACCTTTCCGAGGACGATACACGCAAGGTGTTACGTTGCTACCAACGAGACATTACACGATTCATTCACGTCCAAATGCAGGAGCATAGTTGGGAAGAAGTTGTCGAATATGAAGTGGTCGTGAGCAAAGGATTTACCGAGTTAAAGCCCAGTGCTTACACTTATTCCGTCAATGAGCCGCCAGCTGATTACCGCGTGTCGCCGGATGATAAGAGCAATATGTCGAAGTACGTTTTTGGCGGGTTCAAGCGTTGTCTATATCCTGTGCAGAAATTCGCTTCGGAAGCGGAGCGCGTGCTTGTCGTCATACTTGAACGCGATGCCTTGAAGTGGTTCAAGCCAGCCAAGGGGCAGTTTCAGATTTTCTATGGTTCAGATCATCTTGAATATCAACCAGACTTTGTTGCCGAAACGAAAGATGCTATCTATATGCTGGAACCCAAGGCCAGTAACCAGATGGAAGACGCGATTGTTCTGGCCAAGAAGGAAGCAGCCATCAAGTGGTGCAAAAACGCTTCCGACTATGCTGCCACTAACGGCGGCAAGCCTTGGCGCTATGTGCTGATTCCGCATACTGCGATTGCGGTTAATATGACGATGGATGGGTTGGCGGGGCAGTTTTCTGCCTGATTGTTAAGGGGGTAATATGGCCAAAGCAGAAGCTTCTGTTGAAGAGCTTGTGGGTATGATCGAGCGTGGTGAATTGCGCCTGCCGGAGATGCAGCACCGCTACGTCTGGTGATCAACCCGCGTGCGCGATCTGCTCGACTCGCTTTACCGGGGTTATCCTTATGGTGCAATTCTGCTGTGGGAGGGTGGATTCAAATTCGAAGTGCAACACCTGACGGTACCTTGGTGTAGCGCAGCTTCCTCCCGAAGCATACCTCAAACGGTGTTCTGTATCCCAGCACTTTGCGTGGCCGGTGGTTGAGACGATCCACCGCCCATTTCACTTGTTGCTGGGTAACCTCAGTCAATTCCATCCCCTTGGGGAAATACTGTCTGAGCAATCCGTTGCTGTTTTCATTCAGCCCTCGTTCCCATGAGCTGTAAGGATGCGCGAAGTAGATGTCGGCCTGCAAAGCTGCCGCGATCTTCTCAGGTTCTGCGAACTCCTTGCCATTGTCGAAGGTCACGGTGTGGCACTTGCGTTGGTAGGGGCGCAGCAGTCGCGTTACCGCCGCCGTCACGCCCTTTGCAGGTTGGCTGGACACTTTGGATGCCAGCACATAGCGCGATTTCCTCTCGGCCAACCTGACCAATGCACCACGATGATTTTTGCCGATGACCGTGTCGCCCTCCCAGGCGCCTATACGGGTCTTTTGATCCACGATCTCCGGACACTCGTCAATGCTGACTCTGTGCTTGAGCATGCCCTGGCGCTCCTGCCCGCTTGCATAACGCCCCCTGCGCGGTGGCTGATGAAACTACTAGCCATTCCACTAAGCCAGCAAGCTGGCAAGTGGCTGGTTATGGCTACTCCGGGTGCTGGCATAGGTCGCCACCTCGGCGCCTTGTCCGCGTAGAGGTACTGGTAGATGGTCGCGTGACTGATCTGCAAGCTAGCTTCCAATGCAAGCCGCTGTGCCGCTGGATCTGGACGCATGCCCGGCTGCATCAACTTCTCGACTTGTGCCCAGTCATTCAATCAAAACTGCCTGGCATTGGTACAGGCCTGACGCCGCGCGTGCCTCAATCCCTGAGCCGGTTGCGGTCGCCAACCGGGTTGACCCTGGTTGCGCCTGAGTTCACGCGCAAGCGTAGACTTGTCCACCCCCACCTCATCCGCAATTTGTGCTGGTTGCAAACCTGCTTTGCTTAACCCGGAAATCTGGTATGGTGGCTGGCTGGTAAGCTGCTGGTAGCGCTGCATGGGTGTGCCTTTTACTTGGTCGTTTGAGAGGCTCCGATGCTAACGCAGCTTGGCTCCAAACAATCTTACAAAAGTTGCACTTCAAACTTGAATCCGTCACCTGAAACAGGGAACCATCCAGAAGATTATAGGCACCCTCTATATTTAACTGTATGGCATGATCGGGCAGGGCTGACCAGTCCAGCTCCAGTCGTGCAATGGCCTCGGTTGTTTTGGCAATGGTATCTGCCTGTCTGAACAGTAATTGGGCGTCCTGCAGCGTATTGGACGTTTGTGTAGATGTGATATCAGACACAGCCTGTCAGTAAAGAGCAGGATGAGCTTGCCGGCAAGTTTGTCAGCCAGTTTGCGTTCTGCATCCATTGCCAATTCATAGGTCTCGCTGTGCTGGGAATATTTGACCAGATTATCGCGGGGACTGCCTGTAACAGGAACACGGTTTGACGCATGCCGCTCGGGGCTGTTACCAAGTCCGAATTTGCCATTCAGATGGAAGAAGGTATCCCCGAGCCAGGAGGACGCATTCATGAACAGCCCTGAGCTGAACCCGGTTTCCTTTTGTGTCTCGTAGCGTGTTTCAACTAGATTGTGATCGTGGTCAAACACATACTCATTACCGTATTCGCCGTTGCCATCACGTAAAAGTTCGATACCCAGATTGTATTCGACCTCACGCCATCGATCAGATAACGATGCCTGGGCCCCCGCCCTTAGCGGACTTGCGGTGCTGTATAACCCTTAAGCCTCCCAACTGACCGCAGCTGCGGCATCATCCGCTAACAGGACATCAACCACGCTTGATTGTCCGCGCAGATCTATGCCCTTCACCTGGCCCCGGATCAATTTGATCCCGATCACCTGGCTGGCCGGGATTCTGGACAATATTGCGGACGGTTGGTCCTGTTTGCACTGGGGAATTGACCATTGATCAATAAATTGCCTGCCGCCCCGGCAAATCCACGGGATGCGTCCCCGTCATCAATCAGGAACCCCGGGACCTGGCGGACCATGTCCAGTGCGGTACTCGGTTTATACCGTTCAAAGAACACGGCCGGGTATTCAACTATCGGGGAGGTCTCGTAATTGCTTGCGCCAGTGAGTGTAGCGTCCTGCGCCAGCACCGGCAGCAAAACCCCGAAAAACAGCATACTCGATAAGGCATACAGACACGATCTGTTCAGTAGCGTGCGGGTCACACGAGAAAATATTTCCAGCATTGACCGCTTCAGCAAATCCTTTACAAATACGACCATACCCCACCCCCGGATAAACGGGGCAGAGCAACAAGAAAAGAGCAGGCAGACCACTACAAGTAAGGGTCGAAGACAAGTATCGAGTGATTCCTGCCCCATTATTATTTAACTGGTAGTCCGGTCTGCCACTAGAGGTCATGGTTTATCACTTACGTACGCCAGAACGGGTTAAATCAGTGACATTTCAGACCACGTTTTTCATGAAATCTTGACCCTGTGTAAGACTGCGACTATCTTGGCTTAATCATTCCTGAACCAGCAGCCGGGGGCGCTATGCACACGATGAAGGCAGAATCGAGTAAAAGGTGGTTACAGACAAGTCTGTCTCTGTTCGTTTTTTTACTTATGAGTACCCGATTGGAAGCGGACGTTTCTGCGCTTCCATTCTCTTTTGAGAGGAACCAGGGCCAGGCGGAACCGCAGGTGGAATATCTTGCACGCTATGGCCAGGTCCGGCTTTTCATGACCCGCGAACAGGTGGTTTTTAAACTACCCGGTGGGACCGCCCCCGTGCGGATGCGTTTCAACGGTTCGAATCCTGCGTCTGACATCATTGGTGAGGAATTGCTGAACGCACGTACGCACTATATTGTTGGTAATGCTTCCGCTGCCTGGAACAGGCAGATCCCTCACTACGCCAAGGTACGCTACCGTGATCTTTATCCGGGTATCGACCTCGTGTTTTACCACCGTGACGGACAGCTGGAATACGACTTCATCGTCTCTCACGGCGTAGATCCGGACCAGATTGAGATGGTGTTCACAGGTATCGACGAGACAATATTGAATGACGACGATCAGGTGGTGCTGAGCAGGGGTGCAGGCAGCATTGTCCAGTCAGTCCCCGCGGCCTATCAACAGATTGAGGGCAAGCGACACGCAGTCGATGCCAGACAAGTCCTGAGTGACGCAGGCGAGATCCGGTTTGCACTGTCCGGTTATCAGTCGGAACATACGCTGGTGGTGGATCCCGTGCTCGTCTTTTCCCGTTTTTTTGGTGGCAGCGGCGAGGAGGAGGTCATCGGTATCACCACGGACCGGGAAGGCAATATTTTCATCACCGGGGGATCCTCTTCCCCGAATCTGCCTGTAACTGAAGACAGCCTGGCCTATCCTGCCAGCATGTTTGAGGTTGAGGGGAACCGGTTGGCGTTTGTCGCCAAGCTCGATCCTACCGGTACCAGACTGATTTATATGACCTACCTTGGCGGTAGCAAGACCTCGACCTCCCATTTTGTTCGGGTCGACTCCGAGGGAAATACCTACGTGGCGGGCCGCACCGAGGCGAGCGATTTTCCAATGCTTAATCCTGTACAGGCACGTTACGCCGGTGGTTCGGACGATGTTTTTATCAGCAAACTGAATCGCGATGGTTCTGCGCTGATTTACTCTACCTATATCGGCGGCAGTGAATACGATCAGGCCCGCTCACTGGCGCTGGACAGCAACGGCAGTGTCTACGTGACAGGCAGGACCGATTCGACAGACTATCCCGTGGTGAATCCGATCATTCCGGCCTATGCCGGCGAACAGGACGGTTTCGTGACCAAGCTCAGCCCGGATGGATCCAGCATAGTCTATTCGACCTATCTCGGTGGTAGCGGTAACGACATCGGACACGCCATTACGGTCGATGCGAACGGCAGTGCCTATGTTACTGGTCTGAGTAACTCTCTGGACTTTCTCACCGTCGGCGCATATCAGTCTGCGTTCCGGGGTGGTGATGGCGACGATGCAATTGTAGTAAAACTGAACGCGGCCGGCTCAGCGTTCGACTACTCGACCTTCATTGGAGGAACTGGTGACGATGAAAGCCGTTCTATCGCGGTAGATGCATCCGGCAATGCGATCATCAGCGGATATACCCGATCCCGGGATTTTCCGAGCGCGAATGCCATCCAGACCAGGTTTGGCGGAGGCACCCACGACATCTTTGTTACCTCATTAAACGCAAAAGGCTCAGGTCTGAACTTCTCGACCTATATCGGCGGGAGCGGCAACGACTACGGTCGGGGGCTTGCACTCGACCAGGCAGGAAATATCTACCTGACCGGCTATACCTCGTCTGCCACTGACTTCCCCATCCACCAGCCTCTGCAGGAAAAGTTCGGAGGCGGGGAGGCGGATGCGTTCATCATGAAACTCGATCCAATCGCGCGCCAGATACTTTATTCCAGCTTTCATGGTGGCAGCGCGCATGAACGCGGGCGGGCGATCACCGTCGACGCTACTGGAAATATCCTGATGTCGGGACACTCTGAATCAACGGACTTCCCGGTAACGACACCTCCCTCACCGCGGTCCGGAGGCGGTGCGGATGAAGCGTTTATTATAAAGGTGGCACCCGAGTAAGCCCTTTTTCTTGTTGACGTGATTATTCCACATAACTGATCATTGTCGGGACCTGTGGTACTGTTGCCTTTAGAATGCAGTCAGGTATTAAGATCAATCACTCATTCAAGGGGGAGCAAGGCATGATTAACAGGATGATTATCGCCAATCCGGTATCCGTTATCGCCCTGCTCATTTGTCTGTTGTTGGTTCAAGGACGTATTGCCGCACTCCCGATCACCGAGGTCCGGGGCGGAAATATTCACTTTGACAAGGGAGAAGTACGCAGCGTGGCGATCAGCCGTGGTGAACGTCCGTATATACTGGCCGCACTGTCGTTCGCAGGTGTCGTATCTCTGTCCGGTGACGGTCAGGTACTGGACGGTCAGGACTCCGATGACCCGCTTTCTGAACTAATCGGGGTCGCCGTCTCCGGCGAATATCAGCATGGGTCCGGTAAACTGCTGCTCGTCGCCACAGTTGATCTGGCCAAATTTCGCATCGTCCTGCGTGGTCTGGATCCTGACACCGGTCGTTTTATCGATGCGGGCGTGATGGGGGATGCGGGCATCATCCCGGTAACACCCCGCACGACGCACGTGTGTTTCGCGCGGGACCGGCTTGATGACAGTCTGTATCTGTTTGCAGGCGGGGACCATGGCCGCTTGTTCCAGTTCCGGATTTTTACCGGTGCCTCAGGACAGATCATTACACGGGAACTCCAGCAGGTAGTCATCGGTGGCGCTACCAGTGCCTGTAGCAGTGATGACCAGAGTGGCATAGTCTATGTGACCGAACCCGCGATGGGCCTGTGGCAGGTCGTAGTCGATCCGGAGGAAGTGCCGGTGCGGGAACCTGTGGCCCTGAATGAACCGTATGGGGAACTGGATGAACCCGTCGCGGTCGCCGGTATCTTGCAAGGTGGGGAACGAGTGTCGCTGCTCGCCGATACCGGCATCGAGGCGTTTCTGCGTGTATCGGCTGATGGTGCCATTGTGGCCAAACTGGGCTTTGCCGAGGCGTTCAGCGGTCGCCCCTTGAGCGGCTCGATCGCGGACATTGCTACCGGCAGCTTGTCACTGAATGGGCGTATGCAGGATGTCATTGCCGTGGCGATTACCGGTGATGCAGGTGATGGAGATATACGCCTGCTACCCTTGCCGTCTGGTTCAGTCCCGACGGAGATGGTTCAAACGGAAAGCCGCGACGCTGTGATCCGGACACTGGCCTTGAGTGCGCCGGTCAGCGGAGGCATAGATGCCGCTGACGACCCGGCCATCTGGATAAATCCGCGTGACCCTGCTGACAGTCTGGTGCTTGGTGCTGACAAGGGCGCGGGGCTCGGGGTGTATGATCTGACCGGCAAGCTGATCCAGTTTCTACCGGATGGACGCATTAACAATATCGACCTGCGTGCAGGATTTGAAAATAATCCGGTACTTGCCCACATCGCCGTCGGCTCGGACCGTACCAAGACCGCGCTGGCGATCTATGCGATCGACGAGGTAAGCCGGCATGTCAGCCGCGTCGATGCACGCACGATACCCGCAGAATTTCACGACCTGTACGGCTTGTGCATGTATCGCAGTGCCCGCACCGGTGAACTGTATGCCTTTGCCACCAGCAGTAATGGTCTGATGCACCAGTGGCGTCTGTTCGCCGTCGCCGGCAACAAGGTGGACGCCGAACTGGTCCGTCAGATCAATATCGGTAGCGTAGCTGAAGGGTGTGTCACGGACGATGACCACGGTTATCTCTATGTCTCTGAGGAAACGGTCGCTGTCTGGCGTTACGGTGCCGAACCGGGAGATGATGACAGCCGGACAGCGGTCGCCCGGATTGAATCCGGGGGTGTACTCGCCGTAGATCTGGAAGGTCTGGCCATTTATAAAACCATGGACGGTGGTGGTTATCTCGTTGTCTCCTCAGAGGGCTCTGATAGTTACGCGGTTTATGATCGCAAACCACCGCATAGCTACAGGGGGATGTTCCGGATTCGCGCCAACGCACAGGCAGGCCTTGACGGGACCTCGCAAACCGATGGTATCGAGCTTACCCACATGGCCTTGCCCGGTTTTCCGCAGGGATTGATGGTAGCGCAGGACGGCCGCTATGATGAAACCCAGAATTTCAAATTTGTCTCCTGGGCGGATATCGCTGAACAACTGAAACTGGGGCAATAAAGAAAGGTTGAACATTTTCTGTATTATTATTGAGCCACTTGACGAGATGGATTGCCCAGCTTCCGGATTAAATGAACACTGCATACCGCAAGGTTGAAGAACTACTGTTGCTCGCCGATGTCCGCATTAACGGCGATCGGCCATGGGACATGCGCCTGCACGATGATCGTTTGTTCCAGCGCATCCTTGCCAAAGGCACGCTTGGTCTGGGTGAGGCCTACATGGACGGCTGGTGGGATTGTGACCATGTCGATCAGTTTATTGCACGAGTCACGCACGCTGAACTGCGGAGGAAGATAGCACCATTAGCGCTGCTGTGGCCTACCTTGCAGGCACGCCTGACCAACCTGCAGAGCAGGTACAGGGCCTTTGAGGTGGGTGAGGCGCATTATGATATCGGTAATGACCTGTTCGAACGCATGCTCGACAAGCGCCTGACCTATTCCTGCGGCTACTGGAAGGACGCGGACAATATTGATGCGGCACAGGAGGCCAAGCTGGACCTGGTCTGCCGCAAGATTGGATTAAAGCAGGGTCAGCGGGTTCTGGACATCGGTTGCGGTTGGGGAAGTTTTGCCGGGTTTGCTGCCGAGCGTTATGGTGCAGAAGTATTCGGCGTCACCGTGTCCAGAGAGCAAGGCCGTTGGGTGGAAGCACGCTATGCACATTTGCCGGTAAAGGTACTGGTACAGGACTACCGCGCACTGCAGGGCGAGTACGATCATATTGTATCTATAGGTATGTTCGAACACGTCGGTCGCAAGAACTACCGCGAATTCATGCGGGTAGCAAGACGTTGTCTAAAACCCGGTGGTCTGTTCCTGCTGCACACCGTCGGCAGGCGCAAGACCCGCAACGCTGCTGAACCCTGGTCGAACAAATACATTTTCCCTAATGCGCAAGTGCCATCAATGGTGGATATCACCCGCGCAGTTGAAGGCATTTTCGTTATTGAAGACATGCACAATTTTGGCGCTGACTACGACAGGACACTGCTGGCCTGGCATGCCAACTTCGAACGACACTGGCCGGAGATGGCGGACAAATATGGTAAACGTTTCTACCGCATGTGGCGTTATTACCTGCTGACCAATGCCGGGTCTTTCCGTGCCAGACGCTTGCAGTTATGGCAACTGGTATTTTCTGCTGAAGGTGTAAGCAGTGGATATGAGAGGGTAAGTTGATAGCATGCTGCAATCGGGATAACCCGGTCTGCCCCCGATTTCCGGTCTTTTTTCCCGTCTCTGCTTCCATCTCGATGATTACTTGCTAAACTGATTCCAGAATAACATAAGCATACACCCGCTGAGGTGGAGTTGTTTCTTTTGGGACCAAACCTGATGAATTTCTGGGGCTTTGCCCCACCGGATCATGCAACCGGTCTGTCTATGACCGGTAGCCATAATACATGGCTGTTGTTCCTTTCCATTGTAATCGCTTGCCTCGCCGGTCTGGTGGCACTTTTGATCGTCAACAGAATCATTACCTCGACTGACCGTCGGGCCCGTACTCAAACTGGCTCTTGTCAAAGAAGTTGCCGCGTGGATTCACCGACCGGAGCTTGGGCACCACTGCGGTGATCCCCGCCGCTTCGCAAGCCGCCCCGCGCTCGCCATTCTGCACCTGATTCAAATACCCGTATACGTACAATTTCAATAAATCCCCCGGATGATACGGCGGGCGGCCCGTCGTTGCTGTCTGCACCTTGTTAAAACCCAATGCCCCTAAATCCAGACTGTTCACGGAGGCATCCACCACCCGCACCGGATGATCTGACGGGATGAGTTCATCCAATGCCTCCGGGAATAACGTCGCCTGGTGGCGGGATTGACCTTGTTGATGACCCATCTTCGTACCCCCATGAACTGGTTTCATGATCTGATCACCTTCATCCAGAAAAGTTCATCTTCAAACAGAGTTTTCACACAGCCTGGAACGCGACCCACAGGATGTGGGAAATGTCGCCCTACCGCTTACATGGATGTAAGCGGTAGGGCGACGTACGCCTGCATGGATGCAGGCGGTACGATTCCAGGGATGGAATCGGTAAAGTCGAGTCGGGACGCCTACACGGATGCAGGCGGTAGAAAACGTCCGGAACACGTTTTCGAACAAGCGCTCGAGGAGCCAAAGCCGAGGACAGGACGTCCGAAGCGACCAGCATCCAGTAAATAAACACTCAACCACAGGGTGGTTTTTATAACCGACCAAACTCTTTTCATTATCTGGTTTTGATAAATTCCGTATTCAGGACTAATATAATAACCAGACGGACATTTTTATAGACATTGATATAGATTGTTTTTATATAACTATATGATTATATTATATTTAATATAGTGTCAATACAGGACATTATTCAGGACATATTTTATGACATTTATTCTGCCTGGGCAGGTGAAACGCATCGAAACCTCCCGTTTCGGGCTGTTTACGTTCCAAATCGGTGCCGTACCCGCCAGCCTGGAATCGCTGCTTCTACGGGTCAACGATGCCCAGCGGCGGTTCCGTGTCTCACCCTTGTCCCAGGTGGCAAACCGTCTTGAAAAGGAAGTAATAGTCAGTAGTATCTTCGGCACCAACAGTATTGAAGGCGGCACACTTACCGAGCAGGAAACCGGGGAGGCCATTGAGCTGGATCCTGCCACGGTCAAGGATACTGAACGCCGTCGCGCGGTGAACCTTAAAGCAGCCTATGATTACGCGCTCATACAAGCTGCCAATACTGGTTTCCAGATCAATTCGGACTATGTCTGCAAGATCCATGCGCTGGTAACGCAAGACCTGCCGCATGAGTACAACCGTCCAGGGTTGATAAGAAACAATCCAGCAGGTATTACCACCCACGTGGGGGACGCGGCCCACGGAGGCCGTTACAAGCCGCCGCAATATGAAGGGGACATCCGTTTATTGATGGAGCAATTGTTCCTGTGGCACAGGGAACTGCAAAGCGCCGGTGTCCCTGCGCTGATCCGCGCCCCGCTCGTGCATTATTACTTTGAGTGTATCCATCCCTTCTGGGACGGTAATGGGCGGGTAGGACGGGTACTGGAAGCGACGATATTGCTGCACGACGGATTCCGGTATGCGCCATTTGCCCAGGCCCGTTATTACTTCGAGCATATCGATCACTATTTCACATTATTCAATACCTGCCGGAAGCTGGAAGAGACACATCAGCCAGATCCAAACTCAGCTTTCCTGCAGTTCTTTTTGCAAGGCATGGTCGACAGCATCAATCACCTGCACGATCGCGTGAATGCGCTGGTCACCCTGCTGGTCTTTGAAAGCCGGCTCAAACGCGCGCATGAAGAGAAAACACTGAATACCCGCCAATACGCGATAGTCAGCCATATATTGGAAAGAGGCCAACCGCTACCCATCGCGGAGTTACGACGCTTGCCCTGGTACCAGGCGTTATATAAAAAGAAGACGGACAAGACCAGACAACGTGACATGTATCAGTTGAAAGAAGGTGGCTGGCTGGTATTGGATGGCAAAGAAAGATTATGGGCGGGTTTTGAATAACAGGAACCGTCATATTAATGTAGGAGGCCCGTCCCCGGGCCGAATTATCAAAGTGCCGTCATGCTGGCGAAGGCGACCCACAGGACGTGGGAAATGTCGCGAGACGCTTACATAGATGTAAGCGGTAGGGCGACGCACGACTGCATGGATGCAGGAGGTAGAAGCGCGTCTGGAACAGCGCTCGAGGAGCCAAAGCCGAGGACAGGATGTCCGGAGCGACCAGCATCCAGTCAAACAATCCGCCGCAGGCGACCCTATAAAGGCAGGAGGGCGGCCCTTGTCAGCAAATCCCTACACCCTATTGTGATAATAATGTGAAACTTCCCGTCCCTAACCAAACAAGCTATCGTAATCCCTTGATTCCATGTCAATTCCGCGTAATCTTCAATGAATAAATAATAATAAAGAACAATGGCAGACACACCCAGCTGTCCATTTTGCCAAATCGAACCGGAAAGAATCATGTACGAAGATGAATACTGCTTCACCGTACGGGACGGATTCCCTGTGTCCGCTGGCCACTCATTAATTATAACCAGGCGGCATATAAGCTCATTCTTTGACACCACAACTGAAGAAAAAACCGCAATACTCAATGCCATGAAATTAACCAAAACTGGACTGGACCGTGAATATACCCCCGATGCGTACAATATCGGCATCAATGATGGTCCCGCAGTCGGCCAGACCGTCCCGCATTTACATATTCATTTAATCCCAAGATATCAGGGAGATGTGCCGGACCCTAGAGGCGGGGTACGTTGGGTTATGCCAGACAAGGCCATCTATTGGAATAAGCATGAATAAAGACCTCGCTTATTATCTCAAGGAATTACGGTCACTACGCCCTGATCGTTCAAGTGGTCATCCAAAGCCACACAAAGTCTGTTTGTTAATGGCGGTTATGGACTTAATCAATCAAAAGCAGATTAGTGAAAATAAGATCGTCTTAAATTATCTGCTCAAAAAGCAATTCTCAATCTGGTTTGAAAAGTACAAATCCGGAAACGATGTGGACGATCCCTCCCAGCCATTCTTCTATCTGGAATCTTCTAGTTTTTGGCATCACAGCCCCAATCCCGACCATCAGGAAGAATACCAAAAAAGAATAAATGGCCGACGACACGGAAGCCCTGCAATTGTCGTCAAAATTATTGATTATGCCTATTTAGATTCTGAGCTTTTTTATTTTATGCAGAGTCCAGTAGCTCGAACGGCTATCTTTTATGCACTCCAAGAAAATCTGGATGATTTAGGCCGTCGTTTTGAAAATTGGGCATTGGCTATCGGCAAGTCTGAAAAAACTGTCAAAAATTATGTGGGAGCGATCGATGGTTCCATTACAAACTGGATCAGGGAAGCGGGACTATCACAAAATGGTTTATTTGAAATAGGTTCGTATCAAGAGTTCATGTCGCTCTCTGGCAAAGCAAGAAAACTTGAAATATTTGGTATCCGCGATAGCAAAGGCAAAGGAATGTATAGTGCCGCGCTGAATCTCTACGGTGAGTTCTTGGCGGATACTACTCAGTATGAGGTTGGTGAGGATATAGAGGCGATAAACCGTGATGCAGCCTTAGATGCAACAGAGAAAAGTATACTAATAAATTCTAGGATAGGACAGGGCCAGTTTCGGCAGAACCTCATTAATTATTGGGGCGGTTGCGCAATTACCGCGTACAAAAACCCGCGCGTACTAATCGCTTCTCATATTAAGCCATGGAAGGCGTCGGATAATTACGAGAGGTTGGATATGTACAATGGCGTATTACTCCTTCCCAATCTCGACAAAGTCTTTGATCTGGGTTTAATTAGCTTCAAAGACACAGGGACGATTATGCTATCGGATCATTTGGAGGAATTCGAAGTTCTTGGGATAAGACCGGACATGAATATTACATTAGCAAAACAGCATCAAGAGTATTTGGCGTTTCATAGAGAGATAGTTTTTAAGCATTGATATGCAAGTTATGTCTAAAACAACCACAGTTAAAGTCAGTCCTTTAAAGGCAAAGCCTCTTCGTCACGCAGGCCAATCCACGCAAGAAATGCTTGATACATTGGTGGATGAGAAGATGATGGGATATTTCATGGTTGCCATGATGCTTATTATCATGTTAATTTATGACTGGTGGCTTTACTTTCACCCAATGACACGCCGTCCTGTCATTGTGACCTTGCTCTCACTGCTGGCCGTCGTTTATTGCGTTTATAAAATATTCCAACTCAGATTGGATATTAAAAACCTGAAATTGGGACGTGACGACGAAAAAGCAGTTGGACAGTTTCTAGAACAATTACGTCAGGATGGCTGTATAGTCTTTCATGACATTGTCGGGAATAAATTCAATCTTGATCATGTGGTTTTATCACCGAAAGGTATTTATGTAATCGAAACCAAAACCTATTCAAAACCCAAAGGGAAAGAGGCCAGAGTTTATTACGATGGAACACATCTGAATATTGATAGCGTAGGAAATAAAGATGATATTTTAATTCAGGTTGAAGCCGCAACTAGCTGGCTAAAGGAAACATTGAAAGAATCAACCGGCAAGGATTTTGCTATTAAACCTGTGGTTGTTTTCCCTGGTTGGTACGTTGAAAGTAATAATCATAATAAACATTGGATAATCAATCCAAAAGGGTTGCCTAAATTCATACAGAGTCAGAAAGAAATATTAAGCAAGGAAGATGTGAGACTAGCAGCTTATCATTTGTCTAGATATATAAGGACATTATGAATGATCTTCTGGGTCGGCATAACAGATACTGACTGGTTTACATATCTGTCTAATATAAAACCCGACGAAGTCAATTTCTGGCAGCCCGGCACAACGCGCCCGATGCATATGGAGCCAGGTACATTATTCCTTTTCAAATTGCATGCTCCGCATAATTACGTCGTCGGTGGTGGTTATTTTGTAAGATTTACTGTCCTGCCTTGTTTTCTGGCTTGGGAAGCCTTCCAGGAAAAGAACGGTGTTACATCTTTGCGGGAATTAATCGCTCGTACGACCCGTTATAGGCATACCCAACAAACTGTAGGTAGTGAGATTGGCTGTAATCTTCTTGCGCAACCGTTTTTTTTCCCGGAAGAAGACTGGATACCCATTCCTGAAAATTGGAGTCCAAATATTGTACGTGGACGTTCCTATGATACTAACGACGAATATGGTGCAGGGTTATGGGAGGCAGTACAGGCTAGAATAGCCAGATTTTCAAGGTCGGAAACTGAAGTTCTGGAAGTAGAACGTTATGGAAATGAGTTTTTGGCTCGTGCAAGATTAGGTCAGGGATCTTTCCGTATCCTGGTCACTGATGCCTATCATCGCCGCTGTGCTGTTACCAATGAAAAGACACTGCCAGCACTTGAAGCTGCACATATCAAATCCTACAGTGAAAGTGGTCCGCACCGGATAAGCAACGGTCTACTACTTCGGGCTGATATTCATCGGCTTTTCGATGAGGGCTATGTGACTATAGATTCAGACTGTAATTTCTTGGTTAGCAGTCGGGTAAAAGAGCAATTTGAGAATGGCCGTGAATACTATCGGTTCCATGGGCAGAAATTACAGAATTTACCCAAATCTTTAAATGATTTGCCTTCCGAAGAATTCATAAAATGGCATAATGAACAACGTTTTGAATGCATATAGTAGATTAACCGCTGCAGATAAATTGAGTTTTAACACAATAATAAAAAACCGGGAGAGGATTTTTTTCTGAATCCTAGAGTTCATATGACTAATAAAAGAATGTGGATGGTTAGAGCAGGTAAAGGTGCAGAGTCTCTTGAAGATTTTATCGAAAAAGGGATTGTTGCAATTGGAGGGGATCAAGTGGGAGATATCAAGCCGGGTGAATCACGTAAAGAAATTTCAAAGAAATTAATAGGCGAAGACCCTAATCGTAGTAAATCGAATGTTGCTTTAAATACCGGACAGTTATATAGATATTTAAATGAAATAAAAATTGGCGACAAAGTTATAACTTACGACCCTAGCAGACGTATTTATCATGTTGGTGAAATAACATCTGATCCTGTCTATAAACCTGAACTCATAGCGGGATTGCCGAGAGTTCGAAATGTCAAATGGATAGGTGAGGTAAGCAGAGATTTAATCAGCACAAGTACTAGAAATACCCTTGGGGCAATATCCACCTTGTTTCTATTATCCACTGAAGCAACTGACGAAATAACGGCAAGACTGGAAGGGAAAAAGATACCTGAAGTCTTTGAGCATGAAGAAGAGTCGGAAGTAACAGAGGACATAGCCAAAGATCTAAGGAAAAATCACGGGAATTCATCAAAGATAAAATTTCACAATTAGACTGGCAAGAAATGCAGGAACTTGTGGCAGGATTGCTACGGGCAATGGGATATAAAACCCGCATTTCACCTAGCGGACCAGATAGAGGTAAGGATATTATCGCCTCTCCCGATGGATTTGGATTTGAAACCCCCAGAATTGTAGTAGAAGTAAAACATAGACCAAATGAAGCTATCGGTGCAACTGTGTTAAGGAGCTTTCTTGGCGGCAGGCATTCGGACGATAAAGGTCTATACGTAAGTACGGGTGGTTTTACCAAAGATGCGAGGTATGAAGCTGAACGTGCATCTATTCCTCTTGTATTACTGGATTTGGATGATTTGGTAAAAGAAATATTGCGTCATTATCATAATATGGATATGGAAGCGCGAGCGTTGATTCCCTTAACCAATATTTATTGGCCAATATAATAATTATTTTTCATGTCAAAAGTATTCACGCTGAACACTGAGCTTCTTGCCTTTTCTCGAAACTATGACACAACGCATGAAGACAAGGCAACTAGCGCGCGTGGACAATTTATACGGGCTTATCCTCTTCGTCGTCTCAAGGATTCGACTCTTGATGAATATGTAATTGGCAAGCGTACGCCGTCATTCTGTACATATGTTGAGGCAAGAACAAAAGCATGGGCAAATATCCAAGGCGCAACTTCGTTTAAATTCGGAATCTATTTTGGTAAGACGCAATCGGATCTCTCAACGCGATATCGTTTTACTGGGAAATTTGGAAAAACAAAAAAACAAGCTTTTAATGGAGGGCGCGCTCTAACTCCAAGTGCAACATTCTTTCATGGGAGAATGCTGCATGGCGAAAAAATACAAACACATCACCTTGGATGACAGAACTTTGATTGCGCGAAGCCTGCCCTTGGGGTACAAACCCAGCTCCAGCAAGGATTTACACCTGGTGCAATAGCCGTGAGCTTGAACCGACCTCGTGCATGTATCACCCGCGAACTTGCCCGCAATGGCTGGAAGGCTGCTTCCGCTGCTCGCCCGGTTGGACGGCCAGCCATTGCAGGTGGCTATTCTTCCAGCCGAGCGAATCTTCGCGCTCGTCGCCTATCTGTCATGCCGCGTGTCGAGCGCAAGCTTGTGGTTGGCAATGCGTTATGGAAAAAGGTCAGTGACGGTCTGCAACCAGGTTTATCGCCTGAGCAGGTTGCCGGTACACTGAAGCGCATGCACGAGCCCGAGTGCCTGTGCCACGAAACGATTTACCAAGCGATCTACACGATGCCAAAAGGTGTGCTGCGCACAGAGACTATTGCGTTGCTGCGGCATGCTCACAACCAGCGCCGACCACGTTCACGCGGAGAAGATCGTCGCGGACAGATTCCAAACATGACCAGCATCGATCTGCGCCCCGCCGACATTGCTGAACGCCTTGTCCCTGGTCACTGGCAAGGTGACCACATCAAGGGTGCAGGCAACCGCTCCCAAGTCGGCACGCTGGTCGAACGCAAGACCCTTTACGTCGCTCTGGTGAGACTCAACCACGGCACCGCGCAGGCAACCACAGCAGTCTTTGGTGCGCCCCTGCAACGCTTTGATGTGGATCTGCGCCGCTCGCTTACCTATGACCAAGGCCGCGAAATGTCGCAACCTGCGAAGCTCACGGAAGACACTGGCATCAAAGTTTACTTCGCACATCCGCACAGCCCGTGGGAGCGGGGGCAAAACGAAAACACCCATGGTTGGCTGCGTCAGTATCTGCCAAAAGGTTCTGATCTCTCTAACTTCTCGCAAGTAGAGCTTGATGACATTGCATGGAAACTCAACCCCAGACCCAGAAAATCGCTAGACTGGAAATGCCCAGCAGAACTCTTCCTTCCTGAAGACGCTTTTGACTTCAAAGCTTACTGGGCCGAGAAACTTAATCTTGTTGCACTTGGTTCTTGAAACCGCCGATCCACAGAGGTCATCAGATGAATATAAAAGGAAAGCTGGTATGTCTTGTTTTGTCCTTACCTCTGCTGTCTTCCTGTTTTAACGTGCGCGAAAGTGACTTCACAGTCAGCAAGTTTGACATCATGGAGGCGACTATTGCGGACGTACATACCGGTTATGAGGCCGGCACATTAACCGCTGTGAAACTGGTACAACTGTATCTGCAGCGCATCCATGCCTATGACGAGACAGGCCCCCGGATTAATTCAATTATTACGCTGAATACCGATGCTATCGCCCAGGCAGAACAACTGGACAAGGAAAGACAGGAACAGGGCGTACGTGGGCCATTGCATGGTGTCCCGGTTTTGTTGAAAGACAATATCAATACGTTTGATATGCCTACTACGAATGGGTCTGCAATTTTGCGAGGGATAGTCCCGCCAACGGATGCGACATTGACACGCGAGTTGCGTGAGGCAGGTGCGATCATCCTTGGCAAGGCTGCGATGGGCGAGTTTGCCGGCGGTAGTTATAACTCGGTCAGCGGGCAGACCATAAATCCATATAACTTCAAACGTGATACCGGCGGTTCCAGCAGCGGTTCAGCGGCCGCCATCGCTGCGAATTTCGCCATGCTCGCTGTCGGTACCGATACCAGTACTTCTGTACGCGGACCTTCAGCCTATACCGGCATTGTTGGCTTGCGACCTACTACCGGACTTATCAGTCGTGCCGGGATTGCACCTAAAGATCTGGAATTTGATACGGCCGGACCGATGGCCCGCACTGTTACCGATGTGGCACATATGCTCAGTGTTATGGCCGTTGCCGACCCTGCCGATCCGCTCAGCCTGCCGGTGTGGACAGAGTTGGCTAAAAATTACGAAATCAAAAATAACCGTATTGATTACACCACATTTCTGGACAAGGCGGCACTGCAAGGGAAACGGGTTGGTGTGTTGAGGAATTTTTTCGGTGGTGACCCGGAAATCGATGCGATGGCCCGCGCAGCGCTTGAACAGATCGAAGCACTGGGCGCGATACTGGTCGAGATCAGGCTGGATGCAGATTTCATGGCCCGTTATACAGGCGACGGGCAAACCAAAATAAGGCGCACCGCCGATTATCGTTTCCGGCGCGACTGGGAAGACTATATCGCAACCTTATCTGGCGCACCGGGGTCTGTTAAAGAATTTATCTCGCTATACGAGACTGTAGTAAATAAATCCGCATTGCCGGTAGACGAGGGTCCGATGCGGCTTTTGAAGGCGTCATTAACTACCTCTACCGACGACCCGGAATACATAAAACTGATCAAGGAGACATTACCGAAGGCCACTAATGACAAACTGGCCGTGTTTGAAAAATACAATGTTGATGTGCTGGTGTTTCCCTACGAGACGAGTTTTGCCAGCGTGATAAAAAATCCTGTATATGAACTGGAAGACCCCACCTTTGTTGAGTCGGATGTCCCCTCTCCGGCAACTATGGCGGGATATAACTCGACCGGGTTTCCCTGCGTGGTCGTGCCAATGGGACATGGGACCCAGGGCCTGCCGATGGACCTGGCATTTT